>JBELGO010000030.1:0-16516 GCA_042091915.1 SAR92 clade bacterium | reverse complement strand
GATCGCTGTCGGGTGATTGTGGGTTTCAACCTTCATCAACAGATCGATCGGCTCTTCACTGTAGCCAAACACCTGACTGTCGGGGTTGGGGTAGAAGCGCCCAGCGACACTGCCTTCAACAACCGCTGCGTTATCGGAATACGCCGATAACACATTCTCACCGCCGAGATTGTAGGTATTGCGGATCATGTCAAACAGCGAGTGAGGCTGCTGCTCGCCATCGATAGACCAGCTGGCGTTAAAAATTTTATGTCGGCAGTGCTCAGAGTTAGCCTGGGCAAACATCATCAATTCAACGTCGGAGGGGTTGCGCCCCAGCCCTTCAAAGCTAGCGGTTAAATAACTGATTTCATCATCGGCCAGAGCTAAGCCGAGTTCGACATTAGCCAGCTGCAGGGCCTGTGCGCCTCCGCCGAGAATATCGACAGTGGTCAGCGTTGCAGGTTGCTGACGGCTGAACAGTTGCTCCGCTTGTTTGGGGCTAGCCAAGACTGTCTCCACCATGCGGTCGTGTAGCAACCCGGCGATGGTGCTGTGCTGAGCGGCGCTGAGCGGCTGCGCGGCGCACACTGTGTAGCGGACTCCGCGCTCTAAACGCAGCACGCAAGCCAGACCACAGTTGTGCGCAATATCGGTCGCTTTACTCGACCACGGCGAGATAGTCCCGGGTCGCGGTACAACGATAAACTGCTCACCCTCCTCTAATGCCGTGGTTTCGCGGCGTGGGCCGTAGGTTAACAGCTGAGCGAGAACCTCATGCTGCTGTTCACTGAGAGCGCCGTCGATGTCGGCAAAATGGAGAAAATGCGCCTCTAGTTCGATTTCAATGCCGGTGGCTGCGTGCAACTGTGCAGACAATTTTTCGCGTCGGAACGCAGAGAGGGCCGGCGCGCCGGTAAGAATCATCATGGCCAAATGCTCGCTGATCAGTGTTGGTAGGGCAATATCGAAAGCGGGCTATTTTACCCGCCAAACTCCAGCTGTGCTATCACTGACCCGCAAAATAGTCGGATTAACGCCGCGCGCGAAAAAAACTGCGCAACATCTCCCCGGCGCGCTCGGCTTCGAGACCGCCCTCAACTTGCATATGGTGGTTATAGTGGGGCAGCTCTGCCAACTGCAGCTGGCTGTGCAGCGCACCGGCGCGCGGCTCTGGCGCCGCATAAACTACCCGGGCTACACGGGCGTGGAGTAGCGCTCCCACACACATAGTGCACGGCTCGAGTGTCACGTAGAGCACTGCGCCAGGGAGACGGTAGTTGGCTTGCGCACGCGCCGCATTGCGCAGCGCTATCACTTCAGCGTGCGCAGTTGGATCACACCCGCCGATAGGAGCATTCGCCCCCTCGCCGAGCACTTCGCCATCGCGCACCAATACCGCGCCAACCGGGACCTCTCCAGCCGCAGCGGCTTCCTCAGCCAGAGCCAGAGCGCGCTCCATGTAGGCCCTATCTTCTGCGCTCCAGGGCACGATTTAACTGAGCCCGCTGATCGCCTTGGTCTCGAGGAAGTCTTCGAGCCCGTACTCCCCCCACTCACGGCCATTGCCAGACTGTTTATAGCCTCCAAACGGTGAGGTAAAGTCGTGTCCAGCACCATTGATGCGCACCATTCCAGCCCGCAGCGCTCTGGCAACTCGGCGCTGGCGCTGGGGATCGCTAGTTTGGAAATAGGCTGCCAATCCATACGGAGTATCGTTGGCAAGACGGATTGCCTCGGCCTCATCGGCAAAAGGAATAACCACTAGCACTGGGCCAAAGATCTCTTCGCGGGCAATGGTCATGTCGTTATTTACATCGACAAAAATAGTCGGCTTACAGAAATATCCCTGCGCAAAGCCGTCTGGCCTACCGGTGCCGCCCGCCAGCAACTTGGCACCCTCATCAATACCGGTCTGTATCAGGCCTTGGACTTTATCAAACTGCATACGGCTTGAGAGCGGCCCGATGTGGCGCCCTTCAACCGCAGGGTCGCCCACCTCTACTTTGGCTACAGCCGCCTCTAACAGCTCGACCACCTCGGCGTAGACCGACTGCTCTACCAACAGACGCGAAGGGGCATTGCACGACTGACCGGTGTTTTCCATCATATTAAAGACCGCTTGTTTGGCGGCTACCGGCAGATCGGCGTCTGCGAAGAGTATATTGGGTGATTTTCCCCCCAACTCTTGAGCAACTCGTTTAACACTGTCTGCCGCGGCCTTGGCGACGGCAACTCCGCCGCGGGTACTACCAGTGAACGAGACCATATCGACATTGGGGTGGCTGGCCAATGCAGCGCCCACATTGACGCCATCACCGTTGACCATATTAAAAACCCCCGCGGGAACTCCCGCAGCGTCCATCACCTCGGCCCAGACCAGAGCCGAAAGCGGCGCAATCTCACTGGGTTTGAGCACCATAGTACAGCCAGCTGCCAAGGCGGGTGCCACCTTGCAGGCAATCTGATTGATCGGCCAGTTCCAAGGGGTGATAAAACCACAGACACCTATCGGCTCGCGGACGACCTCAGCGCGCCCCAATGGACGGGCAAAAGAGAACTCCTTGAGAGCCGCCAAGGTGGTCATCAGGTGGCCCTGCCCGCAGGCAGCTTGGGCAGCAGTGGCGAATGAGATCGGCGCACCCATCTCAGTCGAAATAGCCAACGCCATCTGCTCTGAACGCTCGGCGTAGGCGGCGAGAATTTTCTCAAACAGCGCAATGCGCTCGTCGACACTTATCTCGGCATAGCTTGCAAAAGCGGCACGAGCGGCACTCACCGCGCGATCGACATCGACGGCACCGCCCATTGCGATAGTCTCCACCAGTTGCTCTGTGGCGGGGTTTTCAACGCCCAGCTGAGTGGCACCCGGCAATGGGGCTACCCATTCGCCATTAATATAAAATTTGTCGCTGCAAACCATTTTTGCTCTCCTCTGATGTGGCGATAACCGGAAATTTTCCAGCCTTTATCTGTTATTTATCCAATTGCTCGGTGGCAGCTGACTCAACACGCACCAGGGCTTCGCGCAGGCTTTGCAGAGTTTGCGGCCCCACCAACACCTCCCCAAGCTGCCCTTGCGCGGTGACAATCAGCGTCTCTGGTAGCACCCCGCTGGCTGTGTGGCCTAGGTGGTTGGCGGGATCGCGCAGCAAGGTGGCAAATTGAATACCCAGATCATTCACCTGATCGGCCAATGTATCCCCCGCCACTTTGTCGTAGTTAACACCCACTACCACCAGCTCGTCGGAGTTTTCTACTGCCAAGCGGTTTAACTCGGGGATTTCATGGCGGCAGGGTGCACACCATATTGCCCAGTAGTTGACTACTACCGCGCGACCTTGCAGGTCGCTAAAATCCAATATCTCTTGGCTGTCGGTGGCAAACCGCTGGCGCCCATTGTCACCAGCACTGCAACCCAAAAGCGCAGCGCTCAGCGCCGCTAGAAAAAAAAGCGGCAAAGCTGTCGAGAATGTATCGAAGTAGCGTTTAAAGAACGGCATGTAACCTCCTAGTGAGAATCACCCTGTGCCCCGGCAGCAATAAACAGCTGCTCCAAGCTGCGGCTCGACAAGCCGCGGTTATTTCCGATCAACAGCTGTTGTGCGGCTGCCAAGGGTTGCGGCCACGGTGCTGGCTGGGGTGTTGCCAAACTGGCAGCAGAATCAAATAAGTCGACCATTGTTACCGAGCCCAAGGCACAGCTCAAGAGATAATCACCACCCTCTGTCTGGGCGACCAGCCCCCGCTCTAGCAGCCATCTGCGACAACGTTGCCACTCACCAGCAGGGCAGCCTTGTGGCGCATTTTGGCGCAGCCTCGGCGCACCGGTGCATCCCGCCTGCCAGCCACTCCACAAAAGGTACAATTTAGTGGCCAGTTCAGGCCACTCATCTTGCGCTGTGTTGTTCGCAGTAAAGTTATCTAGCGCCCAGACTAGTTCCGCACCAAACAGAACAATGATCCAAACCAAGTAGATCCAAATAAGAAACAACGGCACAGCCGCGAAGGCGCCGTAAACAGCCGCATAAACGGTCTGGCTCATCGCGGCAGTAAAGAGCGCCTTGGCCAGCGCTAAGGCCAGCGCAGTAAAAGCACCGCCAATCGCGGCGTGACGCCAGCTCACAGATTGGTTGGGCACTAAGGCGTAAATTAACGTCAATGCACCCCAGCCGAGCAACAGCGGCAACTGAGCTAATAGCTCAACAGCGATCCCGCCCAGTGCGTCGTTAAGGTTGAACAGCTGCAAAGAGGCCAAATAGGTGCGCAGCCCGAGCGCCGCTCCCAGCAAAAGTGGACTGAGGGTTAAAATAGCCCAGTAATGTATAAACGTTGAAACGCTGCGCCGCCGACCCGGGCAACCCCACAAGCGGTTGAAATTAGCCTCGATATTGACCAACAGAAAATAGGCAGTCACCACCAAAAACAGCCCACCCACGCCGCTGAGCGTTCGCGCCTGGCGCGAGAACTCACTTAAATAACCACTGATTTCGCCACCAAAGGAGGGCAAAAAGCGGGCGTATATCCACTGCTCTACCTCTCCCTCTAAGCCCTGCAGCGCCGGTACAAAAGAGAGCGCACTGTAAACCACCGTTAACAGTGGCACTATCGCAAAAAGACTCATGTAAGTTAAAGCCGCAGCGCTTTGCAGCCCGCCGTCTGCGGCAAATCGAGCCAACAAAAATCGGCTAAAACGGGGCAATTGCGGCCATTGCTTCAGGCTGGTTAACATACGCGCCTCCGAGGGCATTTACTTCTTGCAGAGCAATCCATACAGACTCATAGTCGCACTGGACAACTGTCGCTACAATAGCCTTGCGCAAAATCGGCAGTTGCGCCCCCGCTGCCGCTAAGTTAATTAACCAAGGCGAGAACGATGAGCGATATTACCCTCTTCCACAATCCGCGATGCTCCAAATCGCGCCAGGCATTACAGCTGTTGCGCGACCACGGTATCGAGCCCGATCTAGTGCTCTACCTTGAGACACCGCCCAGCGCAGAGGAGCTGCGCAATCTGTTGGAAAAATTATCCATGAGCCCACGCCAACTGCTGCGTCGTGGCGAGGAGGCCTACAAACAGGCTGGACTCAGTGATACTGGCCTAACCGACGACACCCTCATTGAGGCAATGATCGCTGCCCCCAAACTGATCGAGCGACCTATCGCCGTGCGCGGCCAACGCGCCGTAGTCGGGCGCCCTCCCGAAAACGTCCTGGACCTTTTATCATGAGTGACGCCCCTTACTTACTGGTCCTTTATTACAGCCGCAACGGCCATGTTGCACGCATGGCAGAGGAGATAGCCGCCGGAGCCGCTGTCACCGGTATCGAGGTGCGCGTGCGCACAGTACCGGCAATCTCCACCGAGTGCGAAGCGACCGCGGCCGCCATTCCCGAACAGGGTGACCTCTACTGCACACACAGCGAGCTGGCCGGCTGTGCAGGACTGCTGCTAGGCAGTCCCACACGGTTCGGCAATATGGCGGCGGCGCTTAAATACTTTCTCGATGGCAGTGCCGAACAGTGGGCCAACGGTGCCTTAATCGGTAAACCAGCAGGCGTATTTGCCTCAACGTCGAGCCTCCACGGCGGTCAAGAGTCCACCCTGCTGTCGATGATGATCCCACTGCTTCACCACGGCATGTTAATCGCCGGGCTGCCCTACAGCGAGGCCGCACTGCACACTACTCAGCGCGGCGGCACGCCTTACGGGGCCAGCCATGTCGAGGCGCCATCGCTAAGCAGCGAAGAGCGCGCCCTGTGCCGCGCCCAAGGCGAGCGCACAGCGAAACTGGCACTGCAACTTATCAACAGCGGAGCAAACCTATGAGAGGCGGCACGCCCCCTACTGTTCGCGCCATCACCGTTCATCGCGGACAAAAACTCGTACTCACACTGCATATCACCCTGATGGCGACGCTGGCGTTAAATGCTTTTCTGCAAGGTGCGCCCTGGATCATCTATCTGCTCACCCAGCTCCCTCTGGCAATACTCATACCCAGTGTTGTTGGCGGCAGCAACCGCGGCCTAATCTGGCTGGGCTTTGTGCTGATGCTCTACTTTATGATTGCGGTTAATAGCCTTGCGGGTGCCGCACCCAATCCGCTTGACTGGGCCGAGCTAACGCTGGTGTCAGCACTGTTCTTAATCGCCATGCGCGTTGCGCGTTGGCGGCAGACCGCCACTATCATATGAATACACACACCGAGGCAGAGCTGTCATGAGCAAAATTTGGCACTTTATAGTCGCTCTATTCAGCGCCATTGGCACAACACTGCGCTGGCTGCGACGCGCTGCGCTGACCGTTGTCACCGTCGCTGTATTACTGGCCGTTTTCGGACAATTTAATACTCCGCCCCTCAGTCTGCCAGAGAGCGCCGTGCTGAAGATCTCGCCGGCCGGACTTTTGGTAGATCAACTCAGCTACAGCGATCCGTTTGGCGAATTGATGACCCCCGATGCGGCCCCCGCAGAAACTCTGCTGCACGAGTTAATCGCGGTTATTGACCACGCCGCCAGCAACCCCCAAATCACCGCTATCCATCTGCAAACCGATCGTCTTGCGGGCGCTGATATCGCCAAAATTATCGAGCTTGGCAATGCACTGCTGCGTTTTCGCGACAGCGGCAAACCGGTAGTGGCGAGCGCCGATTACTTCAACCAATACCAGTATCTTTTGGCCAGCCACGCCAATGCGGTATTTCTCCATCAGTTTGGCGGGGTAGAAATCAGCGGTATACAGGCTCAACGAAGCTACTTTGCCGATCTTCTCGATCGGCTCAAGGTGGATATCCATCTGTTTCGCGCCGGAGATTTTAAAGATGCAGTTGAGCCGCTGGTCAGCTCAACTATGTCTGACGATTCGCGCTCTCAACTGCAGCGTTTAGTCGACCAACGCTGGGAGCTCTACCGCGACCGAGTCACCGCCAACCGTCAGCTACCCCAGGGTGCGCTCGATGAACTCATCGACAACTTTGCCGACACCCTGCGTGCGGCCAACGGCGACGCCGCCACAGTTGCCCTCAACAGCGGCCTTGTCGATGGTATCGGCAATCGCAGCCAATTAAAGGTGAGCCGCGACAACTGGCTGGTGCAGCATCATTCTGAGCAAGAGCTCAGCGACGGGGTTAAAGCTGGATTATCTCGGGTCGCTGTCGAGATGTCGCGCTATGCCCATTGGATGCGAGCGCAGCAGACCGCCAACTCTTCTCAGGCCGACATTATTGTCTATACCGCCTCAGGACAGATTCTCGACGGCCAGCACTCTGCCGGCACGATAGGTGGCGACAGCAGTGCGCAACACCTCAAAGAGATTTTCGAGCAGACGATACTCAGCGAGCGACCTACTGCTGTGGTGGTGAGAATCGACTCGCCGGGTGGCAGCGCGTTTGCCTCAGAGATCGTCCGTGAAAAAATTGATTTTTTGCGCCTGCACAATATCCCCGTGGCGATCTCGATGGGCAGCACTGCAGCTTCCGGGGGCTACTGGATAGCCACAGGCGCAGATTATATTGTCGCTCAAGCGGCAACATTGACTGGATCGATCGGAGTATTTGGATTAGTGCCGACCATCGACCGCAGTCTGGCTGCACTGGGCATAAATTCTGCGCAGGTTAGCAGCTCGCCGACAGCGGCCAATTACCATCCGCAACAGCCACTTAGCGACACCGCTGCGACTATTTTTCAAAGCAGTGTCGACGGCCTTTACAGCCGTTTCTTGCAACATGTCAGCGCATCTCGAGGGCTGACACTGGAGCGCGCCGACGAAATAGCCCAGGGTCAGGTGTGGAGCGGCGAAGATGCTCTTGAACTGGGCCTTGTCGATCAAATGGGTGGGCTTCAAACCGCGGTTGCCGCGGCTGCGAAACTTCTCGGCGTGGAGAGCTACAGAATCATTCACTTCGAACCAGAGCTAACCCCCTGGGAGCAGTTTGCGGTGGCCATTAGCGAACAATTTCAAATCCTAACTGCACAGCTGCAGTTTGGCGGCCAACTGCTCCAATCGCTCTCAGGAGAGACTCGATCTGCGCTCGCCACCACTTCAATCGAGCAGTTCCAGCGCAGCTTCAATGATCCCCAGGGGCGCTACTTACTCTGCACTCTCTGCCAGTAAGCGTCTCAGAGGCCCAGCGCCTGCCTGGCCATCGGCTTAGTAAGTGCTCTGCCGGTCTGCAGCGAGTGTTCGTCGAGCCGCTCTAGCGCCGCCATAAGCGCTGCCGGGTGGCGCTGCAGACGGCTGAGCAGGTAAGCGACCAGCTCTTGCGTCAGCGTCAATCCGCGGCGTCCAGCCCGCTCAATGAGAAGTTCTCCGAGCTGAACATCGCTGTAACTGGACCAGTGAAAGAGTAGCCCGGAGCCCAACCTGCTGCGCAGATCGGCCAACACGGGGCTTTGCTCAGCTAATGGCGTATGACTTGCCGACAACCAACTTGCGCCTCTGTCGCGGCAGCTGTTGTAGAGAGCAAACAGCGCTTCGGACCAGTCGGGCCGATTCCAAACCGCATCAATATCATCCAGCAGCAACCAACTGCTCTCCTCCAGCCCCGCCAAAACAGCACTGGGGGGAAACTCAGCAAACTGTCGGAGCGGTAGATAAATCGCCCCCTTGTGCTCCGCCGCAAACGCCTGCAGGAGGTGGCTCAGCCCACTCTGTGCGGCGCCGACCAACAGAGCCACTGGCGGTTGGCTACCCAGTGCGGCCAAAGCGGCGCGGCGCGACAGATCGACAGCGACAAAGTTATCGAGGCTGAACTGATCATCCAGTGGCAGCGGCAGCAGTAACTGACTGGAGTTATTGTTGGTCATCGCTGGCCTGCCAGTGTAAATTCAAACTGGACTCTTCCAGTTGTGACGCAAATGGCTCCGATTGAACGAATTTTTCCGTCGCCAACAGAGCCGTTAGTACGCGCAGACGATCGCCTTCGACTTGTGCATCGAGAGCAACACTATTGGGGGTGAGCTCGCGCAGCTGCACACTGACCAGTGGCTCAATCGCAGCCAGTGTCGCCAGTACGGCTTGATAGCTTTGCAGGCTATCAACACCAGAGACGTTGAGTTGTAGCAGCCCCGCTTGCTGCAGCGGTATATAGGCGTAGCGAGACGCCAAACGATCGACCGCTGAATGCAACCACTCTCGCCATTGATCTAACTCTGTCGCCGCCGGTAGCTCACCTAGAAAGCGCTCATCACCCAGCTGTTGAACCCAACTGCCGCGCGCGAAACCTCCCGTATTGGTGACCAAGCGCAACGCTGCCCAGTGCTGGCCTAACGATGAGGCGTAGCGCTGGCTAGCGCTGTCCAGAATGTCGGGATCCAACAAAAGCGCGCGATTGTCAGCCACAGCCAATCGGTCGGCAAGATCGAAATCAGGCAATCGCCAACGCACACCACGTGCCAACATTACCTCATCGATTAGCGCCAGAAGGTCGGCGTCGGTCGAGTACTCCAGCCAGTGTCGACCCAGCGGCAGGCGATCCAACTGCACCCACAACAACAACTCCGAGCGCGGTTCGGGCCACACGGGTAGCTGCGCTTGGCGCAGCAACTGGTCGACCGGAGCGCGTGAAAACTCAATTAGCAGTGCACGCTGAGAACCTGCGCCAGTAAAACCCATACTGGTTAAATATTCACGCGGGTTGGACAATGCCTTAGCGACAACTGTGTTTTGCGCCGCATAGCGATCGCCACTGAGTTTGACTAGAACTTCGGCGAGACCGGTGCGCAACGCCCTGCGCTCCTCACTGGCGCTCTGAGCTTGAACAGGAATCTTAGCGGAGTAGTGATCCGCCGACTGCTGAGCCGCCATTAAAGATGGCGCACACAGCGCTGCCAACAGCACGCTGTACAAGAGAGAGAACCTAAAACAGGCCAACAGGGGTGTTTTTTTCGTTTGAAACACAAAAAACTCCAAAATAGTTGCCACATTGTAGCAGTGCCTAATGAAAAATTAACGCGCTGCCACTAAAATGGCGCTTTGCTAGGAGCTGCCATGAACCCCGAAAAACCCACCCTAAGTTACAAAGACGCCGGCGTCGACATCGATGCAGGGAACGCTTTAGTTGAGCGCATCAAAGGAGCGGCCAAACGCACTCGCCGCCCAGAAGTCATGGCGGGGCTGGGTGGCTTTGGCGCGTTATTCGAACTGCCCAGCGGTTACCGCGAGCCGGTACTGGTCTCCGGCACCGACGGCGTCGGCACCAAGCTCCGCCTGGCGATAGATTACCAGTGCCACGACAGAGTGGGCATTGATCTAGTTGCCATGTGCGTCAACGATCTGATTGTCTGCGGCGCCGAACCGCTGTTTTTCCTAGACTACTATGCAACCGGCAAACTCTCGGTGGAAACTGCCAGCGCTGTAGTGGGCGGCATAGCCGACGGCTGCGAACTCTCTGGCTGCTCACTGATCGGTGGCGAGACTGCCGAAATGCCGGGCATGTATGAAGGTGAAGATTACGACCTGGCCGGCTTCTGTGTCGGCATCGCAGAAAAATCTGAGCTTATCGACGGCAGCAAAGTTTCCTCTGGCGATCTGCTGTTGGCGCTACCCTCTTCGGGCCCGCACTCGAACGGCTTTTCACTGATCCGCAAAGTGATCGAGCTGTCGGGTGTCGATCTCGCCACAGAGCAACTCAATGGTGCGCCGCTATTGGAGCAGCTTATGGCTCCCACCGAAATTTATGTCAAACCCCTACTCAAACTGATCCGCTCACAAGCCGTTCACGCCCTTTCGCATATCACTGGTGGCGGTCTACTGGAGAATTTGCCGCGGGTCCTGCCGGAGCATTGCAAAGCGGTTATCGATAGCGATAGCTGGCAGCCACCGGCTGTCTTCGATTGGCTGCAAGAGCAAGGCAATATCAGCCAGCGCGAAATGTATCGCGCGCTCAACTGCGGTATCGGCATGGTGGTTGCGATTCCGGCTCCAGAGGTTGAAAGTGCCATCGCACTGCTGGCCGAAGAGGGCCAAAAGGCCTTTGTCATTGGCTCGATTGCCGACCTCGGCGACTCTGCCGAACAGGTTGAGATCACTGGTACCCGAGCGCCCTAATGAGCGCGCCTGAACGGCTCAATATTGTCGTCTTAGTTTCTGGCTCTGGCTCTAACCTACAAGCCTTTATCGATACGATTGCTCGCGGAGAACTGGACGCCAATATCGCCTTAGTGATCAGCAACCGCAGCGATGCGTTTAGTTTGGAGCGCGCGCGCCGCGCCGGTATCGCTACCGCCACGATATTGCACACTGACTTCGCTAGCCGCGAAGCTTTTGACCAAGCGCTAATGGAAGAGATAGACCGCCAGCAGCCCGCCGCAATCATTCTCGCCGGCTTTATGCGCATCCTTACGCCCGCTTTTGTCTCACACTATGTAGGTCGCCTACTCAATATCCACCCCTCGCTGCTACCGCTCTATCCGGGCTTGCACACCCACCAACGGGCACTCGACAACCAGGATAGTGTCGCTGGCAGTACCGTTCACTTCGTTACCGCACAACTCGATGGCGGCCCAGCCATATTGCAAGCCGAAGTCGAAACGGTAGCTGGCGATGATGCCGCCACGCTGGCAGCTCGGGTTTTAACCCAAGAACACCGCATTTATCCCCTTGCAGCACAATGGCTCCTCCAAGGGCGGTTGTTAATGCGCGGCGATAGTGCCTACTTAGATGGCAAACAACTCGGACCTCAAGGTGTGCGTATTCCGGCTGGCACTGAGGAGCTTCCGCGCTGAAGGCTGAACCAAAGTCATCAACCGGTGGTCATATCCTAGGATGGCTCGGTGCAAATGCGCAGATAAGGAGAGAAAGGGTGGCGGAAAAAAAATGGCTTTTAAAAATTTTTACTGCCGTATTTTGCAGCTGTTCAGCTGTGTCAGTAGCAGCAGGCCCTCCGCACCAATTCAACGCCAGCTACAGCGCTACTTATAATGGTATGGCAGTCACTGCCGAGCGCCAGCTTTTACACCGCGACAGCAGCTATGAAGAGAAGATGACGCTCTCTAGCTTGCTGGGCTCGGTGCGCGAATTGAGTCAATTCGACCTAGTCGATAACCGCCCCCGACCTCTGCGCTCTGAATACGCGCTCTCTCTGTTCGGCATGAAGCGCACAGAACAGCAAATTTTTGACTGGGGCACATCGGTAGTAGACTACCAGCGCGATAAAAAGCAGAGACAGATCCCTGTGGATCTAAGTTGCCTGGATATCACTACGCACAGGCTGGCCCTAGCGGCAGATCTGCGCCGCAACATCAGCGACCTTGAATACTGCGTTATTCACCGCGGTAAGCGCAAAATCTATCGCTACCAACTTCTGGGGGAAATGGTTCTCGACACTGCTGTTGGCCCACTGAATACATTTCATATTCAACGCTTGCGCGACGACGACAATCGCAGCACCGAACTGTGGATGGCCGTTGACTGGGATTTATTGCTTGTTAGACTGCACCAAAACGAAGATGATGAAGAGTATCTTCTCGAGCTAGCCAGCGCACAAGTAGCAGGGCAAGAAGTCACGGCTCTGCCGACAACTTTTCAGCCGCCAATCACAGTAATTAACCGTTAAGGTATCTAACTCTCATGGCTAATATCAGATTAATCGCAATTGCCGGCGGACTTGTCGCCGCTGCCGCTGTCGGTTGGGTCGCACTCCAAGAACCGGAAAAAATCGCCCAGCCCAGCTCTTCTGAGACCCCAGCTCCAAGCGCTTCTATTATGCAGCCAGAACGCCCCCCAGAGGCTGAAATACCCGTAAAGATAGTCGCCGAACCTGAACTCGCCCCTAAACCGCAACTGCCCACATTGGACGAGAGCGATAGCTGGTTGCGCGAACAGAGTGTCGACCTGGTCGCTGCGAGCGCCCGCAGCACACTCAGCGAGTGGCTCTCGACGAGCGATCTGGTACGCCGCAGCAGCGCCTATATCGATGGTTTATCACGCGGACAGCTTTTGACCAATATCTTTGCTCTGTCACCTCCCAGCGAGCGTTTTATCAGTCATACCAGCGACGGTAGCTTGTGGATGAACGCAGGCAATTACGAGCGCTACAATGCCACTGTAGATGTCTTGACGGCCATCAACCCGGAACAGCTCGCGGCGCTTTTCCACCGCGCACGTCCGCTATTGATGGCGGCATTTTCAGAGCTGGGCTATACGCAACGCCAGATGGATGGCGTGGTGATTGCAGCGTTGGACGAGATTCTCGCTGCGCCGGTGATTGTCGAGCCGATTGAATTGACCAGAGAGTCGGTCGCATTTCGCTTCGCCGATGAACGGCTAGAAGAGCTCAGCCGGCTGCAGAAACAGCTGCTGCGCAGCGGGCCGGACAATACCCGCAGGCTACAAAATATAGCCCGCCAATTGCGCGAGCAGCTACTCGGAGAATAACCACTCGCGCGACTAGATTAGGTGCGCGGCAGAGTGACCCCAGTCTGGCCTTGATACTTGCCGCCGCGATCAGCGTAGCTGGTCGCACAGACTTCGTCGCTCTCGAAGAACAACATTTGCGCCACACCCTCATTGGCGTAAATCTTTGCCGGCAGGTTAGTGGTGTTAGAGAATTCTAGGGTGACATGCCCCTCCCACTCAGGTTCCAGCGGTGTCACGTTGACGATAATGCCACAGCGAGCATAGGTCGATTTACCCAGACAGACTGTCAAAACTGAACGCGGAATACGGAAATACTCCACTGTGCGCGCCAAAGCGAATGAGTTGGGCGGGATAATACAGCAGTCGTCGACCACATCGACAAAGGCGTCGTTGTCGAAATTTTTCGGATCAACTGTCTTAGAGTGAATGTTGGTGAAAATTTTGAATTCGTTCGAACAGCGCACATCGTAGCCGTAACTAGAAACCCCATAAGAGATCACCCGCTCATCACCGTGGTAGCGCACTTGTTCGCTCTCAAAAGGCTCAATCATCTTGTGCCCTTCAGCCATGCGGCGGATCCAGTGGTCTGACTTAATACTCATATTGCTCTCCCAATACTTAGGGTGGTTTTTAGTTTAGCCGGCCATCATACCCTGTCGTCGCCTCAGGGCAACAACCCGAAGCCTATTCAATAACAATCTCTGGCATCTCGCTGGCACTGCTGGCAAGGGCCGCTATGAGCTGTTTAGCAATTGCGCGGTAGCTCTCCACCCCGGGGTGCTCTGGGGAACTAACACTGAGTGGCGCACCACTGTCCCCAGCGCTGCGCAGAGCAATGTCTAACGGCAGTTGGCCGAGTAGCGGTACACCGTATTGCTGGGCTACTGCCATACCACCACTATCGCCAAATATCGCCTCCGCGTGGCCACAAGCCGAACAGTGATGGACAGCCATATTTTCAACCACACCCAACACCGGCACAGAGACCTTGTTAAACATCTCAATCGCTTTGCGCGCATCGAGCAGCGCAATATCCTGCGGCGTGGTCACCACGACGGCACCCGATAAGCGCGCTTTTTGTGACAGCGTCAGCTGAATATCACCCGTTCCTGGAGGCATATCGACAATCAACAGATCTAGCTCAGGCCAAGCCACTTGCTCGAGCAGCTGCATCAATGCACCCGCCGCCATTGGTCCTCGCCACACCATCGGCGTCTGCTCTGTCACCAAATAGGCCATCGACATAGTCTGCAATCCGTGCGCGACCACAGGTGCTAAGCGGTTATCGCCGGCTGGAGCGGGGCGCTGAGCGGGATCGACGCCGAGCATCATGCCGATACTGGGGCCGTAAATGTCTGCGTCCAACAGGCCCACTCGCTGGCCGAGCGCCTGTGCTGCCAGAGCCAGATTGACGGCTGTGGTCGATTTGCCAACTCCCCCTTTGCCCGATGCTACAGCAACTATGTGTTTAACTCGGTCCATATCGAACGCCCCCTAACCTGCCAATAATGCGCCGCCAACTGTGGTCGGAAGCATGAATTTAATTGTGAAAATCGCTATAGTAGCGACCCTACTCCAGCAGCCTGCAAAGATACCCACATGACCGCTACAGCACCGCGCAAAATTTTAGTCACCAACGCCTTGCCCTACGCTAATGCGGCACTGCACCTCGGCCATATTCTCGAGTACACACAGAGCGATATATTTGTTCGCTTCCAGAAAATGCGCGGCCACGAATGTTACTACATGAGTGCCGACGATGCCCACGGTACAGCGATTATGTTGCGCGCTGATGAGCGCGGCGTAAGCCCAGAACAACACATTGCTGAGATGAAGGCGATCCACCAAGCCGATTTTGTCGATTTTCATATCGGCGTCGACAACTACCACTCCACTCACTCAGAGGAGAATCGCGAGCTCGCTGAGCTGATCTACAACCGCCTCAACCAAGCGGGCTATATCGCACAGCGCGAGATCACCCAAGCGTTCGATCCCGACAAAGGTCTGTTTCTCGCCGACCGCTACATCAAGGGCACCTGCCCTAAGTGTCGCGCCCCCGCACAGTATGGCGATAACTGCGAAGTGTGTAGTGCCACCTATGCCGCCACGGACCTCATTGATCCGGTTTCGGTGCTTTCTGGTGCCGTGCCGATAGAAAAATCCTCCACCCACTATTTTTTCAAACTGCCAGAATTCACCGAGTTTTTACAGCACTGGACGCGCAGCGGCACCATTGCTGACGAAGTCGCCAACAAGCTCGCCGAGTGGCTCGACAGCGGTCTGCAAGAGTGGGATATCAGCCGCGATGCCCCCTACTTTGGCTTTGAGATCCCCGATGCGCCAGGGAAGTACTTTTATGTCTGGCTCGATGCACCGATAGGTTACATGGCTGCGTTCAAACAATTTTGTGCCACCAGCGGCACCGACTTTGACGAGTTTTGGCGCGCCGACTCAACCGCCGAGCTGCACCATTTTATCGGCAAAGACATTGTTAACTTCCATGCTCTGTTTTGGCCGGCTATACTCGACGCCAGCGGATTTCGCACACCGACAAAAGTTGCAGTACACGGTTTCGTCACCGTCGATGGCAAAAAGATGTCGAAGTCGCGCGGCACCTTCATTAACGCTCGCAGCTATCTCGACCACCTCGACCCCGAATACTTGCGCTATTACTATGCAGCCAAATTGACGTCGCGGGTCGAAGATGTCGATCTCAACCTGGAAGATTTCATCCAGAAGGTCAACAGTGATCTGGTCGGCAAAGTTGTCAATATCGCCAGCCGCTGTGCCAAATTTGTTCATCTGCACGGCGGTCAATTGAGCGACTCAGTGGCCGAGCCCGAGCTGTGGCAAGCAGTCAGCGGCGCTTCCGAGCGCATAGCAGAGCACTATGAAAGCCTTAACTACAGCAAAGCGATGCGCGAAATTATGCAGCTGGCCGATATGGCCAATGAGTACATCGCCGCCCGCGAGCCATGGAAACTCAACAAAGATCCAGCCAATAGCGCCGAGGTTGCCGACATCTGCTCAATGGGTATCAACCTGTTCCGTGTAATTGTCACTTACCTCAAGCCGGTAGTCCCTATGCTGGCTGAGCGCGCCGAGCACTTTTTGAATGATTCGCTGTCATGGCAGAGTGCCTCGACGCCACTGCTCAACCATACTATTGGCGAATTTAAAC
>JBELGO010000029.1:0-18169 GCA_042091915.1 SAR92 clade bacterium | reverse complement strand
TGCGCTAGATTTTGCCTAACGCGTTTAAGCTTTGAGCTATTACCAACCGGTCAGCTCTTTCAGGCCATTGCCGATGTCCGCCAAGCTGCGAACGGTTTTAACACCGGCATCTTGCAGCGCAGCAAACTTCTCATCTGCTGTACCTTTACCGCCAGAGATGATCGCGCCGGCGTGACCCATACGTTTACCGGCAGGTGCAGTTACACCGGCAATGTAGGAGACAACAGGCTTGGTGACGTTGGCTTTAATATAAGCCGCCGCTTCTTCTTCTGCGGTGCCGCCAATTTCGCCGATCATCACAATCGCTTCGGTAGAGGGATCTTTTTCGAACATTTCAAGAATGTCGATAAAGTTAGAACCGGGGATCGGGTCGCCGCCAATACCTACACAGGTTGATTGGCCAAAACCGAAATCGGTCGTTTGCTTGACCGCTTCGTAAGTGAGGGTGCCTGAGCGCGACACAATACCCACTTTGCCGGGCAGGTGAATGTGACCGGGCATAATGCCGATTTTGCATTCGCCTGGGGTGATAACGCCTGGGCAGTTGGGGCCGATTAGGCGCACACCTAGCTCGTCGCACTTGACCTTGCACTCCAGCATATCCAGCGTGGGAATACCCTCGGTGATACAGACAATCAGCTGAATCCCTGAATTGGCCGCTTCGAGGATAGAGTCTTTACAGAAAGGTGCGGGAACATAGATAACCGAAGCTTCGGCACCAGTGGCGGCGACTGCATCGGCAACGGTGTTGAATACGGGCAGGCCGAGGTGCGTCGTGCCGCCTTTGCCTGGTGTAACACCGCCAACCATTTTTGTGCCGTACTCGATCGCTTGTTCAGAGTGGAATGTACCCTGCCCGCCAGTAAAACCTTGGCAGATCACTTTGGTCTCTTTATTGATCAGAATAGCCATGCTTATTTGCCCTCCGCTGCGGCAACTACTTTTTCTGCAGCATCTGTCAGGCTTGTTGCGGCGATGATTGCCAGCCCAGACTCAGCCAATTTTTGCGTGCCCAGTTCGGCGTTATTTCCTTCGAGACGGACAACGACCGGCACCTGTACACCCACCTCTTCAACTGCACCGATAACGCCTTCGGCGATCAGATCACAGCGCACGATACCGCCAAAGATATTGATCAGTACCGCTTTTACGTTGCTGTCAGAGAGGATAATTTTAAACGCTTCAACCACACGCTCTTTGGTCGCGCCACCACCTACATCGAGGAAGTTAGCCGGTTCGCCACCGTGCAGTTTAACGATGTCCATGGTACCCATGGCCAGGCCTGCGCCGTTGACCATGCAGCCAATGTTGCCGTCTAGTGCAACATAATTAAGATCCCATGCAGCAGCGTGAGCTTCGCGGGCATCTTCTTGGCTTGGATCGTGGAACTCTTTAAGTTTGGGTTGGCGATACATGGCATTGCCATCGATACCAATTTTGGCATCCAAGCAGTGCAGGTTGCCCTGCTCGGTGATAACCAGCGGGTTAATCTCCAAGAGAGCCATATCGTAGTCTTGGAACAATTTAGCCAAGCCCAAGAAAATGTGCACGAACTGCTTGATGTTCTCGCCTTGCAGGCCGAGCTTAAAAGCGAGCTCGCGGCCTTGGTAGGGCTGCGCGCCAGTCAGTGGATCAACTTCTACTTTGAGGATCTTTTCTGGCGTCTCTTCGGCAACTTTCTCGATCTCTACACCGCCTTCGGTGGAGGCCATGAAAACAATGCGGCGAGTTGAGCGATCAACCACAGCACCGAGATAGAGCTCATCGGCGATGTCGGTGCAGGTCTCGACCAAAATACGGCTGACGGGCTGGCCAGCAGCATCAGTTTGGTAGGTAACCAGATTTTTGCCCAGCCACTGGCGAGCGAAAGCTTCGATTTCGTCTTTGCTGGTAACCAGCTTAACGCCACCCGCTTTACCGCGACCACCGGCGTGTACTTGGGCCTTAACTACCCATTGGCCACCGCCGATTACATCGGCCGCTGCGACCGCTTCTTGGACTGTTTCAGCTGCAATGCCTTTAGAGACAGGCAGGCCGTATTCGGCGAACAGCTGTTTCCCCTGGTATTCATGGAGATTCATATCAACTTCCCGTAAACAAGTGAACAAAGTGCTGGCGCGTCGCGCGCAGCGATAAAGCTCCTAAAGCGCTACTTAACGACGTTTGCGGTTGGCAATGTGAATTGCATTGCCATTGACCGCTAGAGCCGCTTCGTGAACCGCTTCAGAGAGCGTCGGGTGACCAAATACAGTCATACCCAAATCTTCTGCGCTGGAGCCAAACTCCATCGCAATCGCCACTTGTTGAACCAGATCAGCGGCGCTGGGGCCGACAATATGGGCTCCCAAAATGCGATCTGTTTCTGCGTGAGCGATAATTTTCACCATCCCATCAGTATCGTTGGCAGCCATTGCACGGCCACTGGCAGCGAAGGGGAAGGTACCGACGTTGTAGGGCTCACCGGCAGCTTTAACCTGCTCTTCGGTACGCCCTACTGAGGCGACTTCTGGGTGAGTATATATAACGTTGGGAATAATATCGTAGTTCAATTGGGCCTTGTGGCCAGCGATTCGCTCCGCCACCATCACGCCCTCTTCTGAGCCTTTGTGCGCCAACATGGGGCCGCGCACCAGGTCACCCACTGCCCATACACTGGGGGCATTGGTTTCACATTGGTCGTTAACGAACACGCAACCGCGCTCATCAAGCTGCACACCGCTGTCTGCCGCCAGCAAACCGTCGGTGTAGGCGCGACGGCCGACACAGACAATTAACTTATCGAAGAGCTCGGTGTGTTCGCCACCGTCATTGCTCTGATAGGTCACTTCTACTTGACGTTTAGCGCCTTTACCGACCACGTTAGTGCCCACCACTCGAGCACCGAGACGGATGTCGAGGCCTTGCTTGGCAAAGATTTTCTTAGTCTCTTTGGCGATAGCTTTGTCCATAATGGCCAAGAAATCGTCCAGCGCCTCAAGCAGCACAACGTCTGATCCAAGACGGTTCCAAACTGAACCCAACTCGAGGCCGATCACACCGGCACCGATAACACCCAAACGGCCGGGCACAGCATCAATTTCCAGGGCACCGGTAGAGTCCAAGATAACTTCATTATCGACCGGAGCGACCGGGATATCGATTGGGCGCGAACCGGTGGCCAAAATGACATTTTTCGCGGCTAGCTGTTCAACGCTGCCGTCGGTGGCCGTAAATTCGACAACCGAACCGGCGAGCAGTTTACCGGTACCATAAAGTGCATCGACACCGTTGGCTTTGAACAAACCGGCAATGCCGCCGGTCAACTGATCGATGATTTTGTTTTTGCGCGCCAGCATGGCGGCGATATCAATTTTAACGCCATCGGCCGCAATACCGTGTAGGCCCAGATCGTGGGCAGCCTCATGGTATTTATAGGAGCTGTCGAGCAAGGCTTTGGAGGGGATACAACCTACGTTCAAGCAGGTGCCACCATTGACACCTTTGCCTTCGTGGTTTTGCCATTTTTCAATACAGGCTGTTTTTAGACCGAGCTGAGCGGCGCGAATAGCGGCGACATAACCTGCCGGGCCACTGCCAATGACGACAACATCGTACTGTTTTACTTCACTCATAATTTTCCTCGAACTGTTTGCTGAGCCAATCGATCAGATTTCTAGCAGTATTTTAGCTGGGTTTTCGATCATCTCTTTGATCGCAACCAAGAATTGCACCGCTTCTTTGCCATCAATTAAGCGATGATCGTAAGAGAGTGCCAGATACATCATCGGCCGAATGACGACTTGGCCATCGACGGCAATCGGACGATCTTGGATTTTGTGCATGCCCAAGATAGCTGTCTGCGGCGGGTTGATAATGGGCGTTGATAGCAGCGAGCCGAATACACCGCCGTTGGTGATGGTAAACGTACCGCCGCTCATCTCTTCGATAGAGAGTTTGCCTTCGCGGGCTTTCATAGCGTATTCGTAGACGCCGCCTTCGATATCCGCCACGCTCATGTTCTCGGCGTTGCGCAATACTGGCACGACCAAACCGCGCTCAGAAGAGACCGCGACACCAACATCTTGGTAACCGTGGTAGACAATGTCGTTACCGTCGATAGAAGCATTGACTGAAGGGTAGCGCTTGAGCGCCTCTACCGCTGCTTTAACAAACAGCCCCATAAAGCCCAGTCGAGTTCCGTTGTGGGTTTTTTCGAACTGCTCTTTAAACTGCTTGCGCAGATCCATCAATGCGGACATATCCACCTCGTTAAAGGTGGTCAGTGATGCCGTATTTTGTGTCACCTCGAGCAGTCGTTCAGCGATGCGCTTGCGCATACGCGTCATCGGCACGCGCTTCTCTACACGCTCGCCGGCAGCGGCCAGATCAGCTGGTAGAGCTGCCGGGGCCGCAGCGGGCGCTGGAGCAGCTGGGGCGGCTTGATGATTAAGCACATCCTCTTTAGTGATACGGCCACCTTTGCCACTGCCGGAGACAGTAGCGAGATCAATACCGCGCTCTTCGGCCAGTTTTTTCGCTGCGGGGTTGACCTGGGCATCGCCAGCAGCTGCGGGTGCGGGTGCGGCAGCTTGTGCCGGTGCAGCGGCGGGTTGAGCTGCTGCAGCACCCTCTTCCAGCTTTGCAATGAGCTGGCCGCTCTGGACGGTATCACCCTCGGCTGCCAACACTTCGCTGAGCACACCGTCAGCGGGTGCAACCACCTCGAGCACGACTTTATCGGTTTCAATATCGACCAACAGTTCATCGCGCGACACCTGCTCGCCCGGCTGCTTGTGCCAAGTGGCCAGTGAGCCCTCTTGAACGGACTCGGGGAAGGTCGGTGCCTTAATTTCAATTGCCATGATTAATTTCCTATTACTGGGCAGTGATTTGTTATTTAAATTAGATGTTTGGCAGCTTAATCTGCCGTGCTCGACAGCGCCTCATCGATAAATGCCTGCTGCTCTTCTAGGTGGATCGACATGTAGCCGGCCGCCGGAGCAGCTGAGGCTTTGCGACCGACATAATCGAGCATTAGATCGGGGTGTGTCTTGCGCAACACATGGCGCATATGGTGTTGACTGGAGTACCACGCCCCTTGGTTCATCGGCTCCTCTTGGCACCAGCGTATATCGCGCAAATTACTGTACTGCTCGAGGATCGCTTTTAACTCGCGGTCCGGGAACGGGTAGAGCTGCTCCACACGCACAATGGCAATGTCATCAATTTCGCGCTCTTGTCGAGCCTCCAAGAGATGATAATAAACCTTGCCCGAGCAGAGAATCAGACGTTTGGCTTGAGCGGGTTCAATCTGCTGCTCATTGAGCACTGCTTCAAAACTACCGGTGGCCAGTTCGTCCAGCGACGAGGTGGCCAACTTGTGACGAAGGATCCATTTCGGGCTCATGATCACCAGCGGACGACGCATAGGGCGTATCGCCTGACGGCGCAAGATGTGGAAAATTTGCGCCGGTGTCGTCGGTATCGCCACTTGGATATTCTGCTCTGCACACAGCTGCAAGAAACGCTCTAAACGCGCAGAAGAATGCTCTGGGCCCTGCCCTTCAAAACCGTGCGGCAGGAGCATCGTCAAGCCTGACAAACGCCCCCACTTGTGTTCGCCACTGGTAATAAACTGATCAATGACCACCTGTGCGCCATTGGCAAAGTCACCAAACTGGGCCTCCCAAATCACTAACCCCTTGGGCGCAGTGGTCGAGTAACCGTATTCGAAGGCCAACACCGCCTCTTCAGAGAGGAAAGAGTCGTAGATCTCAAAGCTGGGCTGGTCGTCGGCAATATGTTCAAGTGGCAGATAAGGCGCACCATCTTTTTGGCTGTGAACCACAGCATGGCGATGCGAGAACGTTCCGCGACCAACATCCTGGCCTGTCAAGCGCACCGGGAAACCTTGTTTTAACAGCGTACCGTAAGCGAGCAGTTCTGCCATACCCCAGTTCAAAGGCATAGCGCCACCGGCCATCTTGCGCCGGTCATCATAAATCTTGTTTACTTGGCGCTGTACCTGAACACCGTCTGGGACACTGGCGAGCTGGGCACCTATTTCCTTGAGCTCAGTCAGCGCTAATCCGGTATCAGCCTCGGTGCGCCAGTCGTGCCCTAAATAGGGGTTCCAGTCGACAAACAGCGAGGTGTCTGGCTCGCGCACCAAGTTGTGCACGACAAACTCACCGCGATCCAGTTGAGCGCGGTAGTTAGAGGCCATCTCGTCAGCGGCCTGTTGATCAATGACACCCTCTTTAACCAATTTCTCGGCGTAAAGCGTGCGTGTCGTCGGGTGCTTTTTAATGCGCTCGTACATCAACGGCTGAGTGGCCGATGGCTCATCAGTCTCGTTGTGGCCGCGACGGCGGTAGCAAACCAAATCGAGGACAATGTCTTTGCCAAACTCATGGCGATAATCCATCGCCAACATAGCGGCAAACATCACCGCATCGGGGTTGTCACCATTGACGTGCAGAATCGGCGCTTGAACCATTTTGGCAATATCGGTGCAGTACTCTGTTGAGCGCGCATCTTCCTGGCGATTGGTGGTAAAACCGACTTGGTTATTGATGACGATATGGACCGAACCACCCGTGCGGTAGGCGCGGGTTTGAGACATCTGGAATGTCTCCATCACAACACCTTGGCCGGCAAACGCCGCGTCGCCGTGCATTAAGATCGGCACAACGGTGTTGCCGACAGGGTCATCGCGGCGGTCTTGGCGGGCGCGCCCCGAGCCAATCACTACCGGACAGGCAATTTCTAGGTGAGAGGGGTTGAAGCCCAGCGACATATGCACTTCGCCACCGGGAGTCATCACATTGGAAGAGAAACCTTGGTGATACTTTACGTCGCCTGAGGTGTTGACCAGGCGCTTGCCTTCAAACTCACTGAACAGCTCTGTGGGGTTTTTGCCGAGAATATTGACCAGCACATTGAGTCGACCGCGGTGGGCCATACCCATGACGACCTCTTTGGCACCGTACTCACCGCCGCGCCAAACTAAGCAGTCGAGCATCGGAATCAGGCTTTCGCCTCCTTCGAGGCCAAAGCGCTTGGTGCCGGGGTATTTAGAGTCCAGATGCTTCTCTAATCCTTCTGCTGCAGTCAACCGACGCAGCACATCGATGCGCGCATCACCCTCGTAGCTGGGCTGACAGCGCACGCTCTCAAAGCGCTGTGCCAACCACTGCTTCTCTTCAAACGAGGTGATGTGCATAAACTCTGCACCAATATTACCGCAGTAGGTCGCCTCTAAAGTATCGACAATCTCGCGCAGAGTTGCCTCGGGCTTACCCATATAAAGTGGGCCAGCCTGAAAAGTGGTATCTAAATCGGCCTCATTGAGACCGTGAAAAGCCAACTGCAGGTCGGGGACCTGCTCGCGCACCATCAATCCGAGCGGATCTAGTTTGGCTTGTTGATGGCCGCGGAACCGATAGGAGCTGATGAGCTGAACCACTTTGACCTGCTTGCGTTCATGCTCGTTGTTGATGCCACCCGAACCGGGAGCCGGCGTGGGGCGAGCTTGACGACGACCGAGCAGCTCAAAATGCTTGACCACCGTGGCGTGCGATGTGTCTGGAGAGACATTGCCCTCAACACGAGGGAGAGAGTCAAAGAAAGCTCGCCACTCGCTGGAGACCGAATCGGGGTCGTGGAGATAGAGGTCGTAAAGATCCTCAACATAGGCGGCATTGCCACCAGAAAAATGGGAAGAGCGAAGATATTGCTCTAGCGCGCCCTCAGGCATCGGGTGCAGTCCTCTAAAGTTGGCCCAAAACATTGGGCTGGCAAATCAAAACGTCCGGTACCTCGCGATACCGGACGTTGGCAGTAACGCTTAGGCCGCGCTTCGCAACAGCATGTTGCGGATGTGACCGATTGCGCGGGTCGGGTTGAGCCCTTTGGGGCAGACCTGAACACAGTTCATGATACCGTGGCAACGGAAGACACTGAACGGATCGTCGAGATCAGCCAAGCGCTCTTCTGTGGCAGTATCGCGGCTGTCCGCGAGGAAGCGATAAGCTTGCAACAGACCTGACGGGCCAATGAACTTGTCGGGGTTCCACCAGAACGACGGACAAGCGGTCGAACAACAAGCGCACAGAATACACTCGTAGAGCCCATCCAACTTGGCGCGCTCTTCTGGGCTCTGCAAGCGCTCGATAGCGGGCGCCGGGGTATCGTTGATCAGGTACGGCTTGATCTTTTCATACTGAGCGTAGAACTGAGTCATATCGATGACCAAGTCGCGGATAACCGGCAGACCGGGCAGCGGACGAATGACCAGCTTGTTGTTTTTAACCACCTCAGAGAGCGGGGTAATACAGGCCAGACCGTTTTTACCGGCGATATTCATGCCGTCCGATCCACACACACCCTCGCGGCAAGAGCGGCGATAGACCAAAGAGCTATCTTGCGCTTTGAGCATCTCCAGCACATCGAGCACCATGACATCTTTACCCTTAGTATCGACCTGATAGTCCTGCATGTAGGGCTCTTGGTCGGTTTCTGGGTTGTAGCGATAGACACTGACAGTCAACATAACAACGTCTCCTTAGTAGGTGCGCGCTTTCGGAGGGAAAGCTTCGCGCGTTTTCGGGGTAAAGTTAACCGAGCGCTTGCCGACACTCTTGTCTAGCGGGTAGTACATAGAGTGGCACAGCCAGTTCTCATCATCACGCTCTTGGAAATCTTCGCGGGCATGGGCTCCACGGCTCTCTCTGCGCTCTTCTGCAGCAATGGCTGTGGCTTCTGCTACCTCTAAAAGGTTTTGCAGCTCAAGGGCTTCGATGCGCGCAGTGTTAAAGGCGTTACTCTTGTCTTCAACATAAACGTTTTCAATACGCGGGCGCAACTCTTGAAGCTTTTTAATGCCCTCTTGCATGTAGTCACCGCGGCGGAATACACCGAAGTAGTTCTGCATAATCTGCTGCAGTTCAGTGCGCAACACACCTGCGCTTTCGCCTGAGCTAGAGTTATTGATACGGTTGAGGCCAACCATGGCCGCTTCGATATCGCTTTCAGTTGCTTCGCGCAGATCAACTCCTTCGCGCAGAGTTTTCTCGATAAACAGACCTGAAGCGCGACCGAACACAACCAAATCGAGCAGCGAGTTACCACCGAGACGGTTGGCACCGTGAACAGAGACACATGCCACTTCACCACAAGCGTAAAGGCCTGGAATGATGACATCGTTGCCTTCGCTATCGACTGTGAGCGCCTGACCATTTACGTTGGTCGGAATCCCGCCCATCATGTAGTGACAAGTGGGTACAACTGGGATCGGCTCTTTCACCGGGTCGGCATGGGCAAAGGTGCGAGAGAGCTCACAAATGCCTGGCAGACGGCTTTCCAGAACTTCTTCACCGAGGTGATCGAGTTTAAGGAAGACGTGGTCGCCGTTTTCGCCGCAGCCGCGACCTTCAAGAATCTCCAACACCATTGAGCGAGCGACCACATCGCGGCCGGCCAGATCTTTGGCATTGGGTGCGTAACGCTCCATGAAGCGCTCGCCATCTTTGTTGATCAAGTAGCCACCTTCACCGCGGCAACCTTCGGTCACCAAGGTGCCCGCGCCGGCAATACCGGTCGGGTGGAACTGCCACATTTCGATATCTTGCACGGGGAAGCCAGCGCGCAATGCCATACCGATACCGTCGCCGGTATTGATGTGAGCGTTGGTGGTAGAGGCGTAGATACGGCCAGCACCACCGGTGGCGAAGACAGTCGCCTTAGACTTCACATAAACGGTTTCGCCTGTCTCAATATCCAGTGCGATGACACCGACAACAGCACCATCAGCGTTTTTGACGATATCAACGGCATACCACTCATTGAGAAAGACTGTTTTGTTTTTCACGTTGCCCTGATACAGAGTGTGCAACAGCGCGTGACCGGTGCGGTCGGCCGCAGCACAGGTGCGCGCGGCCTGGCCGCCCTCACCATAATCTTTCGATTGACCGCCAAACGGACGCTGGTAGATGCGACCTTCTTCGGTGCGCGAAAATGGCAGACCCATATGGTCGAGCTCAAAGATCGCTTCCGGGCCTACAGAACACATGTACTCGATAGCGTCTTGGTCACCAATATAGTCCGAGCCCTTAACGGTATCGTACATATGCCACTGCCATTGATCCTGCGGATCATCGGAGGCGATCGCACAAGTGATACCACCCTGCGCCGACACGGTGTGCGAGCGAGTGGGAAATACTTTGGTGATTACTGCGGTTTTGTAGCCAGACTGAGCCAACTGTAACGCTGCGCGCATACCTGCACCGCCGCCACCGACGATAACTCCATCAAAACTCATTGTACGCATATTAGACATAACTTAGATTCCCCAGAGAATATCAATTGCCCAGACCACGTAGAGCAAGCTCACGGCGATCATGCCCAGCTGAAAGACCATTCGCAGCGCGGTGGCCTTAGCACCCATCAAACGCACTGTGACGTAATCGGTCAGTACGCCCCACATGCCAATCCAAGAGTGGATCGCTATAGAGAGTATGGTGAGAAGACTAAACATCTTCATTGGCAAACTCTCGTTGAGCGCCAACCAGGCGGCATAAGTGACATCATTGGCGGCGAAGTAGACCACCACAAAGACGAGATAAGCAGTCATGATGACCGCAGTTATTCGCTGCAACAACCAATCTGAGAGGCCGCTGCGACCAAAGCTAGTGACAGAAGTTACCATACGAAAACCCACCCTGCGATTGCTGCAATAACGATAACGGCGATAACTGCAGCAATTTTAGCTGACAGCAATCCGCCCTCTAGAGTCTCACCCACACCTAGATCCATCACCAGGTGACGCACACCCAGCACCAGATGGTAGCCCAGGGCAGAGAGTGACGCCCAAATGACAAATTGCCATACCGGGTTGCCGAGCGTTGCCTTTAATGCGGCAAACGATTCAGCCGAAGCTAGGCTGCTATCTAGAGCCAACAAAAACAGCGCTACAGCAGCAAAAAGGATAACGCCTGATACGCGATGCAGTATCGAGACATAAGAGGTAATCGGCAGTTTTATGGTGCCGATATCAAGGTTAACAGGTCTGTTCTGTTTCACGTTGAATACACCTTATAAAGTGGGACCGAGAGCGAACTCCGCGGAAATTAAAATTGTGGTGCGGCCACGCTTGCTGACAACACCCCAAAACGGCGGGCAAATTATAGGTGCAGCCCATTGGCAATACAACGGCACAATGTCTTTAAAATGACAAAATATGCTCGACCTTAGTCCGGTTTGGTGAACTCCCCCGCCTTAAACCGCCCCGTGCACAGCCATTCCCAGCATCAAAAATTCCCGTACAAAGGCTAACCAAAGCCATTCACCAACAAAATAGCCAACATTGTCATGCCGGCGACAAAGACGATGGGGATCATGCAAACCCAAGCTCACCGGCAGCCTGCAAAAACCACCTATTCATCGAGCAATCCTGCGCACAGCCAACAATCACGGCATTTTTAATGCTTTAAGTTGCTGCCAATCACGCTGCGCCAGCCAATATCGTTATAATGTTCAAGCCTCTCAACAAATAAAGCGATCAATAAGACCATTGTACGTCCCAGCCAAGTTGACATATCGGCGCGAGACCCTATAGTTGCCAGTCGAATTTATGCGATCGGCAAACACTCCCGAGGAACTTCTATGACAGACCGCAAAGCCACTCTCACCATCGACGGGCAAGCGCCTATCGAGCTGCCTATATATTCACCCACTATCGGCCAAGACGTTATCGACGTCGGCGCCCTCGGCAGCCACGGCTTTTTCACCTACGACCCCGGCTTTGCTGCCACCTCATCTTGTCAGTCAGAAATTACTTATATTGATGGCGACAAGGGTGTTCTTTTGCATCGCGGCTACCCCATCGAGCAGCTCGCAGAGCACTCAGATTACCTGGAAACGTGTTTCTTGCTGCTCGAAGGTCACCTGCCCTCTGCCGCTGAAAAGATTAAATTTGAAAACATTATTCGCCGCCACACTATGGTGTCGCGCTCAATGGAGAGCTTCTTTAGCGGCTTCCGTTACGACGCACACCCCATGGCTATGCTGTGTGGCGCGGTTGGCGCAATGTCATCGTTCTATCACGACTCGCTGGATATCACCGACCAAGAACACCGCACCATCTCTGCGCACCGCTTGATCGCCAAAATGCCAACACTGGCTGCGATGTGCCACAAACACTTTGTTGGACAGCCGTTCATCTACCCCGACAACAGCCTGGGCTACTCTGAGAACTTCTTGCGCATGATGTTTGCAACACCGTGCGAAGAGTATGAAGTCCACCCGGCACTGGCCAAAGCGATGGACCGCATCTTCTTGCTCCACGCCGATCACGAACAAAATGCCTCTACTTCTACTGTTCGCTTGGCGGGCTCTTCTGGCGCCAACCCATTCGCCTGTATTGCAGCCGGCATTGCCGCTCTGTGGGGGCCTGCTCACGGTGGTGCCAACGAAGCAGTACTGACGATGCTGGCAGAGATCGGTCACGAAGATCGCTGCGCCGAATTCGTAGCTCGCGCTAAGGACAAAAACGACCCATTCCGTCTGATGGGCTTTGGCCACCGCGTTTACAAAAACTACGATCCACGCGCCACAGTTATGCGCCAGACTTGCGATGAAGTGCTTGAAGTTCTTGGCCTCGAGAACGATCCACTGTTCCGCCTGGCCAAAAAACTTGAGCGCATCGCTCTGGAAGACGAATATTTCGTCAGCAAGAACCTCTACCCCAACGTTGATTTCTACTCAGGCATCATCCTCAAAGCACTCGGCATCCCTGTCGAGATGTTCACTGTAATCTTTGCCACTGGCCGCACAGTCGGCTGGATCTCGCACTGGAATGAGATGATCAGCAATCCTTACCGCATCGGCCGTCCTCGCCAGCTCTACACGGGCGCCGATGTGCGCGACTTTGTCCCTGTCGACAAACGCTGAAACAAGCGCAAATAAAAAAACCGGCCAGTGGCCGGTTTTTTTATGCCTTTAAAGCACTACGCAGCCAGCGGACCGGAGTGAAATCGAAACTGATCATCGGGCGATTCGATCAAGGTCTGCTCCAAACCGGCAAACAGAGCGACTCGCTCTGCCAACTCCTGCTCGCTGGCATATCGACCGGCCAAAGTCAGATAATCCTTGAAATGGCGGCTTTCTGACTTGAGAAGTGAGCTATAAAAACCACCCAGCTCAGCGTCGACATGGGGCGCCAGTGCGGCAAATCTCTCGCAAGAGCGCGCCTCGATAAAGGCCCCCACTACCAAGATATCCACCAACTTCTCTTTACCTGCGACGCTGGAGTTGTTGCGCACCTCGCTGCGCATACCGGTCGCATAGCGGGCCGCATCGACATGCGCGTAAACTACCCCACGCTTTTTCATCAAGGCTAACACCTGCTCAAAGTGACGCAGCTCTTCACGCGCCAAGCGTGACATTTTATTGAGCAAGTCAAAATCATCGGTATATCGGTAGATCAAATTCATCGCCGTACTGGCGGCTTTTTTCTCACAGTTGGCGTGATCAATCAGCAAAATTTCAGGGTGCGCCAGCGCGTTTTCAATCCATCGAGCAGGGGTTGCACAGGGTAAAAAATTCTCAATTTCTTCTAGCATCTGTTCGCCTTACGTTGCAGATTTGGGTGGCTGCATTCAGCACGGCGGCATTATACCCATAGCGGCACACACGCCGCTAATCGGATCTGCAAAGATAGCCGCTATAACTAGCTTCAATACTCCCAAAGGGCAATAATATTTACCCATTAAATCAATATTTATCATATATTTATGAGTACAACCTATAATTAGAATAAACTACCGCATTAGACCAATAGGCAGTGGTTATCGCTTCTCTATGCCCCCCTATTGACGTATAATCTGCGCGCTTTATTCGCATCCCCTGTCTAAGGATTGCGCTAAATTATCGTCCATTGACCCGCAAAAGGAGAAGCATCTCGTGTTAGAAGCTTATCGCGCCCACGTCGCCGAACGTGCAGAATTGAGTATTCCGCCCAAACCACTCACTCCCGAGTGGACTGCCGCTCTGGTTGAGCTGCTCAAAAACCCACCCGCAGGCGAAGAAGCATTTTTGCTCGATCTGATTGCAAACCGCGTACCACCCGGTGTTGATGAGTCCGCCTACGTCAAGGCCGCGTTTCTCTCAAGCCTGGTCAAGGGTGAAGTCAGCTCACCTCTCATCGATCGCGCCGCAGCGGTAGAGCTACTGGGCAACATGCACGGCGGCTACAACGTCGCTACGCTGGTTGAGCTGCTAGACGATGCAGAACTGGCCGCCTCAGCTGCCGACCAGTTGAAAAGCACACTGCTGGTATTTGATGCATTTCACGATGTCGCCGAGCGCGCCGATGCCGGCAATGAGCACGCCAAAGCTGTGATGCAGTCTTGGGCCGATGCCGAATGGTTTACCGAAAACGACAGCGTTCCAGAGAGCATTAAAGCGATTGTCTTCAAAGTGACCGGTGAAACCAACACCGATGACCTCTCACCCGCTCAAGACGCTTGGTCGCGCCCCGATATCCCGCTGCACGCACGCGCCGCTTACAAAATGACTCGAGACGGCCTCACCCCCGAAGAGCACGGCGTTACCGGACCAATGGCACAAATCGACGAGCTTAAAGCCAAGGGCTTACCGGTTGCTTTTGTCGGCGATGTCGTCGGCACCGGCTCTTCGCGCAAATCGGCTACCAACTCCGTGTTGTGGTTCTTCGGCGAAGATATGCCCGGCGTGCCCAACAAGCGCTCTGGCGGTATCTGTATCGGCAGTAAAGTAGCTCCAATCTTCTTCAACACTATGGAAGATGCTGGCGCACTGGTCTTTGAAGCTCCCGTCGATCAGATCAACTACGGCGATATTATTGAAATCCGCCCTTACGACGGCAAGATTCTCAGCGAATCTGGCGCAGTATTGAGCGAATTCGAATTTAAATCCGAAGTGATCCTCGACGAAGTGAAAGCCGATGGCCGTATTAATCTAATTGTTGGTCGCGGCCTGACTCAGCGCGCTCGTGAGCACCTAGGCCTGCCGCCATCAGATTTGTTCCGCAAGCCCGAAGAGCCGGTAACCAGTGACAAAGGTTACACCTTGGCACAAAAAATGGTCGGCAAAGCCTGTGGTGTAGAGGGCGTGCGCCCCGGCACTTACTGCGAACCCAAAATGACCACTGTTGGCTCGCAAGATACTACTGGCCCAATGACTCGCGACGAACTCAAAGATTTGGCTTGCCTCGGTTTTTCTACTGATCTGGTCATGCAGTCGTTCTGTCACACCGCCGCCTACCCCAAGCCAGTGGATGTTGAGACCCAGCACACTCTGCCCGATTTCATTATGAACCGCGGCGGTGTTTCACTGCGCCCAGGCGACGGTATTATTCACAGCTGGTTGAACCGCATGCTGCTGCCCGACACCGTCGGTACCGGCGGCGATTCACACACCCGTTTCCCTATGGGTATCTCGTTCCCCGGCGGTTCTGGCTTGGTAGCCTTTGCTGCAGCTACCGGTGTTATGCCGCTAGATATGCCCGAATCGGTCCTGGTGCGCTTTAAGGGCGAAATGCAGCCCGGTATCACACTGCGCGATCTGGTACATGCTATCCCCTACTACGGCATCAAAGAGGGCTTGTTGACGGTTGAGAAGAAAGGCAAGAAGAACTTCTTCTCGGGCCGCATCCTCGAAATCGAAGGCCTCGATACACTCACTGTTGAGCAAGCATTTGAGCTCTCTGATGCCTCTGCCGAGCGCTCTGCAGCTGGCTGCACGATTAAGCTCTCAGAAGACTCGGTTGCAGAGTACTTGCGCTCAAACATCACCTTGTTGCGCTGGATGGTCAGCGAAGGTTACGGCGATGCGCGCACACTTGAGCGACGCGCCGCCAAGATGGAAGAGTGGCTGGCCAACCCATCACTGATGAGTGCCGATGCCGATGCCGAGTACGCCGCGGTGATCGAAATTGACCTGGCTGATGTCACCGAGCCAGTCGTCTGCTGCCCGAACGACCCCGACGATGCCAAACTGCTCTCTGAAGTCGCCGGCGACCAAGTTGACGAAGTGTTCATCGGCTCGTGTATGACCAACATTGGTCACTTCCGCGCCGCAGGCAAACTCTTCGAAAGCACTGATGAAGGCGTTAAGGCGCGCTTCTGGCTGGCACCGCCCACCAAGATGGACGAGCACACCTTGATGGAAGAGGGCTACTACAATATCTTCGGTCGCGTCGGCGCGCGCACCGAGATGCCCGGCTGCTCACTCTGTATGGGTAACCAGGCGCGTGTAGCTGCCGGCAGCACTGTGCTGTCTACCTCTACTCGCAACTTCCCCAACCGTTTGGGGGATGGCGCCAATGTCTATCTCACTTCAGCAGAGCTAGCGGCAGTTGGCGGTATCCTCGGACGCCTGCCCACCCCTGCCGAGTACTTGGAGTACGCCAGCAAGATCGACTCAATGTCTAGCGAGGTATACCGCTACATGAACTTCGATCAAATTGCCGACTTCCAAGCCGGTGCAGAAAAAGGCAAGACTATTGCCGCCACGCAGATCGTCGATGTCGCCTAAGCGCATTGCCTTGAAGCACAAAAAAGCCCCGCTCAATGCGGGGCTTTTTTGTAGGGCCGGCAAAATCACTGCCAACCCATCATCTGCTCTACCAGTAAGGGCTAGATAAAGACGTAGACTGCCAGTTTGTTGCCGTCTGGGTCGCGAAAGTAGGCGCCGTAGAAGAAATCTGTGCGCTGGCCTGGCGCGCCCTCGTCAACAGCACCTAGCTCGAGAGCTAAGGCGTGAACGCGATCAACCATATCGGTATCGCTGGCCGCTAGCGCTGCCATCACACCGTTGCCCACAGTCGCGGGCTCTTCATTGAATGGTGTGCGAATCAAAAGTCCCGCTTCAGCCATAGAGCGACCGTAAAATACACCCTTGCCCTCGGGCAACTCAAGCAGGCGTTTGCCGCCGAATTCAGCCGTTAATTTGTCGTAAAAATCACAGGAGCGGGCGAGGTCATTACTGCCCAGCGTGGCGTATCCCAACATATCTCAATCCTTATTCTAGTGGCCAGATGCGGCGTTTATTTATAATAGGCTTGGCTGTCGTCGCTGTGATCAGTGGTGTCTTTCACCCCTTTTAGCTCCGGCACTTTTTCCAAGAGTGTTTTTTCCACCCCTTCTTTGAGGGTGACATCAACCATACCACAGCCCTGACAGCCACCACCAAATTTGAGTATGGCAAAATCATCGCGCACCTCTAGCAGTGAGACCACCCCGCCATGTGCCGCGAGACCCGGGTTAACTTCGCTGTGCAGCACATAATTAATACGGTCTTCGACCGGGCTGTCATCATTGACTTTGGGCACCCGCGAGTTGGGCGCGCGTATAGTCAGCTGGCCACCAAATTTGTCCGCCGCGTAATCAACTTTAGCCTCCCCTAAAAAAGGAATACTGCGCTGTTCAAAGTAAGCGTTAAAGGCCTCATAAGGGACCACCAAGTCCTCTTCGTTGTGCTCTCCGGGCCGGCTGTAGGCGATACAGGTTTCGGCCTTGGGCGTACCTGGATCGGTGACAAATATACGAATACCGATCCCGTCACACTCTTGCTTAGCCAACAGGCCTGCCAGATACTCTTGAGCCGCTGGAGTAATATTTACATCGATCATTGAGAACACCTTTTTTCACGCTTTGCGCCGCTGAGTTGCCGCAAGAAGATAAAACCTAGTAATTTGATCGGGTATATTAACCGATCCGTCTCCATGGGCAAACTATTCTCAGCCGTTTTGGGCAAATAAACCTAGCAAAACCGTCTATTTTTGCTATTATGCGCGCCTCAAATCTTTTATCGAAATATTTTGATGGATAAGGAAATCCCTCTTTATTACGACGATAACTAGACCAACACTCTCTCTTGGTAGATAAATATGGCTCAGCAAAAAGCACCCGCAACTTCCACCTCACCACTGCACAATGCAGCGGCACAGAGAATCCTAATTTTGGATGGTGCGATGGGAACCATGCTGCAACGCCACAAACTGAGCGAAGCTGATTTTCGCGGTGAACGTTTCGCCGATTGGCCCAGCGAGCTACAGGGCAATAACGATTTATTAACGCTCACTCGGCCGGATATCATTGAATCAATCCATGCCGAATATCTCGCCGCCGGCGCCGATATCATTGAGACC
>JBELGO010000028.1:0-18221 GCA_042091915.1 SAR92 clade bacterium | reverse complement strand
TTTAACTGCCACTCCAAATGATCTTGGAGAGTCTCTGTGACTTGGTGTATCTCCGCCGCGTCTACGGCCGGGCTCGACGTTGCGTTTGTGTGCTCGTTTTGTGCGCTTACCGGGCTCTCGTAAGAGCTTTGTAAGCTGTCAAACTCGAGTGTATCCGTTGCGGCAATCTCTCTACCCTCAGGGCTTGCCTCGATGTCGACGTCGCTATCTGAGTTTTCAGCGGCAGGCTGGTTGTCGATGAGATCCGCTTCTGCGCCAATTTCATCTTCGGGCAGTTCTAGCAGCGGATTTTGATAGAGCTGTTCAAGCATTTCATTGCGCAGCTCAAGGGTGGAAAGCTGTAATAGTTTGATCGCTTGTTGCAACTGCGGTGACAGTGATAGCGACTGGCTGACGTTGAGCTGAAGCCCGGGTTTCATATTTTCGGCTGCCTCACGGCGTTAAAGTTGAAAATCGTCGCCAAGGTAAGTGTCTCGCACCTTGCGATCAGCGAGCACCTCGTTCGCGGTGCCTGCGGCGATCACTCGGCCTCCACCTACAATACAAGCGCGATGACAAATATCGAGCGTTTCGCGGACATTGTGGTCTGTGATCAGAACGCCAATTCCCTGCTCGCTCAGATGGCGTATTATTTGCTTGATGTCGTTGACTGAAATTGGGTCAACCCCGGCAAAGGGTTCGTCCAAGAGAATAAATTGTGGGTTGGCCGCCAGTGCTCTGGCTATCTCGACACGGCGACGTTCACCCCCTGAAAGGCTGGCACCCTGGCTGTCGGCGATATGCGTAATATGAAATTCTTGCAACAAGCGGGTGAGCTCTTGATGGCGTGCGCGGCGATCGAGATCGCTGCGTGTTTCAAGGATGGCGAGTATATTGTCGCTTACCGAGAGCTGACGAAAGATCGATGCCTCTTGGGGCAGGTAGCCTAAGCCACGGCGGGCACGACCGTGCATAGGCAGCCCGGTAATATCCTCGCCATCAATATAAATACGTCCCCCATCTTGCCCGACTAATCCAATAATCATGTAAAAGCAGGTGGTTTTTCCAGCGCCATTGGGGCCGAGTAGACCGACGATCTCGCCACTTTCAACTTGCAGCGAAACGTCTTCTACCACCGATTTTTTGCCGTAGCGCTTGGCTAGATGTTGAGCCTTTAGGATACTCATGGTTGCTCCTTGCTTGAGCTGTCGCCAGCGCTGGCAGGAATGACTAACTGGATGCGTCGACTATTTTGACCCTCGCTGGAGAGGTTCTCATCGCCACTCGCTTGCCAGCTCTGTGAGTCGAAGTCGTAGTCTATCTTTTCGCCCTTAAGGACGGTTCCATCGCGGCTTAGCGTGGCGTTGCGCAAAAGTGTAATACTGTTGCTGCCGGGCAGATAATCAATTTGTTCAGCCTCTGCCACAATGGCCGGTTGGCCTGCACTTTGGCTTTGCGTGTAGCGAGCCAACTGTCCAGTGCTAATAATTTGCTCGAGTTCGCCGTCGCGGCTAAATAGCTCTACTTGTTCAGCTTCGATGAGTAGGTTGCCCTGGCGAATAACTACTTCGCCGCGGTAAAGCATGGTTGCGTTGAGCTCGTCGCGTTGTGCGTAATCGGCTTCTATGCTGATGGGTTGCTCGCTGTCGGTGATCAGTGCAATAGCTTGAAGTGGCACCACTGCCAATACCGCCAGACCGATGCAGAGAGCGGTTAACCTTGCGAGCTTAAGGTTGATGGTGGCCACGCACCCTCCCATTAAAAATTAATAGCTGCTTGTCGAGATCGGCGTCAAGCCCATCCCCGCTGAGCTCGCCTTGCTCGGATTCAACAATAAGCGGTTGTCTGCTGGTGAGTTTTTGCTCGTGCAGTTGGTAGTTGAACTGTTCGCCGCGCAGGGTAGTTGGTTGCTGGTTGTAGTGAAGAGTCACCTCAACACTGCCAAGCAGCTCAAGCTCGCTGAGCTGTTCATCATAAAATCCTGAGTTGCTGGTTAATGTAATTTTTTTACCCTCGGCATTGCGACTGTCGACTTTTACTGCAGATATTTTGGCGGTTTTTTGATCGCGAAAAAAATTGGACTGCGCGGCGTGAATCTCTGCCTTGACTGATCCATCTGTGCTGTAAAGCACAGTCTCGACGCCAGACATAAAGCTGTCGCTGTCGCCGAGATCGGCCAGCGGCTTTGAGTTGCTCGACAAAAAGTCAGTGGGGGGCGAGTGCCAGATGAAGACGACACCAGCAAATAGCAGGCTAATGGTAGACAGAGTCAGAGAGCGCTTCATGTCGCAGCTAGCTACAGGTAAGCATCGAAAAGAGTGTCTTGCCCCTGCGCTGAAATCAACAAGTCGGCGACTTCACGCACGGCGCCATGTCCGCCAGCAGCGGCTGTTTGAATGGTTGCGTGGGCAGCGATATTAGGGCGACCATTAGCTGGGGTGATGCCGAGCCCGACGCGGCGGATAACGGCTAAATCCGGCAGATCGTCGCCAATGTAAGCGATCTCCTCCAGTGCCATTGGATGCAGAGCTTGCAGCTCTTGAAGTGCCGTGAGTTTGTCCTCGCGACCTTGCACAACAGGGTTGATGCCCAATTCGCGTGCACGTCGATCAACGAGCGCTGAGCTGCGGCCGGTAATCACAGCAACACCTATACCCGCTTTTTGCAGCAGTTTAATGCCCAGTCCATCTTGAATGTTGAATGCTTTTAGCTCTTCACCGTTGTTGCCATAATAGAGCCGACCATCGGTGAGCACGCCGTCGACATCCAACACCAACCAGCGAATTTTTTTCGCGGCAGCAATAATCTCTGGGCTATAGTAATCGGATAGGCTTGTAACGGCTTGGTTACTCATCAAAAAATTCCTGCGCGCAAAATGTCGTGAAGATGCAGAACACCGATAGGGTGGTGGTGATCATCCTCGACGATGAGAGCCGTAATGGTGTTGTCTTCCATTATTTTTAATGCCTCAGCAGCTAAAATGCCATCGTGTACCGTCTTTGGGTCGGGCGACATCAGGTCATCTACTGTGGCTTCATTGATGTCGGTACCGCTGTCGACAGCTCGGCGCAAATCACCGTCAGTAAATACGCCAAGCAACTGAGCATTGCTGTCGACTACTGTGGTCATACCAAAACCTTTTTGGGTCATTTCGAGTAGCGCCTTCGGCAGTGTTGAGCCACTGGCTACTTTGGGCATCTCTTGGTCACTGTGCATGATATCGCTGACTCGCAGCAACAGCTTGCGACCGAGTGCTCCACCTGGGTGTGAGAAGGCAAAATCCTCTGCGCTGAAGCCACGCGCTTCGAGCAGCGCAATAGCGATAGCATCACCCATCACCAGTGTCACCGTAGTGCTGGTGGTTGGGGCTAGGTTGAGAGGGCAAGCCTCACTGACTACGCTGACGTCAAGATGTGCTGCGCTCGCTTGAGCCAACACCGATTGATGATCTCCAGTCATGGAGATTAATGGAATGCCGAGACGTTTTATTAATGGCAATAAAGTGACCACTTCGGCGGTGGAGCCTGAATTGGAGATTGCGATGACGGTATCACTGGCAGTGATCATGCCTAGGTCGCCGTGGCTAGCTTCGCCGGGGTGAACGAAAAAAGCGGGGGTGCCAGTGCTGGCTAAAGTAGCGGCAATTTTGTTGCCAATATGTCCGGATTTTCCCATGCCAGTGACAATGACTCGCCCTTGGCAGTCGAGTAGCAGTTCGCATGCTCGGCTGAAACTGGCATCAATGCGCCCCTCAAGCAGTGCTACAGCCTCTGCTTCAACAGCGATAGTGCGACGCGCAGATTCATTAAAAGGTGTGCTCATAGGAGATCCAAACCAAGGGGTAGCAAAAAACGTACCACCATTATAGGCGGCGGTGTTGTGGACGGTCTAGTTCTCGTCATACGACTAATGCATAAGTGCTGGTGCGAGACTGGCGTAATAGCCTGCATAGCAGAGCAAAAAAAGCACCCCCAGCGGTCTCGTCAGCACACCGCCACGCCGCAAAGCCCAGGCTATAGCTACTACGAGCAGAACGGTTAGCGCAGCCATGCTCGCGAAGTCGCGGGTAAATACTGCGCTCTCTAGTGTGCTCGGCTGAATAATGCCAGCTGCTGTCATGACTAACATCAAATTAAACAGGTTGGATCCCAGTACGTTGCCCAATGCGATATCGGTATGGCCTTTGAGTGCGCTGGCAACAGAGGCTGCCAGTTCGGGCAGGCTGGTGCCGATGGCGACCACCGTCAAACCGACAATGAGCTCACTGACGCCAAGTCGAGTGGCGATCTCTGTCGCTCCCCATACGGTCACCTCTGCGCTGGCTAGCAATACTGCCAAACCAAACCCGAGCGAGAGCATGGCCGCACCGGTAGTGAGTGTAGGTGCGTGCTCACCCTCTTCAATCAGTTCGCTGTCGGGATGGTGCTGTTTGTATTTGATGGTGGCGAACAGCAGAGGTACGGCCAACAGCAGCAGAGCAACGCTCTCGGCGCGCCCGAGTGTGTTGTTAAAGAGAATAATCCCGGTCAGCAGAGTAACCAATAACAGCGCCGGGCCCTCTTCGATAATTAGGTGGCGTTGAACTGGAAGCGGAGCAATAAGCAGTGTCACGCCCAGCACTAAACCGATGTTGGCTAAATTTGATCCGATCGCGTTACCGACGGCCAAGGCGCTAGCATCACGCAACGCCGCGCTGATCGAAACGATGACCTCAGGTGCCGAGGTGCCTATTGAGACAACGGTAAGGCCGATGACTAGAGGAGAAATGCCGAAGTTTTTAGCTGCGCCTGCACTGCCGGTGACAAAGCGGTCTGCACCTAAAATCAGTCCGCAAACGCCGATAAAAAGAGCCAAAAACGGCAGTGTTGTGGCAAGCATTGGTGCTACTCCAGTCTAGGTATGATTCTTTTGCAGGGCATCTTCGGACTTGCTAATTTGGTGCCCATGCAGCGTTTATTCGCCGTGGCGCGAATGGTATAGTGTCACACATTGAAAGTCAGTATTGCCGTATCATTCCTGCGCAGCTGATAGAGCTTGTCTAGGCTCAAACAACCCCAAACTTACAGAGACGATACTATGCTCCGGTTTTTTGTTACTGCCCATCTGCTGCAGGCGCTGCGCCGCTGTTCGCTGGTGCTGATAACAGTGCTGGCAATTTTGGTATTGCCAACACTCTCCCATGCCAGCGAGGATCCTCATCAGCGTGTCGAGCGCATTACCGCATCACTGATGCAGCTCATTGAAGAGTATCGGGATGATTACGATGTACGTTCTGCAGAGTATTTTTCAGATCTCTCTCTGCTGCTCGACACCCATGTTGATTTTCGTTTTATAGCGCGTGGAGTTATGGGTCCATTTTACCGGCGCGCCACTGAGACGCAGGTAGAGCGCTTTATAACCGTGTTTCGCAACGGGCTGGTAGAGACCTATGGCCGCGGTTTGGGTAGTTACAACAATCAGCGCATCGAGCTACTTCCCTATGAGCCGGTAAACCCGCAGCAGCGTTCTGTCACCGTGCGCCAGCAGATTACCAGTGAGGGCACTATTTACCCGCTGCAGTACTCGATGGGTAAAAATCGCTCCACAGGAGAGTGGCAGATCATCAATGTGATTATTAACGGGATCAATTTAGGGAAAACTTTCCGCACCCAGTTTGTCCAGGCAGCCAACCGCAACGGCGGTGATATAGATGCTGTGATAGACGGCTGGACGACTACCGCCGAGGAGTAACAATGACGCCAGAACAAGTGAATACAATGCTAACCCAAGCTTTTGCCGACAGTGAGATTCGGGTTGAGGGTGAAGGTAGTCACTACAATATCGTTGTGGTTGGTGACTGCTTTGAAGGTAAGCGCAGCGTGCAGAGACAACAGATGATTTATGCAGTGCTCAACGAGGTTATTGCCTCTGGTGAGGTGCATGCCGTCAACATGAAGTTGTTTACCCGCGATGAGTGGGCGCAGCGCAGTTAAGTGGTTATCTTCATTAATAGCACTGTGTACCGCTAGCTGATGGCGCAGTTAATTGTCAGTGGCGGTGTGCCGCTTAAAGGTGAAGTCGCGATCTCGGGTGCCAAAAACGCCGCCCTGCCGATCCTTGCCGCCGCTCTGCTCGTGGAGAGCCCGGTCGTGGTCGACAACCTCCCCGATTTAAAAGATATCACCACTAGTATTGAGCTGCTGCAAGCGTTGGGTTGCCAGTGCTCGCGCCTCGATAGCCACACTCTGCAGATCGATGCCGGCAAAGCTCAGCGAGTGATTGCGCCCTATGAGCTGGTGGTGCAAATGCGCGCGTCTATATTGGTGCTGGGGCCTTTGTTGGCGCGCCATGGGCGCGCTGAGGTGTCGTTCCCCGGTGGTTGTGCTATCGGCTCGCGGCCAGTGGACCTTCATCTACATGGCCTGGAGATGATGGGTGCAGAGATCGAGATAGATGGCGGCTACATTAAAGCGCATGTGCCATCTGGGCGGCTGCGCGGCAGTCATATTTTGATGGATGTAGTCTCGGTTGGTGCAACAGAAAATCTAATGATGGCCGCGGCTCTGGCCGAGGGTGAAACGGTAATAGAAAACGCTGCGCGAGAGCCGGAGATTGTAGACCTTGCCAACTGTCTCAACGCCTGGGGCGCAAAAGTTTGTGGGGCAGGCAGCAACCGCCTGGTCATTGAGGGGGTGCAGAGCCTGAGCGGTGGGCGCCACACAGTAATGCCAGATCGTATAGAGACGGGCACTTTTCTCGCCGCGGCACTGGCGACGCGCGGCAAAGTTAGGGTGACACGCACCGATCCGTCCACTTTAGAAGCGGTATTGATTAAACTTCAAGAGTCGGGCGCCGAGGTGACGGTGGGCGAGGATTGGATCGAGCTCGATAGCCGCGATCGTGAGATCTGTGCGGTAGATCTTCGCACCGCACCGTACCCGGCTTTCCCTACCGATATGCAATCGCAACTGATGGCGGTCAATGCTACCGCAAACGGCAGCGCTATGATCCACGAGACTATTTTTGAAAACCGCCTGATGCAGGCGCAAGAACTCAACCGTATGGGCGCTAAAATTACCGTAGAGGGCCACACGGCACTGGTCAAGGGTGTTGCACAGTTGCGCGGCGCCCCCGTACGCGCCTCTGATCTGCGCGCTTCCGCAGGGCTGGTGATAGCCGCGTTGTCTGCCAGTGGAGAAACGGTGATTGATAGGGTCTACCATATTGACCGCGGTTATGAGCGTCTAGAAGAGAAATTACAGGGGCTGGGGGCGACTATCACACGCCGTCACGACAGCGCCAGACAACCATTAGTATCGAGCGATGGCTCGAGCCAAGAGAGCACTCAGTCATGAGCCAAATTACCATCGCGCTGACTAAAGGCAGAATTCTCAAAGAGACACTGCCGCTGTTGGCAGCCGTCGGTGTCGAACCTATCGACGATCTGTTTACCAGCCGTCAGCTTATTTTTCCGACTACCCGCGACGATGTGCGCCTGCTGGTGCTGCGAGGTGTCGATGTGCCCACGTATGTCCAGTTTGGAGCGGCCGATATCGGTGTTTCCGGGCGCGATATGCTGCTTGAAGACAGCGCGGACGGGTTTTATGAGCCGCTCGATCTTGGCATCGCTCGCTGCCGACTGATGACGGCGGGCATTAAAGGGGTAGAGCGACCAGCAGGGCGCATTAAAGTGGCGACTAAATACGTCAATATTGCCCGCAATTACTACGCGCAACGCGGTCAGCAGGTGGATCTCATTAAGCTTTATGGGGCTATGGAGTTGGCGCCGATAATGGCTCTGGCCGATGAGATTGTCGATATCGTCGATACTGGCAACACGCTGCGCGCCAATGGGCTAGAGGCGCGCGAACACATCACCGACATCAGTTCGCGCTTAATTGTGAATAAAGCCTCGCTAAAAACTAAACACAGCGCCATCCAGGAGCTGGTGGATGGTATTGCCGCGGCGCTGCCCGAGCGGGAGTTGAACTGATGGCGAAGCTAACACCGCGAAGACTCTCTGCCAGTGCCGCCGATTTTGAACAGCAACTGAGTGACCTGATCAGCTGGGAGCAGGTTTCAGACCAGCAGGTTGAGGGCCGGGTGCGCGATATTATCGCCGCAGTGCGCAGCGACGGCGATGCCGCTCTGGTGGCTTTGACCAATCAATTTGATCGCCGCCAAGTCAATGCTTTTAGTGAGCTCGAGTTGCCGCGCCAAGCGTTGTTTGATGCGCTGGATAGCATCGAGCAGCGTCAGCGCGAAGCACTCGAAGCTGCCGCTAGGCGCATCGAAAGTTACCATCGCCACCAACTGCAAGAGTCGTGGAGTTACCGCGAGAGCGATGGCACGCTGCTCGGCCAGCAGATCACTCCCCTCGATCGCGCAGGGCTCTATGTCCCCGGTGGCAAGGCGAGTTACCCCTCCTCGGTATTGATGAACGCGATTCCGGCAAAAGTGGCCGGCGTCGGTGAGCTGATTGTCACCGTTCCCGCGCCTGACAACGAGTTAAGCCCGCTGGTATTAGCTGCCGCAGCCATTGCTGGAGTAGACAGGGTAGTTACCATCGGTGGGGCACAAGCGGTTGCCGCGCTGGCCTACGGTACTCAGAGTATTCCCAAGGTGGATAAAATTGTCGGCCCCGGCAATATCTACGTCGCCACTGCCAAGCGCATGGTATTTGGCTCTGTCGGCTTGGATATGGTGGCTGGTCCGAGTGAGATTTTAGTAATTTGTGATGGCCTCACCGACCCCGATTGGATCGCGATGGACCTCTTTTCGCAAGCTGAGCACGACGAGCAAGCGCAATCGATATTGATCAGTTGGGACGAGCACTTTTTGCAGCAAGTTCAAGAGAGTATGGAGCGTCTGCTGCCAACGCTCGAGCGCCATGCAGTGATTGAGCGTTCAATTAATGATCGCGGCGCGTTCATTTTGGTTGATGGGCCAGAGCAAGCGGCCCAAGTGAGTAACAGCATTGCGCCAGAGCACTTAGAGTTGTCGGTGGCAGACCCGCAAGCCTGGTTGCCGATGATCCGCCACGCCGGTGCCATATTCATGGGGCGTCACACGCCTGAAGCTCTTGGTGACTACTGTGCCGGTCCCAATCATGTCCTGCCGACCTCGGCGACTGCGCGTTTCTCTTCACCTCTTGGTGTTTATGACTTTCAAAAGCGCAGCTCTTTGATCAATTGCTCGCCGGCTGGTGCGGCACAACTGGCCGATATCGCCTCGGTGCTGGCGCGCGGTGAATCGTTGACCGCCCATGCCCGTTCGGCAGAAATGCGCGGAGTCAAAGATGAGTAGTCGTTTTTGGAGCGAGCGTGTTCAGCAGCTGCAGCCGTATGTGCCGGGCGAGCAGCCCAAGCTGGCTAATCTTATCAAGCTCAATACCAACGAGCTGCCCTTTGGTCCATCGCCCAAGGCGCTGGAGGCGATGCGCGCCGCACTGGACGATAGCCTGCGGCTTTACCCAGCCCCCAATGGCGATGAACTGGTAGCTGCTGTCGCTGATTTTTACCAATTACAGCCAGACCAGGTGTTTGTTGGCAACGGTTCTGATGAGGTATTGGCGCATCTGTTCCAGGCGCTACTTAAACACGATCGCCCGCTGCTCTTCCCCGATATTACCTACAGTTTTTATCCGGTTTACTGCAAGCTTTACGATATCGACTATCAGCAGATTCCGCTGGATGATGAGTTGGCGATAGAGCTGGATGACTATGCGCGGCCCAATGGCGGAATTATTTTCCCCAACCCCAATGCACCTACTGGGCGTCTGCAAAGTCTTGAGGCCATTGAGGGTTTGCTGCAAAACAACCGCGACAGCGTGGTCGTGGTCGATGAGGCTTACGTAGACTTTGGCGGTGAGAGCGCTGCAGCTCTGGTACCTAAATACGACAATCTGGTGGTTGTGCAGACGCTGTCAAAATCGCGCGGGCTAGCCGGATTGCGGGTTGGATTGGCACTGGGTCAAGCGCCACTGCTAGAAGCACTGCGGCGAGTAAAGGACAGTTTTAACTCCTACCCACTCGGGCGCGTGGAGCTGGCCGGCGCAGCTGCAGCGTTTGCCGATCGCGAATATTTTGCCGCCTGTTGTGATGCCGTGATAGCAGAGCGCAACGTAGTGGCTGGCAGCCTCCAAGGTATCGGTTTTAATGTTTTACCATCGGCGGCCAATTTCGTCTTTGCCGCAGTTCCTGCACACTGCTGTGCCGTCGACATCGCGGCTGAATTGCGCCAGCGAGGTATTATTGTGCGGCACTTCAAACATCCGCGTATTGATAATTTTCTACGCATTACCATCGGCACTGCAGAGCAAAACCGGGCACTCATCGCGGCTCTGGAAGAAATACTCGTTTAGAAGAGTGGGCGAGTGCCGGTAATCGCGCTCAACTGAAGACGTTCACCACTGCGCCACACGCCAAGTTGTAGTGGCGAGCCGGGTTTGAGTGCGGCGATGGTGGCAATGCCGCTTTGCGCATCCACAATAGCCGCTCCGTTGAGGCTGGTGACAATATCTCCAGGGCGCAGCCCGGCTTTCGCCGCGGGGCCATCGCTGGCAACATTGGTCACTCTGAGGGCGCTGTTAAATGGCAACTGCAGCTCTATCGCAATGGCACTGGGTAGCGGTGAAGCCTCAAAGCCCAACCAGCCGCGCACAACCATCCCCTGCTCGATAATCTGGTTCATTATCTGCTCAGCACTGTCTGCAGGGATAGCAAAACTAATGCCATTGGTACCATTTTGGTTAAGGATGGCGGTAGATATCCCCAGTAAGCGACCATCTACATCGACCACTGCGCCACCGGAGTTGCCCGGGTTGATATCGGCGTCGGTCTGGATGAAGTTTTCAAAAGTATTGAGCCCCAGGCCATTGCGGCCAGTGGCGCTGATAATGCCTTGGGTTACGGCTTGGCCCAGCCCGAGAGGGTTGCCAATCGCTAGAACGACATCGCCAATCCGCGCCAGACTGGGCTCTCCCAAAACAATTGGGCTGAGTCCCTCGAGTTGTATGCGCAGCACCGCCAGATCACTTTCTGGGTCGGTGCCAATCACCTGCGCTGCGGCTTCGCGGCCATCTTGGGTGAGGATGGTTATCTCATCCGCACCTTCAATTACATGGTGGTTGGTAAGGATATAACCACTGCGGCGCATGATCACCCCTGAGCCCAAGGTGAGTTGCGGCTCTTGTCGCTCGGAAAGACGGCGTTGAAGGAGTGGATGGCGCCGTCTATTTTGGCTATCTGTAGTGGTTGTGGTGGTGTATATATTGACTACAGACGGCGCCGCGCGCTCGACAGCAGACGCGTAAGAGGCGGGCCCTTGCCAACTGCTCGGCTGATCGCTAGCTACATTAAAAGGGATCTGTAGCTCTGCTATCGCTAGGCCGTTGCGCAACGGCGGAAAAAGCAGCATCAGTAGAGCAGCAACAACTAATCCAGTTGCGACAGGTGCGGCTATAAATCGTAGTGCTTTGCGCAGCTGCACAAAAATTACTGCGGGCGCAGCAGGTTAGAGAGCTTGGGGTTGGGTTGGCGCGCAGCGCGGTACAGTAAAATAACATGGCCAATGGACTGCACAACCTCGGCGTTGGTTTGAGCGACAATCTCAGCAATGACTGCTTGCTTGGCGTAGCGATCGCCAACTGCAATTTTTACCTTGATAAGTTCGTGGTCATCCAGTGCACGGCCCAGTTCGGCAACCACATTATCTGTGAGGCCTTTGCCGGCAACCGTCACCAGTGGGTTTAAACCGTGGCCGATGCGGCGTAAATGTTTCTTATCTTGTGCAGAAGTTGTCATAATAATCGCTTGCCGTTTAGGCTCAGGTAGTCGTGCCACTGTTGGCACGGCTGAAATGGTGTCTCTCTCTTGGATCAAGAGTAGAAACTCAGATTAAATTGTAGCGAAATCCCCGCAATGGCGAAATCAAAAAATCGCGACTGGATTAAACGCCACGTCAATGACCCCTTTGTAAAACAGTCACAGCGTGACGGTTATCGTTCGCGAGCCAGTTACAAACTGCTCGAAATATTGGGCAATAAAAGTCCAATTAAGCCGGGCATGGCAGTTGTTGACCTCGGCGCCGCCCCTGGTGGATGGTCGCAAGTGGCAGCAGAACAAGTGGGCGATAGCGGCAAAGTCTTTGCTCTGGACCTGCTGGAGATGGACGCTATTGCTGGCGTGGACTTTATTCAGGGTGATTTTACTGAGGAGTCGGTTTACGAAGAGCTGCTCGCTCTTATCGGTAATCAGCGCATCGACCTTGTAATTTCTGATATGGCCCCCAATCTAACTGGTGTAAAGGCAATTGATCAACCTGCCAGTCTCTATCTGATAGAGTTAGCATTAGAGATGGCAGCGCGGGTATTGGCTCCAGGTGGTATATTTATAGCTAAAGTCTTCCAGGGTGAAGGCTTTGACCAATTAGTGCGAGAAGCGCGTCAGCAGTTCGACCAAGTACAGATGCGCAAGCCTGAGGCGTCTAGATCTGCATCGCGGGAAGTTTATTTGGTAGGCCAGGGTTATCGCGGTAGTGCGATAGATTAATCTGAGGACAACACAGTGAACGATATGGCAAAAAACTTAATTTTGTGGCTCATAATTGGTGGCGTGTTGGTCTCCGTCTACAGCAATATGGAGCAGGGGCAAGCACCCAATGAGCTCGGTTACTCGCAATTTGTTGTCGATGTGCAAAACGAGCGTGTCAAATCAGTGTCCATTGATGGCTTGATTATTGACGGCACTCGCCTCGATGGCTCCAAATTCCGCGTGGTGCGCCCCAATATTACCGATCCAGGCTTGATGGGTGATCTGCTCGACAATAACGTCGAAGTGATTGGCAAGGAACCGGAACAGCCCAGCCTCATTTCGCAACTGTTGGTGGCGGCGTTCCCGATTTTGTTAATTGTCGGCATCTTCTACTTTTTTATGCGTCAAATGCAGGGTGGCGGCGGTGGCAAAGGCAACCCCATGAGCTTTGGCAAAAGCAAAGCCAAATTGCTCAGCGAAGATCAAATTAATACCACTTTTGCCGATGTCGCCGGAGTTGACGAAGCTAAAGAGGATGTCAGTGAGTTAGTCGAGTTTCTCAGTGATCCCACCAAGTTCCAGCGCTTGGGTGGACGTATTCCCAAGGGCGTATTGATGATTGGCCCTCCCGGCACAGGCAAAACCTTGCTGGCTAAAGCGATTGCCGGTGAAGCGCGTGTTCCCTTCTTCTCTATTTCAGGATCAGACTTCGTCGAGATGTTTGTCGGTGTAGGTGCGTCGCGAGTTCGCGACATGTTTGAACAGGCTAAGAAGCAAGCGCCTTGCATTATTTTTATTGATGAAATCGATGCAGTAGGGCGACACCGTGGCGGTGGCTGGGGTGGCGGCAACGACGAGCGCGAACAGACACTCAACCAGCTGTTGGTCGAGATGGATGGCTTTGAAGGCAGCGAGGGAGTCATTGTTATCTCCGCTACAAACCGTCCCGATGTTCTCGATAAAGCGCTGCTCCGCCCTGGGCGTTTTGACCGTCAAGTTTATGTCGGGTTGCCTGATATTCGCGGCCGCGAACAGATACTCAAAGTGCATTCGCGCAAAGTGCCGCTTGCCGATGCCATCGACTTGAGTGTTTTAGCGCGTGGAACACCGGGCTTTTCCGGTGCAGATCTCGCCAATTTAATTAACGAAGCCGCGCTTTTTTCGGCTCGAGACAACCGCCGTACAGTGAGCATGGAAGAGTTTGAGAAGGCGCGCGACAAAATCATGATGGGTGCAGAGCGCCGCTCGTTGGTGATGTCTGAGAAAGAGAAAATTAATACGGCTTACCATGAGGCGGGTCACGCCATCATTGGCCGTTTGGTGCCCGAGCACGACCCGGTGCATAAAGTGACCATCATTCCTCGCGGGCGGGCGCTCGGGGTTACGCAATACTTGCCTGAAGAGGACAAGTACAGCATGAGCCGGCGTCAACTGTTTAGCCAGTTGTGCAGCCTGTTTGGTGGCCGTATCGCAGAAGAGCTGGTCGGTGGATTAGACGGCGTAACCACCGGGGCGCAAAACGATATTGAGCGCGCAACACAGATGGCGCGCAATATGGTGACCAAATGGGGTCTGACTGAAAAAATGGGGCCGATCCTCTACGGTGAAGAAGAGTCGCAAACCCCAGGTGGTGGCAACTCCCTCTATTCAGAAGATACCTCTCGCGAAATTGACCAAGAGGTACGTCGAATACTTGAGGAGGCTTACGATAAAGCCAAGGCGCTGCTCGAGTCGCATCGCGATGTCTTGGAGGCGATGAAAGATGCTTTGATGGAGTTCGAGACTATTGATGCTGAGCAGGTCGATGACCTGATGGCGCGCCGTCCCGTGCGCCCACCGCATCAGTGGCACGACAGTGACCCTGAGTCACCGCAACCACCATCCGCTGCTGAGGCAGAGCAATCTGCGGACAGCGATACAGTGGGCAAGCCTCTGGAAGAGGGGTAATGTCTCAGTTGCAGTGCGGCCGGCGTCAGCTTTCACTGGCGCAACCGGCCGTTATGGGGATACTCAACGTAACCCCGGATTCCTTTTCAGACGGCGGCCTTCATTACCGCAATGACAGTCGCGATATCTCGCGCGCTGTCGACGCGGCCGCTGCTATGGTTGCCGACGGTGCCACACTTATCGATGTGGGCGGGGAATCCACCCGGCCCGGTGCCGAACCTGTCTCTGTGGAGCAAGAGTTACAACGTGTTGTTCCGGTTGTCGAGGCTCTCACCACACGGCTGGAGGTCATTGTCTCTGTCGACACTAGCTCGGCACCGGTGATGACTGCAGCTGCGGGTGCCGGTGCCGGTATGATTAATGATGTCCGCGCCTTGCGCCGTGAAGGTGCGCTCGCTGCAGCCGCGGCGACAGAGCTGCCAGTCTGTTTGATGCATATGCAGGCAGAGCCCGGCACCATGCAGCAGCGACCGAGTTATCAAGATGTAGTTGCTGAGGTGGGTTCATTTTTAGAGCAGCGCGTTGCCGCTTGTGACGCTGCGGGCATTGCGCGACATCGTCTGCTTTTAGACCCTGGCTTTGGCTTTGGAAAAACGCTAGAACACAATCTTGCACTGTTTAGATCGCTGCCAGAGTTGGCTCAATTGCAGCTGCCGCTGCTAGTTGGCGTCTCGCGTAAAAGCATGATTGGAGAGCTGTTAAACTGCGCTGTTGACCAGCGCGCCAATGGTAGTGTGGTTTTGGCGCTGATGGCAGCGCAGGCTCTCCAGCAATGTGCACCGTGTCTGCTGCGTGTTCACGACGTTAAGCACACAGTAGAGGCGCTGCGGCTTTGGCAAGCGGTGCGCTCTGATCAAGACCCCATAATAAAGAATTAGGGAATAGCTATGTCGCGCAATTATTTTGGCACTGACGGTATTCGGGGCCAGGTAGGCCAACATCCGATAACGGTAGATTTTGTACTCAAATTGGGTTGGGCTGCCGGTAAAGTGCTCACCCGGCACGCGACCGGCAAAAAACGCGTGCTCATCGGTAAAGATACTCGCGTCTCAGGTTACATGTTTGAGTCAGCCTTAGAGGCAGGTTTGATAGCGGCCGGAGTCAACGTATTTATGCTTGGCCCGATGCCGACCCCGGCGATAGCCTACTTAACCCGGGCGTTTCGCGCTAATGCTGGGATCGTGATCAGTGCTTCGCACAACGCCTACCAAGACAATGGGATTAAATTTTTTGGCGGTGACGGATTTAAGCTCAGCGATGAAATTGAAGCAGAGATAGAGGCCTTGCTTGATCAGCCGCTGGTTACCAATGATTCAAGCCAGCTGGGTAAAGCGCAGCGAGTGACTGATGCGGCTGGTCGTTACATAGAATTCTGTAAAGGAACTCTGCCGTCAGGGTTTAGCCTGGCGGGTTTAAAGGTGGTGCTCGATTGTGCCAACGGTGCCACTTACGATGTCGCACCCAAAGTTTTCCGTGAGCTCGGCGCCGATGTGCATGTCATCGGCAACTCGCCCGATGGTATGAACATTAATCGCGATTGCGGTTCTACCTACCTTGGTCCGCTCGCCGCTGCAGTGGCAGAGCATCAGGCTGATGTAGGTATCGCCTTTGACGGTGACGGCGATCGAGTGTTGTTTGTCGATGCTGACGGGCAGACGATTGATGGCGACCAGTTGATCTATATTATTGCGCAACATCGCCAGCGCAACGAAGGCTGTAACGGTGTCGCTGGGACATTGATGAGCAATTTAGGGCTCGAGCTGGCACTGCAAAAATTGCATATCCCCTTTTTGCGCACCAAGGTGGGTGACCGTTATGTTGTCGAAGCGATGCGTGAGAATGGTTGGACCCTTGGAGGCGAGAGCTCCGGGCATGTGCTTTGCGCAGAGCTGAATACTACGGGTGATGGGATCGTAGCAGCACTGCAAGTGCTGAGAGCGGTGGTTGAGAGCGGCCAGGGCCTGAAACAACTTAAAGCCGGCATGACATTGTTGCCACAATCGATGATCAATGTTCCCCTGGCTAAAAAGGGCAGCCTACCACCCAATGCAGCGATTTCTGCAGCGGTAGAGGCGGCTGAGCAACAGCTTGCAGGTCGCGGCCGAGTGCTTTTAAGGCCTTCCGGCACAGAGCCGCTGGTACGCGTCATGGTGGAAGGCGAAAATGTAGGCGAGGTGAATGAGTTGGCCGTTGCAATTGCCGCAGTCGTCTCTGCACAGGTGGGTGTTTAAAATAAATCGTCAATAGCAGTGCTACTGGCTTGTAAACTGAGGGGTCATCGGGTAGGATTCTCGCCCCTCGAACTGGGCTGAGTTGGCTCTGTCCTCGCCGTTACGAGAGTAAAAAATATGAGCATAATCCGCACGCCACTTGTGGCGGGAAATTGGAAAATGAACGGCGATCGCGCGATGGTGCGAGAGTTGGTCGGATCGCTCAAAGAGAGTTGCACGCCCGCAAGTGCGGTTGAGGTTGTCGTTTTTCCTCCCGCTTTGTTGGTTGGCGAGGTGGTAAAAGTTGCTGGTTCCGCAGTTGCGGTTGGATTGCAAAATGTCAGCCAGCATACCCACGGAGCCTTCACCGGCGAACTTTCGGTGGATATGGCGAGAGACGCAGGTTGTACATATTGCTTGGTTGGCCACTCTGAGCGCAGGTCGCTTTACGGGGAAACCAACCAAGAAGTTGCCAGTAAATTCGCAGCTTTGAACGCAGGTAACGTTAAACCCGTTCTCTGCTTAGGTGAGACGCTCGAGCAGCGTGAAGCGGGCGAAACAGAAGCCGTAGTGGCTGACCAGCTGGCCGCAGTAATTGACGGAGTTGGCTTGGCAGCGGTAGCTGCCGCGGTGATTGCTTACGAGCCAGTCTGGGCTATAGGTACAGGTAAAACGGCCAGTCCAGAACAGGCGCAAGCTGTGCATGCATTTATTCGTCGGCAGCTGGGCGAACAAGGACAACAGACACGACTACTTTACGGTGGCAGTGTTAACGCTAGCAACGCACAAGCGCTGTTTAGTCAGCCCGACATTGATGGCGGGTTAGTAGGAGGAGCGTCACTAGACGCACCAGAGTTTATAAACGTCGTTAACGCGGCAGAGCGGTAACTATGGAAAACGCAATTTTGGTGTTCCACTTTGTGGTAGCCGTAGCCTTGGTGGCCTTAATCCTGTTGCAGCAGGGCAAAGGCGCAGAAGCGGGTGCATCATTTGGTGCTGGAGCATCACAGACAATTTTTGGCAGTGGCGGCAGCTGGAATTTTTTCAGCCGCTCGACAGCGATCCTGGCGACAATCTTCTTTGTCACCAGTATCACGCTCGCTGTAGTGGCCAAAAATCGCAATGTGATCGATGACGAATTTCTGCCCGAACTCTTGACCGTTCCGGCGACTGACAGTGATCTCCCTAGCGTTGGCGAAACGCCAGCACCGGGTAGCGATCTGCCAGAGTAGTAGATAATAAGAGATCTTCGGGTCTCATCCCTTTTGCCCAAGTGGCGGAAGGGAAGCGATGGGCAGGAGCCCAAGTGTCGCGGAGAACAGGATGTTCGCAAGCGACCACGCTATACCAGGCGAAGCCTGGCGGTTTATAGAATAAGAGATCTTCGGGTCTCACCCCTTATGCCCAAGTGGCGGAAGGGAGACGATGGGCAGGAGCCCAAGTGTCGCGGAGAACAGGATGTTCGCGAGCGACCACGCTATACCAGGCGAAGCCTGGCGGTTTACAGAATAAGAGATCTTCGGGTCTCACCCCTTATGCCCAAGTGGTGGAATTGGTAGACACGCTATCTTGA
>JBELGO010000027.1:0-18726 GCA_042091915.1 SAR92 clade bacterium | reverse complement strand
TTTTAGGTGCAATACAGATCAGTCGAGGAATTTCGCAGCCGTTGAAAAAATTGACAGAATCAGTAGAAGAGATTGAATCAGGTAATCATGAGGTGGTTATTCCTAGTCAAGGGCCTCGAGAGCTAGTGTTTTTGGCGGATGTGTTGCGCCGCCAAATTGCCGCTACAAGAAGTTACAGCCAGCGGCTCGAAAGCGATGTCGAAAAAGCCACAGCGCAGCTACTCGATGCCATGAGCGATCTCGAAGAGGCGATGGTTGCCAAAGATCAATTTATGGCCAAAATGAGCCATGAGCTGCGCACGCCTCTGACTGCGGTGATTGGTTTCACCTCCGCACTCTCCGATGAGCGACAGCGAGCCAAGCGTGAGGAGTACCAGAGAATTATCGCCAGTTCCTCGCGGTTGCTGCTAAAAACCATTGATGACGTGCTTGAGTTTGCCCGCTCAAATTCCGGAGAACTGCATTTAGAGAGTGGCAGGCTCTCGTTGCGCGAAACTCTCAGTGATGTCACCGCAATTTATAGGGAGCGAGCCGAGCAGAAAAATATTCACCTCAACCTGCATCTAGAACCAGAAATTCCAGAGCATCTGTGGGGCGATTCGGTTCGAATTGCACAGATATTCAACAACTTAATTGGCAACGCTCTCAAGTTTACCCGCAGCGGTCAGATTGATGTGCGAGTAGCCAAAGGCGGACAATCACTGCCTGGTTATCAACAGCTGCTGTGTGAAGTTGAAGACACCGGTAAAGGTATCGCTCCAGCACGTGTCCGCCACTTATTTAGCCCGTTTGCCCAAGAGGACGATTCGATCAGTCGCCAGTTTGGAGGCAGTGGTTTAGGTTTGGCCATCAGTCGCTCGCTAGTTGAGTTGATGGGGGGTGAAATCGCTATCGACAGTATTGAGGACCAAGGGACGACGGTGAGTTTTAGTCTGCAACTGGCTGTCATTAATGCCGAGATAGATGAAATACAATGTCACGATGAAATGATGTTTGTCGGCAAGCGAATATTGATAGCAGAAGATCATCCCTTCAATCAGCAGTTGCTTAAGAAAATGTTGGCGCAAACGGGAGCCGAGGTGATTGCCGTAGATAACGGTGCTGTGGCGCTTGAAGCGCTCGAGAAAAGTACTTTTGATCTGCTGCTGTTGGATATCCATATGCCCGTCATGGACGGTGTGCAAACAGCGAAAGCCATTTCTAGCCTAGAGACAGATTGCCCAATAATCGTTGGCTTAACCGCCGATGTTAACAGTGCAGAACATCGTGCTATGAAGGCGGCAGGGGCCACCGAGGTATTAGTCAAACCGATCGAGCGCAGCCTGCTGCTGAATACTTTGGCCGAGCTGCTCGGCCAGCCAAAACGGGTAGATGTTGGCTTAGGTTTGCTGGCGACAGACAGCGTGCCTAATGAGCTGATCGATACGCTCCTAGAGACGCTTGCCGCCCTGCGCAGTGCATCTCACAGAGAAGACAGCGCCGCAGTGCGCGGTGCCCTGCACGACTTAATGGGTTTGTCAGGTCTGTACGGAATGAACGATCTGCGCAAACGGGTATTGTCGCTGCGACAAAATCTTCCCGATCTAGATCGCGAACAAATCGAGTCGCGTCTAGAAGAGTTGGCAGCCGCGGTTGCCGCTGCATCAACCGCATCCTAGGCAGTTGAGTCAATAGTATCCATAGTGCAAAGCGCAGCAAGTGTAGCGAGGTGTTACACTGTGCGTAGAGTCTCTTGTGAAATAAGAGGCTGATATCCATTTAGTTATCACTATGGGCCGATGCCCTCCGAGTTATTCATGGTAAAAAAAACTGCAAAGCCTAGCGTTAAACTTCCCGCTAAGGACCTTCATGCTGCCCGCGAGGCACAAAATTACGAAAATCCTGTGCCGAGTCGAGAATACCTTCTCGATCTGTTGCGCAATAGCAATGGGCCGCTAGACGCTGATGAAATCTGCCAATTGCTTGAGCTCGACAGCGGCGATCAAGTCGATGCTATTCACCGTCGCCTGCGCGCTATGGAGCGCGATGGCCAAGTGGCGCGCAACCGCCGCGGTGGTTACGGGACTCTCGAAGAGCTGAGTTTGGTGAAAGGGCGCGTTATTGGCCACCCCGAAGGCTTTGGTTTTGTCACCTCGCCAGAGCGTCGCGGTGATGATATCTATCTCTCCAGTCGTCAGATGAAACGGGTTTTTGATGGCGATACCGTGCTGGTGCGTTTAGCGGGTTACGATCGCCGCGGCCGCGCCGAAGGGGTGATTGTCGATGTGGTCGAACGCGGTGTGCAGCAAATAGTCGGTCGCTTTTTTGCTGAGAGCGGCATCTACTTTGTGCGCCCAGATAACCCGCGTATTTCGCAAGATATCATGGTTGCACCCAGCGCTATCGGCAGTGCCGAGCCGGGGCAGATTGTCGTGGTGGATATCATTGCCCCGCCCTCGCGCAATCAGCTACCCACCGGGGCAGTGATAGAAATTCTAGGCAATCCGCTCGATCCAGGTATAGAGATCGAAATAGCCATTCGCAACTTTCAAATTCCGCACCAATGGAACCGCGAACTGGAAGCGCAAACCGCTGCGATCCCCGATCATGTTGAGGAAGCGGATAAAGTTGAACGCGTTGATCTGCGCGATCTGCCACTGGTCACTATTGACGGTGAGGATGCGCGAGATTTTGATGATGCAGTTTACTGCGAGCCGAAAAAACGCGGTGGCTGGCGCTTAATTGTCGCTATTGCCGATGTCTCTCACTATGTTCTACCCAACTCGCCGCTGGATGTTGAAGCCTATGAGCGGGGTAACTCGGTGTATTTCCCCAATCACGTGGTACCGATGTTGCCGGAGAAACTCTCCAACGGGTTGTGCTCGCTAAACCCTCATCAAGACCGCTTGTGTATGGTCTGCGAAATGCAGGTTGGCAAAGACGGCGAGATAGGTAAGTTTCAATTTTACGAAGGGGTGATGCACAGCCACGCTCGGCTCACTTATACCCAAGTCGCGCGGGTTATTGCAGAGCGCCACGCCGAGCAAGAAGAGGGCGAAGAGGCTACCAGTAGCCGCCATCAATTTGCCAATGTGCTCCCTCAGATAGATGCCTTGCACGATCTCTATCAAGTGCTGCATGCGCGCCGCAATGACCGTGGCGCCATTGATTTTGACTGCCAAGAGACACGCATTTTATTTGATGCGCAGCGCAAGATTTCGCAGATTATTCCCGTCGCACGGACCGATGCGCACCGTTTAATTGAAGAGTGTATGTTGGCCGCCAATGTCTGTGCCGCTGAGTTTTTGAGCAAGTCTAAACTGCCCGCTCTCTACCGTGTGCATTTGGGCCCCAGCGAAGAAAAGCTGACGGCGCTGCGCGAATTTTTGGGAGAGTTAGGGTTGGCGCTCAGTGGTGGCGATGATCCGCAACCGGAAGACTATCAGCGTCTGCTCAGAAGTGTTGCCAACCGCACCGATGCCGCCGTGATACAGACGGTGTTGCTGCGCTCTATGCGCCAAGCGATGTACCAGCGCGACAATGACGGTCACTTTGGTCTCGCCTTTGATGCCTACACCCATTTCACCTCGCCCATTCGTCGCTACGCCGATTTAATGGTGCACAGAGCTATTCGCGGGCTGCTGCGCAGCAAGCGCAAAGTGGCGCACCTGCTAAAGCTTAGCAGTAAGCAGTATGTCGATCTGGCGGTCAGCTACCCGTATGGCGATGGACCCATAGATCAAATTGGCGAACATATTTCGATTACCGAGCGGCGGGCAGATGAGGCCACTCGAGATGTCTCAAATTGGTTGAAGTGTGAGTACTTAGTAGAGCATGTGGGCGATGAGTTCGACGGTGTCGTCAGTGCTGTCACGGGCTTCGGTTTGTTTGTTATGCTCAACGATCTCTATGTAGAAGGGTTGATCCACGTCACCGGCTTGCCCAAAGATTACTATTACCACGAGCAGGCACAACACCGCATGGTCGGTGAGCGCAGCGGTCGGGTGTTCAGGCTCGGTGATACTTTGCGAGTTAAAGTGGTACGAGTCGATTTAGATGAGCGCAAAGTCGACTTCGAACTGGTCGATAGCGGCGAACCGATGCCGGCCGGCAAAGCCAAGCCACACAAGCCCCGCAAAGAACAGGGCCGCAGCAAGCGCGGCGGCGGACGCGGTGGCGATACTAAAAAGGCGGGCAAACCCGCCAAAAAGCGCAGCCCTAAAAGTGGTGCGCGCGGCAAGTCTGGGGAGAGTCCGAAAAGCGCTAAAAAACGCGCGCCCCGCCGCGCCAAGTGAGCTAGCTGGGCAGGGCGGTTAGTCGCTACCAGCCAGCTCTGGCAGTAGGCGCTCGAGCATGTCGCCAATATGGGCAATAAAGAGGGTGCCCATATCGCTCTGGTAATAGTTGATGTCGCTATCGCCGACCGCCAATATCGCTTTTGGTTTATCGCCACCAATAGCCAGTACTGCGGCCGAACCGACTTGTTCACCGGCTGGCCCAAACAGCAGTCCCATCTCATCTGCGCGCAGAGGGCCGACCACGGGCTTGCCAGAGTCGACAGCTCGCGCCACTTGGCCGTGTAGCTGCTGCCGATCAATATGGTTGGCTAGTGAGCCTTCACTGCTGTCGGCATCGTCGAGAAAGGTGAGGCTGTAAAATTCCAACCTAAAGTCCATGCCGAGGCTGTCGTAGAGTTTCTCGATTAGGCTCTCCAGTGACGTCGCGGAGAGTAACTCCAGCGTCAGGCGACGGGTCTTGGTAAAAAGCCGATCGTTCTCACCAGCAATAGTCATTAACTCGTTGAGTGAACCGCGCATCTCTTGATTGCGCTCGCGCAAGACCCCTACCTGGCGCTCCACCAGTGAGATTGCACCACCTGATTGGTGCGGGAGAGACAAGCATTCGAGCAGATCGAAGTTATCGTTAAAAAAATCTGGATGTTCGATCAAATAGGCGCGTACCTGTGCCAGAGTGGTATGGCGCTCAGCGTTTTCAGAGTTGTCGCTCACAGACGGATTCTCCCTTGGTAAACGTTTTCAGCGGGCCCCGTCATTAACAGTGGATGGCCGGGCCCGCGCCAATTGATAGTTAGTTCGCCGCGGTGCAATTTCACCGTCACCTGTTCATCCAGTAGCCCCCAGGCGATACCGACAGCGACGGCGGCACAGGCACCTGAACCACAGGCTTCGGTCTCACCGGCACCGCGCTCATAAACTCGCAGCGCGATCTCATTGCGGCTGAGAATTTGCATAAAACCGGCGTTAACCTTTTCTGGAAAGCTCTCGTGAGACTCAATGCGCGGCCCCCAATCTGCCACAGCAGCGTTGGCGATATCGTCGCAGAGTATTACTGCATGAGGGTTACCCATCGATACTGCACCAATTTCGATAGTGCCAAGATCAGTTTGCAGTGAATAGCGCTGCGCCGTTTGTGCGATGAAGGGCAGGCTCTCGGGGGCAAATTGTGGCTCCCCCATATCTACTGTGACTAACCCGGTTTTTTCCAGTGTTAGGGTTAGAATGCGGTTGACGGTTTTGACCCGCAAAGTGTTCTTGCCGGTTAACTGCCGGTCGTGCACATAGCGGGCAAAGCAGCGCGCGCCATTGCCGCACTGCTGCACCTCGCTGCCATCGGCGTTGAAAATGCGGTAGTTAAAATCAATATCGGGCTCGGTCGGCGGTTCGATAACCAATACTTGGTCGCAACCCACTCCGCGTTTGCGGTCAGCCAGCTGGGCAATTAAGCGAGTCGACAACCGCACATGCTGGGTCAGCGTATCAAACACCACGAAATCATTGCCTAGCCCATGCATTTTGTTGAAGCGCAGCTGCATCAGTTACTCCGGGTTCAAGAGGTGTTCACCTCGAGTCAAATCGGCAAGAGTCTCGCGCTCGCGGATAAGATGGCAGCGATCACCATCGACTAAAATTTCTGCAGCACGCGTGCGGCTATTGTAATTAGAGGCCATGGTAAAACCGTAGGCGCCGGCTGAGAACAAGGCCAGCCGGTCTCCGCTGGTCAGACGCAGAGACCGCTCTTTGGCCAGCCAATCGCCTGTTTCGCAGACCGGGCCGACCACATCGTAGGTTTTCTCTTGGGCAGTGCTAGCAGAGCAGTTCTCCAGGGCCATCCAAGCTTGGTAGAGCGACGGGCGCAACATATCGTTCATAGCCGCATCGACAATAGCAAAGTGTTTTTCACCGCTCTGCTTGAGATAAATGGTCTCAGTGAGAAGCACAGCGCTATTGGCAACAATCGAGCGCCCGGGCTCTAGGACCAAGCACTGTGTGCGGTCGCCCAGCCGCTGCAAAACTTGGCTTAAATAGTCGTCAGCGGTAGGTGGCTGTTCATCGGAGTAACGCACCCCCAAGCCCCCTCCTAAATCGATATGACTGAGAGTGATAGCGTGCTCTTCAAGTTGATCCACCAGTGCCAACAACCGGTCCAAGGCATCCAGAAGCGGCGCTGCGTCGGTGAGCTGGCTGCCGATATGACAGTCGACCCCTTTGATCTCTATTGAGGGTAATTGCGCTGCACGCTGATAGAACTCTAGAGCGTGCTCAATCGCTATGCCGAATTTATTCTCTTTCAGCCCCGTCGAAATATACGGGTGGGTGCCGGCATCGACATCGGGGTTTACGCGCAGCGAAATAGGCGCACGGACACCCATAGAGGAGGCGACATCGGCCAAGACCTCAAGCTCAGCGGCAGACTCGACATTAAAGCAGTGGATGCCGACCTCGAGCGCCCTGCGCATTTCACTGGCCGTCTTAGCCACGCCGGAGAAGACAATTTTTTCAGGCTGGCCGCCGGCCAGCAAAACTCGTTCTAACTCGCCTACCGAGACGATATCAAAGCCCGCTCCGCGGCGCGCCAACAGCTGTAAAATAGCGATATTGGAACACGCTTTCACCGCGAAACAGACCAAGTGTTCGCGGCCTATTAGCGCGTGGCTATAGGCATCAAAATTCTCTTTTAGTACAGCGCTGCTGTAGACATAGCAGGGCGTCCCATATTGATCGGCGATCTGGTTGAGGTTGTGCTGCTCGATGAACAGCTCACCCTGCTGGCGGCTGAAATGAGCAAAGCTATCCACCCTGCTCATTGTCCGCGCTCCTGCTCTGTGGGAGTTGGCGTATTGTCCGGCAGGTAGAGGGGCCCTTTATTGCCGCAGGCGGTGCCGGCAAGGACAAAAACACTCAGTAGAAGTGCCGTCAAAGTGGTAGAAATCGGTTGGATCATGGAGAAAATTCACTGCTAATAATAGTTATAACGCAGTATAGCGGCAGTGGCAGAGCGGACTCAAACACTTATACTGGCACTCTTTAACCGGTGGAATAAAACCCCATGAGCGAAAAGCAATTTCACGCCGAAGTCGATGCCCTGATGTTAGCCATTGAAGAGGCGATTGATGACAGTGGTGCCGACATCGATTACGAAAACAGCGGCGGTATGTTGACTCTAACTGTAGAGGCCAACGGCAGCCAAATTATTCTCTCGCGGCAAGCGGCGGTAGCAGAGGTTTGGCTGGCGATACGCGCGGGCGGTTTGCACTTCACTTTACGCGAGGGGGTGTGGTGCAACACCGTTGATGGTGAGCCGTTGCTGGAGCGCCTCAACCGCGCGCTGCAGGAGCAGGGCGGAGAGGCACTGCCGCTGTAGCGATTAGGCGCGCAATTGCAGTTTTTCCAGTGCGCGCTGTGCGGCACTGCGCACTTGTTTAGGTGCCGTGCCACCAATATGGTCGCGTGCGGCAACCGAGCCCTCTAAGGTCAATACGTCAAACACATCCCCCTCTATGGCGTCGCTAAACTGCTGTAGCTCTGCCAGCGTAAACTCGGAGAGATCGCGCTGCTGCTCAACACCAAACGCGACAGCGCGACCGACCACTTCATGAGAGTCGCGAAAGGCTAGGCCGCGTCGCACCAGATAATCAGCCAAGTCTGTTGCGGTGGAAAATCCGCGGCGAGCCGCTTCGTACATGTGATCTTTTTTGGGTGCTACATTGGGGATCATGTCGGCAAACGCACGCAGACAGTCGCGCACGGTATCTACGCTGTCAAACAGCGGCTCTTTATCTTCTTGGTTATCTTTATTGTAAGCCAGCGGTTGTGATTTCATCAGGGTCAGCAGGCTGATCAGATGGCCATTGACGCGCCCGGTTTTGCCGCGCACCAGTTCAGGAACGTCGGGGTTCTTTTTCTGCGGCATGATCGACGAGCCGGTGCAGAAGCGATCGGGCAGATCGATAAATTGAAACTGTGCCGAGGCCCACAGGATAAGCTCTTCAGACATACGCGACATATGGGTCAACAGCAGGCTGGCAAAAGAACAGAATTCAATCGCAAAGTCGCGGTCGCTGACCGAGTCTAGCGAGTTCTCTGTCGGCGCATCAAAGCCCAGTGTGCTGGCGGTGGCATGACGGTCAATCGGATAGGTCGTCCCGGCCAGTGCGGCGGCGCCCAACGGGCTTAAGTTGAGGCGCTTGCGGCAATCTTGTAAGCGGCTGTAATCGCGCTCTAGCATTTCGTTCCACGCCAATAAGTGGTGGCCAAACGTCACCGGCTGGGCAGTCTGCAAGTGGGTGAAGCCAGGCATAATCGTCTCGGCTTGGCTCTCCGCCAATTTGATAATGCCGGCTTGCAAGAGAGTGATTAGCCCTGCAATTTGATCGATCTCGTCGCGCAGCCAGAGTTTGATATCGGTGGCAACCTGATCGTTGCGCGAACGCCCGGTGTGCAGTTTTTTGCCAACGCTGCCAATCGCATCGGTCAGGCGTGCCTCGATATTCATATGAACATCTTCAAGTGTTTCAGACCATTCAAAGTCGCCGGCGGCGATTTGTTGTTCAATTTCTAGTAGCCCTGAAGTGATTTGATCGCACTCCGCAGCGGTGAGTACTCCGACCTCAGCCAGCATTTTTGCGTGGGCTAACGAGCCGCGAATATCTTGGCGATAGAGGCGCTGGTCAAAGTTCACCGAAGCGGTGAAGCGCGCCACAAAAGCATCGACAGCTTCACTGAAGCGGCCGCCCCAAGCGCTGTTAGTGTTTGACGCGGTTGTGTTGGAGGTTGAGTCGTTCATGTCGAGCCTATGTCGTGGCAGCTGGGCTGCACTGTAATTTTAATGGGCGACAATTATAGCCAATTGTCGCAACGATCCCCACTTTTGCTGTGAGACGTTCTGACAGCGCCGCAGAATTGCGCAATAATAACCGCCTAAAACTATGATCCCACTCAATCTGGCCGAGACACAGAGCATGAGCGCAACCCCTGCAACTGAAAAACAACATTTAACCATTGCTACACGCAAAAGCGCACTGGCTCTGTGGCAGGCCCATCATGTTCGCGATGCGCTGCTCGCCGCTCACCCAGGGCTAACTGTCGAGCTGCTGCCAATGAGCACTCGCGGAGATAAAATCCTCGATGTGCCGCTGGCTAAAATTGGCGGCAAGGGTCTGTTTATCAAAGAGTTAGAGCAGGCTCTGCTCAGTGGTGAAGCCGATATTGCGGTCCACTCGATGAAAGATGTGCCGATGGAGTTTCCGCCCGGGCTCGAGCTCAGCGCTATTTGTAAGCGCGAAGACCCACGCGATGCGCTAGTCAGCAACCGCTATCAAAATCTCGATCAACTCCCCGAGGGCGCAGTGGTCGGTACCTCGAGCCTGCGCCGCCAGTGTCAGCTCGCTGAACACTACCCGCAATTGGTGATTAAAAGTTTGCGTGGCAACGTCAACACCCGCTTGGCTAAGCTCGATAACGGCGAGTACGACGCCATAGTTTTGGCCGCGGCTGGCCTGATCCGTCTGGAGTTCGCCGAGCGCATCGTCCAATTTTTGCCCACTGAACTCTCCCTGCCCGCAGGTGGACAGGGCGCGGTAGGCATCGAAACGCGCTCCGATGACCCGGCCACAGTAGCGCTTTTGCAACCGCTTATCGATACACCGACCAGCTATTGTGTGAGTGCCGAGCGAGCGCTCAACCATCGGCTTCAGGGCGGCTGCCAAGTGCCTATCGCTTGTTTTGCCGAGCTTGATGACCAAGGCGCTAATCTCACACTGCGCGGCTTGGTAGGTTCACTCGACGGCCAGACTATTTTGCGTGTCGATGGCGCCTGCCCAGTTGAGCAAGCGGAACAATTAGGTCGCGAGTTGGGAGAGCAGCTGCTCGCCGCCGGCGCCGACAAAATTCTCGCTGAGGTCTATGCGCTTGGCTGAGCAACGACTCAAAGGTTGTCGTCTGCTGTTAGTGCGCCCGACTAGCGGCGATCGACAACTTCAGCAGCTCGTCACCCAACAAGCGGGACTGTGTGAGCATATTCCGGTGATGACGCTGGAGACCTTGGCGCAAGCGCCGCAACGCATTGCCCAGTTACAGCAACAGATGACCTCTGGTAGCTTGGCGATATTTGTCAGCCGCACGGCAGCGACCATTGTGGCTCAACAGTTGCCGAAGTGGCCATCTAATCTGCGTTGCTTTGCGGTCGGTCAAAGTACAGCAGGTGTACTTGCGCAAACTGGATTGACTGTGCGAGCGCCGATACAAGAACAAACCAGTGAGGGCCTGCTCGCGCTCCCAGAGTTACAACAGGTCAGCGCCGAGCGCGTAGTTATTGTCGCCGGAGAAGGTGGCCGGCATCTGATCGGCGAGCAGTTGAGGGCACGCGGAGCAGTGGTCTCGCGCTGCGAACTTTATCGCCGACAAATCTCACCAGACGGTCAGCTTGCGGCAAAACAGGCGTTAGATCGGAGCGATCTGCTGCTGGCCCACAGTGGTGAACTGCTTACTGCGCTCGGGCGCCCGCCACGGACCGATATTGCACTGGTAGTGCCAAGCTCGCGGGTAGCAGAGTTAGGTGCCGCGTTGGGCTACGTTAATATTCAAGTGGCACAGTCTGCAGCCGCTCCGGCGATGCTACAAGCCGCGGTGCAAGCCTGGCAGCAGAAAAACAAGATAATGGAGATAGCGCCAAGCGCGCATCAGGAGAGAGTGTGAGCGATCAAAATAGCCCTGCCAAGCCTGCCGGCGAGAAGCCACCAGCCGATAAAGGCGCTGCCAAAGCCAACCCGTCGACGCCTAAAGGGACGGCAGCCAAGTCAGGCAAGCTAAAAGCGCAATCCGCTGCCCCGGCAAAACACACCAGCGGCTCAGGGGCGGGTAAGTGGTGGCTGCTAATACTGGTGTTGCTCGCCGCTGCAAGCGCCGCGGGCTACTATTATGGCGCGCCGCTCTGGCAGCAGTTTAATGGCGAACAACAGGCGCTGGCTAGACAGGTTCAGGCGCTTGAGGTCGAGCTTGCCAAACAGAGCCAGCAGCAGCTAAACAGTGTCCAGCAAATTGCAGCGAACAACGAAAAAATCGAGAATTTACCGCTGCGTTTATCCACCGAGCTAAGTGGTCAGCTCAACCAACAGTTGCAACGCCAGATCACCGGCCCTATGGCCAGTTTGGCCAGTCGCGTGCAGCGCAATCAAACGCGGCTAAATGATCTTGATGGTGGGGTTGGACGCCAATGGCAACTGGCCGAGCTGCAATACACTATTCGTCTGGCTTCGATGAGATTGACCTTAGAGGACGACGTGGCACCCTCCATTGAGCTTCTCGAGCGCGCTGATGATTTGTTGGCACAGTGGAACGACCCTGACTTTTCGCCGCTGCGAGCCGCCCTGGCTGCTGATATAGCTGCGCTAGAACAGCGCCCTACTATTGATCGGCAAGGTCTGCACAACCGCTTGTTGGCGATCGCAGTGGAGAGCCAAGAGGCGCTCGCAACGGAGCTGGAGAGACAGAACTTCGTCTTGCAAGAAGAGGGTGCAGAAGACCAAGGCGCACGGCCAGATTGGCGCGCTCGGCTCAATCAATTAGGTGATTTGGTGGGTGAGCTATTTATCTTGCAGCGCACCGAGCAAGCCCTACCCGAGCTCACAGCACCCAATGCACAGCAGCTGTTGGCAGAGCGATTTGCCCTGGCAATTGAACAGGCTGCGCTGGCTATGTGGCGCGGCGATACGGCGCTCTATCAACACAGTTTAAAACTCTGCCAAGAGCTTTTAGAGCTCTCCACCGCTTCCAGTGATAACCGTGCGCCACTGCGCGCCAGTTTGGCTGAGTTGGCGCAATTGCCGGTTGCGCATAAGACGTTGAGTATTAGTCAAAGCGAAGCTGCCTGGTACGACTGGCAGCGCGCGAACGCCCAGAGCGAGAGTGCACCATGAAGCGGACTTTTGTGCTCTTGTTAGCGGCGCTTTTGGGCGGTGCGGGGCTAATTTGGCTGGTTGCGCGCGGCAGTGGCTACGTATTGATTAACTACGCCGGTTACCAGCTCGAAATGAGCTTTTGGACTGCTCTACTCGCGTTGTCGGCGGCGCTGTTATTATTGCGTTGGGGGTTTGCACTGCTCGGTTGGCTGTTGCGCGCTGGCGGCGTTGTAGAGTGGTGGCGCAACCGGCGTCAGCTCTCTGCCACCAGCCGCCGCGAGCAAGGACTGGCGGCGTTGGCCAGTGCCGATTGGCTGGAAGCTAAACGCTTGTTAGCCGGCAATCTGCACACGGCCTCTGCGCGCAGCGATCGCTTGTTGGCTGCCCGCGCACTGCTGGGTTGTGGCGAACATCAAGCCGCCAAGGAGTTGTTGGGCGAGTTGCTGGCCAAAGGCGATCGCGCGGCGGTGTTGGTTTTGGCGCAGGGGCCACTGCCCGATCGCGAGCGCATAAAACTACTCGAACCTTTGTCCAAGGCCAACAAACTCCCCGTTGAACAGATTTCTGCGCTGCTCGAAGCGTTGTTGGCTGAGCAGCATTGGCCCGCCGCTGCCGATCTATTAAAAAACAGCAAGCTCCCTTCAGAGCAGTTGGAGCGGTTCTATCAACGCTGGTTTACTCTGCAACTGCCGGTTATAGCCGATCTCAAGTCTGCGCAGCAGTGCTGGAAAATACTGCCCAGCAATTTGCGCCAAAAGCCCAGCTTAGTGGGTGTTTATGCTCGCTGTTTAATCGAATTAGAAGCGTGTGGCGAAGCGGAAAAGCTCTTGCTTAAAACTTTGCAAAGTCAGCTTAAGCGCTCCCAAACAACTTTTGATTCAAGTTGCCTGGCCGCTCTGCAACTACTGCCGCCGGCGGGCCTCAACAAGCGTTTGCGAGCACTGGAAACTTTGTTGCAAGAACAGGCTGATGCCGAGTTGGCTTATACGGTTGCACGTCTCTGTAAGCAGGGTGAGCTCTGGGCGCGGGCGCGCGACTTTGCTCTGCGCGGTTTAGAGCTGAATGCCTGCCCTGCAGGGCACAAGTTGTTGGCAGAAATTTACCTGCAACTGGGCGATAACAGCAGTGCAGCGCAGCAATTTCGGCGCGGGTTGGAGTGCGCAGTAGCCGCGCCGGCAAAATAATTAACCGGCGTAGCTGCGCAGCAGTTTTATCTCATCAGCCCAGATGGCGGGGTCGATCGTCTCTAGTACGAGTGGTATGCCGTCAAAGCGCGAGTCGCTCATAATGGCCTCGAAGGCCTGCAAGCCTATAAAGCCTTGGCCGAGACTGTGGTGGCGATCGAGTCGGCTGTTGAGATCGCCCTTTGAGTCGTTGAGGTGCATGCCGCACAAGTACTCGAAACCCACAGTTGAGCCAAATTGATCAAATACGTCTTTGCAGCTCTCGCTAGAGGTTAAGTCGTAACCGGCGGCAAAAGCGTGGCAGGTGTCGAGACAGACGCCGACGCGGGTTTTATCCTCAACCTGATCGATAATCTCGGCTAGCTGCTCGAAGCTGTAGCCGAGGTTGCTGCCTTGGCCAGCAGTATTTTCGATGACAGCAGTAACCCCCTCGGTCTGATCGAGAGCGAGATTGATAGACTCGGCAATGCGCGCCAAACACTCGCTCTCAGTGATCTCGCGCAGGTGGCTGCCCGGGTGGAAGTTGAGATAACGCAATCCCAGTTGTCCGCAGCGCTGTAGCTCATCGACAAAAGCACTGCGGGATTTTTCTATCCCCTCGCTGGTGGGGTGGCCCAAATTTATTAAGTAACTGTCGTGCGGCAAGATATGGTCGCTGGTGAAACCGTGCTCTGCACAGTTCTCAAGAAACCTTTGAATATTCTCTGGGGCTAGGGGTTTGGCAACCCATTGGCGCTGATTTTTAGTGAAAAAAGCAAACGCGGTGGCGCCGATTGCGGCTGCATTGAGGGGGGCGTTATCGATGCCGCCAGCCGCGCTGACATGGGCGCCAACAAATTTTTGCGCAGCCTTTTGAGTAAGTCGAGTCATGGTAAAAACACTATTGATAAAAATGAATGGAGCTGAGTCTAAACCAAATCGGCTACAGATCGAAGCGCAGCATAGCGTTGCAGACGGTTGCGCTTGAGATCGCGGATGACAAATCGAGCGGGGTGCAAGGCATTGCAGAGCTCGCGGGGCAGTGGCCCAATACTCCCCTCCATTTGGCTGGCGAGCAGTTCGCTCATGAGCGGCGCATAGCTAAATCCGCGTGAGCCGAGTCCGGCGAGCATAAACAGATGGGGGTGGTAAGCGCCCTGTAGCGGCTTGACCTGCTTAGCGTCGCGGCCCAAAAATGCGAAACGCTCTAGCATGTCGGGGATGTTGGGCACCGCACCCACCAGCGGTAGATAGTCGGGGGTGGTGGCTCTAAAATTCGCCCGACCGGGCAGGCCGCAAGGGTTAATATCAGCGAGTAATTGCTCGAGACCTGGGTCAGAGCGGCGCAGCAGTTCGAGGTTGTGTTGATGCTCACGCTCTTTTAACTCGGTATCGCTAGAGTCATGCCTGTAGCTGGCGCCAAGGGTTAACTGTTGTTCGTGCGCGGGCGCAATGTAACCCTCTGCGCAGACTGCGCAGCGTGGTGTGCTTGGCAGCTGCTGGGTCGATAGGTGCGTCACTTGGCCGCGTATGGGTCTGAACGGTAGCTGGCCAGTCTGGGAGAATTTATCGCTGTCGATACCGCAGGCCAATACTAATTGGCTGCCACTGGCGATAGCCAGCTGATCGTCTCGCAGCTGCCACTGTTGTTCGGCCGAGTCGTAATGACATTCTGTTACATTGCCACAAATGCGTTTGATATTGGGGTGAGCAAGCAGTGCCTTGCACAGTGACTGTGGTTGCAGCCAGCCGAGCCGCTCAAACCAGAGCGCTTGCTCACTGCCCAGTACCAGTCCGCTCAGCTTGTTGAGCTGCTCACCTTCGGCCAGGTGAATCCACTCTGCCGGTGCGTGGCGCGCAGCAATCTGAGAAAATTCGGCGAGCTGTTTATCGCTCTCTGGCAGCACTAAGACCCCACACTGTTGGCCGTGACCAGCCTGCCAGTAGCGGCGGTAGTAGCGGCTGGCAAACAGTAGAGAGGCTAAATTGATCTCTGGCAGTTGGTCTGTGCGCAGCGATAACTTGGGATAGAGCACAGCCTGCAAGTTGCCAGAACCAGCCTGTGCAGGTTGGTCGTACCGGTCGATCACAGTGACTTGGTAGCCGCGCCTAGCCAATGCGTTAGCTGCACAGCAGCCGCCAATTCCGGCGCCGATAACAACCGCGCTGCGGGGCTGATCTGCCGCCAGCTGTGATTGGCCCAGATACCACTCGAGGCGATTTGCATCTGGCGAAGATGAATTCAGTTGGCCTTTGAGCATCTCTCTTTTTTTGCCAAAGCCTGGTACTTTTTCGGCACTAAACCCAGCGGCTAATAGCCCGCGGCGGACTTCGCTGGCTGAACTAAAGGTAGAGAAGGTGGCGCCGGGCGCCGATAGCTCTGCCATGCATTGGTAGAGTGCTGGTTGCCAGATGCTCGGGTTTTTGGCCGGTGTAAAGCCATCCAAAAACCAGGCGTGCACCTGTTTTTGCCCTGCCAGTTGCTGGAATGAGGACAGTGCATCGCCCAGCAACAGCAACAACTCGATACGCCCGTCTGCCATCGTTATGAGGTGGTGGCCGGTTACACGCGGTGGGTAATTGTCGAGCAGTTGGTCGCCAAGCCAATGGTTTTCATCGCTGCTGCCAGACTTTGGTTGCCATGCAGCCAAAGCGCGCTTTAGATCTGCGCTATCCAGTGGATAGCGCTCGGTCGAGATAAATTGTAATCGCGCATTGGCGGGGGCATTGGCCAAAAAGCTCTGCGCTGTAGTTAAGAAATTGAGTCCAGTGCCAAAGCCGGTTTCGGCGATAGAAAATACGGGGTGAAGGTCGTTGTCTAAAAGCTTCCAGCGATCAATCAGTTGGTTGTGTTGTATAAACACATACTCGCTCTCTGCCCGGCCATCGTCGAGGTTGTAGTAGACGTCGTCAAATTGCGGCGACCACGGCAGTTCGCCGCGCCAATCTACCTGGGCGCTTTCAAGCGCAGCGGGGTTGCTAGAGAAGGGTGGTGTCGTCATCTCGCCATTGTAGCGAGTAACTCGTCTCGCCTATACTGCCAGTGCTGACAATTACTCAACAACAAAAATAAGGAATCTTTATGACACTGCAAATTACAGCACTTTATACCGCGCTTATGGCGCTGTTGATGTTGGTTTTAGCTTACGTTGTGGTCAAACAGCGCTTGGCGGGTGGCCCCGATGCCAGCGATTCTGAAGCCTGTGAGCGTTTTGAATCTATCGTTCGCGCCCATGGCAATGCAGCAGAGTACGTGCCGATTTCTTTGTTGTTGTTGGCGGCTATAGAAAATAGCTTTGCCAATACTGGCTTGGTACACGCTTTTGGTCTGTTGATTTTGCTTTCGCGCATAGGTCATGGCTACGGCATGGTGACAACGGTCGGTCGTTCAGCGGGCCGCTTCTACGGCACCATTGGCAGCTGGCTCTACCTGTTTGTCGGCAGTGTCGCTGTATTGCTCGCGCAGAGTGGTCTCATCTGAGGATTTTGCGGATAGAGCTATAACCCAAACTCGGCGATGAGCTGCTGGCACCAGCTGGCAATACGTTCATCGCTGAGTTCAAACTGACTCTCCTCATCGAGTGGCAGGCCAACAAAAGCGTCACCGCTGGCATTGAGAGCTTGGCTACCGGTAAACGTGTAGCCGCTGTTGGGCCACTGGCCGCGCAAAGTTGCCCCGCAATGATGTAATTTTGCCCACAGATAACCCATAGCGTCTTGGAACCATTCTGGGTAACCAATCTGGTCGCCAAGACCGAAAACTGCTGCGCTGCTGCCCGATAGGTCCAGCGAGTCGAACTCCTCCCAGCGGCTCTCCCAATCCTCCTGTAGCTCACCGTAGTCCCATGTGGGGATGCCCACCACTAAGTACGCGTATTCGGCCATGTTTGCTAGCGGTGTATCGATGATATTGTGCAGGGCAACCGAGCCGCTGCCGAGCAGTAGCTCAAACTGATCGCGAATCTTCTCGGCGGCCATCTCTGTGTAGCAGGTAGAGCTGCCGTAAAATAGGCCGATTGTGGCAGCTGTCGCGGTACTCATACTGCGGCTCCGGCGAAATCCAGTTGCCGCCACGCTTCATAAACTAAGATTGCCGCGGCGTTGGAGAGATTCAAACTGCGGCTGTTTGCTTGCATCGGCAATTTGAGCACTTGCCCGGCGGGTAAAGCTTGGCGGAATTCTTCTGTCAGGCCGCGTGTTTCAGGGCCAAATACCAGGGCATCGCCGGGCATGAAAGCCACGCTGTGATAGCTCTGTTGGCCTTTAGTGCTAAGGGCATAGATTTTGTTAGGTTTAGCCGTCGCAAGGTAACTGTCAAAATCTTTGTGTACAGCCAAGCTTTGAAACTCGGCATAATCGAGCCCGGCGCGGCGCAGTCGCTTGTCATCTAGGTCAAAGCCCAGCGGCTCTATAAGATGAAGACGAAACCCCGTATTGGCACACAGGCGAATAATATTGCCGGTATTGGGCGGGATCTCTGGCTGGTACAAGACAACATCTAACACAGTAATTTATACCTTAATCGAGTAGTTCAACCATGAGATCGTCGGAGAGTTGTTCGAGTAGATCAGTCAATGCCTCTACGCTGGTGGCTTCGGGGAGTTGCAGGTATGCCTGGGCGTGAAACATAGGTTCAGCGGACATCGGCGCGCTTGCGCAAAAAGTCTCCAGTGAAACGACATTGATTTGTGCGCTGGCTAAAAGTCGCGATATCTCCTCGACAATCCCGGGGCGGTCGTTGGCGACAATTTCCACTCCGACCATGCTGCCAGTTTCTTCATCGCTAAGCGCTGAGCCAGTTGTCTCAATACTGATCTTTAACGCGGGGCTCTCCAATGCTTGAAGAGCAGTTGCTAGCGCTGCCTGGTGATTGTCCGGCACTGAGATCAGCAGTAGGCCGGCAAATTTCCCCGACAGCCGCGACATACTGCTCTCAAGCCAATTGCCACCTGCCGCGGCAATAGTGCCGGCCAGTTTTTCAACGATGCCGGGTTGATCGTCGGCGAGAACAGTAATAACCAGTGAGCTGTGCATAGTAGTGTCCCTGTAGAGAAAGCCGAGGATAGCCTTCCAAAGCAATAGTTTGCGCGGTTATCGAGATGGCTGCAACTGCACCCCAGCTTGGCGTATTATGGGGCAGTAATAACTTCAATCAGGGGTGGGCAATGTTTTTAAATATTTTTAAAGCGAGTGTCAGTTTTAGTGTTATAGCGCTGTTGGCGATGACCGGTTGCGAGCGCTCCGCGCCAGTGGAAAAAAGCGCCTCAGCGATAGCGGCAGCCATAGCTAGCCCGCAGCGCAGCGATGCTGATCGCGCGCGCGATCAATACCGCCACCCCCAGAAAACTCTGGAGTTTTTCGGTATTGAGCCAGATATGGATGTGGTTG
>JBELGO010000026.1:0-3468 GCA_042091915.1 SAR92 clade bacterium | reverse complement strand
GAGCAGTTTGCGCTCCAGCGCGCCGGAGGTAACCATCTCCAATGCCGGTTTGGGGTGTATGGCGCCAATCACAGCCTTTGCCGCGATGAAGCGCCCGCCGGCCAAACGCACCCCGGTCACTTTACCTTGCTCTGCGACGATCTCTTCCACCCGGGTAGAGAGCAGTAGCTCGCCGCCCACTTCGTTGAGGCGCGACACTATCGAATTACTGAGCACTTGCATGCCGCCAATCGAGCGACCAAGACCGAAGCGATGTAATAGCCCCAACAGAGCAAAATAGATACCAGAACCCTCGTTGATGATCGGACCGGCTGCACCGAGCAGACAGCTCAGTGCAGACTGGCACATCTCATGCTCAAAACGCTCCATGATCGAGGTGTAAGCGGGGCTGCTGATCAGCGCCATCAAGTCGCTTTTCAGCTTTAGGTTGCGCAACAGTACGCCAAGCGATTGCAGCTTCGCGCCAAAATTAAACTGGGTGGGGTCAACGCGCATTTGTGGTAACGCCAAGTCGACAAAGACGTTCACAAGCTCCATCAACTTGAGGAACTCTTCAGCATCGCGCTCTGAATAGCGTCTAAATTCGGCGGCGGTCTCTTCCGCAGTAGCGCCAAAAATGATCGATTCGCCGTTGGGGTGAAGATAGACATAGCCTGGTTTCATCGGCTTGTGGACAAATCCATGCCGCTCCAGCTGGAGCTCTTCGGGGACCATCGGGTGGGCTCGCAGCGACATGAGATCCAGCGCACAGGGGTGAATCATGTGCTGCGGCGCTCCGGCCAGGGTATAACCGGAGTTACACATGCCGCCGGCTTTATCTAAAGCCTCAACAACCAAAACACTTTTTCCCTGTGCGCCTAGGTAGCAGCCGGCGACCAAGCCGTTGTGTCCACCACCGACAATAACAACATCGTAACTCTCTGACTCACTCATTCTCACTGCTCCTATCATGACCGTGGCAATATCGCTGCCCATTCAAACAGGAAAAAAGAGTATTTTCGTCAAAAAGCGTATGACTTCGGGTCAAACAGCCCGACCACCCTGCTGTGCAGAGGGCAGCAGGGCTAGGCGCCGCGCGTGGCGCTCATGAGATCATTGACCAGCGCTTTGATTTTGCCCGGCAAGGTGCGGCGACGCTCTGAAGTGCCTTTGACCAACTGCTCGCTGAGAATGTAGCGCACCAGTAATTCACAGACCATTTCGCGATCGAGAGTGACCGCTAAGCGCTGATCCCAAGCATCAAAAACGATACTTAAATCCTCTTGAAACTTGACGATGGAATCTTGGAAGATGCGCCGGAACCAGCCCAGCGCGTATTTGGGCGCGACAATCAGAATCTTGCGCGCTTGGCCCACCTCCAGATATTCATCCAGATAGTTAACCAGGGCGGCAAAACGTTCATCAGGATCACTGTAAGGTGCTAACGCCTCGGTCAGTGCGCTGTGGAAACGCTCTCGCTTGAATCGAGAGAAGGCATCGAGCAGCTCGTCTTGTGAGGAGAAATATCGGTAAAAAGTACCTCGAGATATACCCGCCACACGACAGACATCAAGAATTGAGATTCGATCCACACCGCTGACGACAATAATCTCTTCGGCCGCATCTAATATAGCTTGAATAGTTGTCTCGGACCGCTTGTTGCGCCGGCGACTCTGAGTTGCTGGTTGGGACATGTCGTTCACTGCTCTCTCGCGCTTGCCGCGCGCTCCTTTTAGACCGGAGGGCCCATGGTGGCCACTAAAAACCCAGATGATAACATCATTCGAGTTTTTGTACCGTTAGCCTTATTCCAGCAGAAAGCGTGCCCCCCCACAACCTCGCTAATTTTTCAGTCCCAACACGTCACTGATATCTTTTGCCGGATGAGCATCAGCGGCGTAGCTGAAGTCGCCCTGCTGTTGGCGCCTTTGCAGCTCTTTCATCAATATACGGTAGCGCACGCCTGGGCCGTCGAACCGGGAGTGCAGGTCACGCCGCGCACCTTCACTGAGGTATGCAGGGGTCTGCGGACGCACTACGCTATTGTCTTGAGGCCCGACCACATAAGCCATCCGAGGCATCACCTGCCTGAAGGGTGTCGGTGCTACGTGTAGATTAAAAATCTGGTTAACACGCGAACGGTATCGTCCACTAGGTACAAATGGCTGGACATTGGGGATATCAAAACCCGGCTCAAAGCGAGGATAGGAGATACATAAGTTGTTGCGTAAATGCACGTGGAGCGTCGACCGAAAGTCTTGATACTTGGCCCTGACACCCCCTACCCAACGCATTACTGGCGACACTGGCTTGGCCACCACAATTCGCGTGCGCGTAATCGTCTCGCTGGTGTAACTGAATTCAACCTGGTCTGACTCCGCTTCACCCTCGCCACCGATGACCTCGCCGTGGAGAAAGTCTGCATGGGTTAAATCCAACAAATTCTCCACCGAAATGGGGGAACAGCCGTCAAATCGTATGGTAGTGCGCATATAAGCTGGGATGCCGGCACCATCCTCCGGCAAGAAAGGGATATGCGGCAATAACGCTGGTGAGGCGTGGTCTGGATTGCCGTACCAGACCCAAACGTAGCCGTACCGCTCTGCGACCGGGTAGGCGCCCTGTTCATCGACAAACTCTGATATCACTGCCTGCCGCTGGCGGGGCTCGGCGGGATGCAGCGCTGAGGCGCACAACCGACCATTTTCTCGCCACAGATAACATCTCTGCGCGTGTATCACCCGCGCTACCGGCCTATTACCAACCTGATTGGCGTGAGCGACAGCAAACCATGTCTCTTTGAGATCAAATGTTGATGGCATCCACGCGCGTTTATCGACGCTAGTCTCTCTCTCGAGTGGCTGTTGCATTCAATTCTCCTGACGGGTCGCTGCAGCAGGGGCGATCAGATCGTTGTAGTTTGCCGAGGGCCCCACCAACAGCTTTGCAATATCGCCACCGTCGTGCCGGTTATGCACACGGATTGCAGGGCTGTTCAAGGTTAACCATTTTTGCCGCCACGGCCGACCCGTTAAGTGGCGACTGGTTTGCGTGTAACGCCAACAGTAGTGGGTGGTACTGCGCGGGCCTCTGGTAAAGTGCAGTTCTAAACAGCCTAGTTCTGCGTTGGCTGTGCTGAGCAGACGGAATATCACCTGATCATGCTCAGCACTTAGTTCGGTACGCAAGATTAAGGGGCGGTCGGTTACTTTAACCTTTGCTGGGCGGTGAGCGCTTCCCCACTCCGCTTCACACTCAAACACCATCTTGCCATGGCGGAGTTCGGCGTCACCCAGGTAGAAATCGGTGAACCGCACACCGGGGATATCAAAGATCAACTCGGGGCCGTCGAGCAGCACTGCGCGGTAGTGTTCATAGCTTATCGCCGCGTTGCCGTGGCCAAACTGCGTTACTGCCGCGGCTGGGTCTGCCGCGCGCGGCAACGGCAGAGGCCCACTGGGTGTTGGGGCAATCCAGACATAGATTAAA
>JBELGO010000025.1:6168-20372 GCA_042091915.1 SAR92 clade bacterium | reverse complement strand
CCTGCGACCACCACACCCCCAGTGTGGTGCGCTACCAGGCTGCGCTACGCCCCGAGAAGAGTCGGCATCATACCGATCGGTACTATTATTGCAAGCTGTATGGCGTGGTTTGTTGTTATTTTAGTGAGGCCAGAAGTGTCTCTAGCTCGGCAATGGTCTGCTCAATTAGCTGTTTGTAGGGGGTCTGCTCTTGCTTGTTAGAGCTGCCGGCTATGCGCTGACGCGCCCCGCCGATTGTAAAACCCTCATCATAGAGCAGTGAACGAATTTGGCGAATTAAAACCACATCTTGGCGTTGATAGTAACGTCGGTTACCGCGCCGCTTAACCGGGTTGAGGGTTTCGAACTCTTGTTCCCAATAACGCAGCACATGTGGCTTGACCGCGCACAGTTCAGCTACTTCGCCAATGGTAAAATAGCGTTTACTGGGGATCGCGGGCAGTTCGTTGTTGTGAGTGGGTTCTAACATTTCTAGCTGGCTGTTCCTTGGCGTTGGCTCGCTCATAATATGCTGGCTGTGAACAAATTAATCACTGCTCGACTCTGGGACTGAACAATTTTCAACTCGCGCTTTCAGTTTTTGACCTGGCTTAAAGGTCACTACTCGGCGCGCCGATATTGGAATCGGCTCACCTGTTTTGGGGTTGCGGCCGGGACGCGAGCGTTTGTCGCGCAAATCAAAATTGCCAAAACCGGAAATTTTTACCTGCTCATTACTCTCCAAAGCTGTACTGATCTCACCAAAGAACATCTCAACGATCTCTTTGGATTCACGCTTATTGAGACCTAGCTCTTCAAAGAGCATTTCGGCCATATCGGCTTTAGTCAGTGCTGGCATTACTCTGTCCGTCTTTGATTGCTAATGCAGTTACTGCAAGTATCTATTTAGCTGCGCAGTACGCCGCCGTGCTTTGCGGCTACCTGGTCTACCACCGCGTCGATCGCAGCATCAATTTCTGCGTCACTAAGAGTGCGCTCTCGGTCTTGGAAGGTCAACCCTATAGCGATACTTTTACTGTTATTTTCTTGTTTAGAATCAGTCTCTTTAGGCTGATAAAGATCAAACAAGGTTAACTCGGTCAGACGGTCTCCAGCAGCCTGCCTAGCCGTTGCCAGCAACTCCCCCGCTACCACTGCGTCGGCGACAGTAAACGCCAGGTCCCTGCGCACGGCAGGCTGATTGCTCAGCGGCGTAAATTCGGCTACAGGGCGCCGGCTGAGCGCCGCCTGATCGAGCTGAAACAGGTAAACCGTCTGGCTGATAGAGAGCGGCTTGTAGAGCGACGGGTGCAGAGCACCAAGGTAACCGATCGACTCACCGTTGAGCTCGATCCGCGCCGCTTGACCGGGGTGCAGTGCTGGCTGCTCGGCGCTGTCTATTGCCTGATAAACAATATTGCCGTTAAGTGGCGCCAACAACGCTTCAACGTCGGCTTTGATATCGTAAAAATCAACTTTGTCGCGCCCACCATTCCAGCTCTCTGGCAATCTAGCACCGCAGATAAGCCCCGCTATCGCCTGGCTCTGCAGGCGCCCATCCGTTTGACTGGCATCTTTAACAAACTTTTGGCCTGTTTCAAACAGACGCACCCTTGGCTGCTGACGTTTCAAATTATAGTTGGCCGCACCGAGCAGGCCGACCCAGAGTGTTGTACGCATTACCGCCATTTCGGCTGAGATTGGGTTCTGAACAGCAATACTGTCAAGTTGCGGAGCCAAAAGCTGCTGTAGCGCAGGATCGACAAAACTGTAGGTGATTGCCTCACTGTACCCGCGTGCCAATAGCGGTGCGCGGATTTCGGCGAGCGATCGAGCACCTTCCGGGTTTGCGACTATAGAAAGGCCCACTCGGGGGGCCGATGTCGGCAAGTTATTGTAGCCATAGATCCGCGCGACTTCTTCGATCAAATCCTGCTCGATAGCCAAATCAAAACGCCAACTGGGGGCGCGCCACTGGCTGCTTTCGGCACTACTAGCAAGCTTTTCAAGGCCGAGCCGCGTTAACATCTCTTCCACTTGCGTGCTCGGCAGTTCAATGCCCAACTGCTGGTGCAAGCGCGCGCGGCGCAAAGTGATCTCAGCAGCCACCGGCAAGTGCTCGGCGGCAACTTGTTCGACAATGGGGCCCGCTTGGCCTCCGGCAATATCCAGCAGCAGTGCTGTCGCACGCTCAATAGCGGTGCGCTGCAACTGTGGGTCTACACCCCGTTCAAAGCGGTGCGAAGAGTCGGTATGCTTGCCGTAACGACGCGCTTTACCAGCGATCATTAGCGGGTTGAACCAAGCGCTCTCCAGTACCACGTCAGTCGTGATATCGGTCACTGCAGAATCAGCCCCACCCATCACACCCGCTATGGCCACTGGGCCGTTGTCGTCGGCAATGACTAGAGTTTGACTGTCGACTACTACTTCACTGTCATCCAGCAGAGAGAGCTTTTCGTCTTGACCGAGCCGCACCACAATATCACCTGCCAACTTACTGGCATCAAAAGCGTGCATAGGCTGGCCGAGCTCTAGCAAAACATAGTTGGTGACATCGACCGCAGGACCGAGTGAACGCACCCCAGCGCGGCGCAAACGCTCTTGCATCCAAACCGGTGTCGGCTGCTGCAGATCCAGCCCTGTCAGCACACGCCCACAATAGCGCGCACAGCCCTCTGGGGCTTGCACGTCAACGGTAACTGCGCGCTCGTGCTGAGCTGCTACCGGCTGCCAGTGCGGTTCGCTTACCGGCAATTGGTTAAGTGTGCCAATCTCGCGCGCCAAGCCGCGCAGGCTCAGGCAGTCGCCGCGGTTTGGGGTGAGATCGATTTCAATAATCGTATCGTCTAAATTCAAGTATTCACGCAGCTGAGCACCCACAGGAGCCTGGGCGGGGAGTTCCCAGAGACCATCGCTAGCATCGCCCAAACCTAGCTCTTCCTGAGCACAGAGCATGCCGAAAGACTCAACACCGCGCAGCTTGGCTTTCTTAATCTTGAAGTTGCCAGGCAACAGCGCACCGACTGTGGCAAACGGCACTTTGATGCCGACGCGGGCGTTGGGTGCTCCACAGACCACCTGTGCACTCTCGTCGCCACCATAAGCGACCTGGCAAATACGCAATTTATCGGCGTCTGGGTGCTGTTCGCACTCGACAATCTCGCCGACAACGACACCGCTCAGCGCTTCACTGGCGGGCTCTACACCGTCCACCTCGAGGCCAGCCATAGTCAGCTGTGCGGCAAGCTGGTCGTTATCAATGGTGGGCTGAACCCATTCGCGCAGCCAAACTTCACTTAATTTCATCAGGTAACCTTTACTCTGTTAACAGGCTTTACTTATGCCAAACATTTCGGCAAACAGGCGACAGTTAAAATTGGTTTAAAAAGCGCAAATCGTTGTCGAAGAAGAGACGCAAATCATTGACGCGATAGCGCAACATAGCGAGTCGTTCGACACCCATACCAAAAGCAAAGCCGGTAAATTCATTCGGATCTATACCGCTCATCTCAAGTACCTTGGGATGGACCATGCCGCAGCCGAGAATTTCCAGCCATCCACTCTGGCCACAGACACGGCAGCCTTCGCCGTGACAGCTACTGCACTGTACATCCACTTCAGCAGAGGGCTCGGTAAAGGGGAAGTACGAGGGGCGAAAGCGCACCGGCAGCTCCTCTTCAAAAAAGGCCTTAATAAATTGATCTAGCGTTCCTTTGAGATCCGCAAAGCTGACATCGCGATCGATCAACAACCCCTCGACTTGATGAAACATGGGGGTGTGCGTGAGATCCGAATCACAGCGGTAGACACGGCCAGGGCAGACGACTCTGATCGGTGACTCATCGCTCTCCATAGTGCGCACCTGTACCGGCGAGGTATGTGTGCGCAGCACTGTACTGGGGTCTATATAAAAAGTGTCATGCATAGCCCGCGCTGGGTGGTGGGCAGGAATATTGAGCGCTTCAAAGTTGTGGTAGTCATCCTCAATTTCGGGCCCGGTGGCAACGCTGTAGCCTATTAGGGTAAAGAACGCTTCAATGCGCTCCATAGTCTGAGTAATCGGGTGGAGCCGACCGAGCGGCTGACCGCGGCCTGGCAGCGTCACATCGATACTCTCGGCTTGCAGCTTGGCGTCCAAAGCCGCTTGCTCCATGGAGCTCTTGCGGTCATTGAGGCGCGCTTGCAACTGCTGTTTCACCTCATTGATTTTAGCGCCAGCGGCGGGTCTCTCATCGGCAGAGAGTGCACCCAACCCTTTTAGGAGGTCGGTGAGACGACCTTTTTTACCCAGCAGATCAACACGCAACTGCTCTAGTGCCGCGAGGTCGGGCGCAGCCTCAATCGCGGCGGCGGCTTCACTGGCAATATTTTCTAGCTCTAGCATGGGCGGTTTCCCACTCCTTTTTTATCATCATGCCAGCAAGCTCTGCCTGCGGGCGAAAAAAAAGGGAAAGAGCTTGCGCCCTTTCCCTGTGGTTGCGAACAACCTTTTGTGTACACAGTGCAGGCGGAGGAATCTACCCTCCCCTGCCGGCAGTTAACCCAGGGCAGCTTTTGCCTGTGCAACTACCGCGCCAAAGGCGGCTTTGTCATGTACAGCAAGATCGGCCAGGACGCGGCGGTCCAGTTCGATACCTGCTTTATTCAAGCCATTGATAAGACGGCTGTAGGTCAAACCTTCAGCGCGCGACTGGGCGTTGATACGCGCAATCCACAAGCGACGGAAAGTACGCTTTTTAACGCGACGGTCGCGATAAGCGTATTGACCTGCTTTAGTAACGGCTTGAACGGCAACACGAAAGACGCGGCTGCGAGCTCCGTAGTAACCTTTAGCTAACTTAAGAATTTTTTTGTGTCGACGGTTTGCCACGACACCACGTTTTACGCGGGGCATATTATTCTCCTACCAAAATTGTTAGTGGCTTAAACGCGAAGCATACGGTCAACACGCGGTGAATCCGATGGATTCATGATGCTGGTGCCGCGAAGCTGACGCTTACGCTTGGTGGTCATTTTGGTCAGGATGTGGCTCTTATGAGCGTGCTTATGCTTGTAACCTGCCGCCGTTTTTTTGAAGCGTTTTGCCGCTCCACTGTGGGCTTTTGCTTTTGGCATTGCTGTTCTCCAATGTTGAGAGGTTTAAGTTTATTAAGAAGTGACGCCCGGACAGCCTGCCAAAATCTGGCTGAACGCGGGTCGTACCAGCTACTTCTTAGAGCGTGGGGCCATCACCATGGTCATTTGTCGACCTTCCATCTTTGGGTATTGCTCCACTTGAGCGAGCTCTGATAAATCCGCTTCAATGCGCTTCATCATCTCCATACCGAGCTCTTGGTGAGCCATTTCACGGCCGCGAAAACGCAGTGTGATTTTAGCTTTGTCACCATTTTCAAAAAAGCGCACCAAGTTGCGTAACTTAACTTGGTAATCGCCATCATCCGTACCAGGACGGAATTTCATCTCTTTAACCTGTGTCTGCTTCTGCTTTTTCTTCTGCAGATTAGCTTTTTTCTTCAGGTCAAAGATGTGTTTGCCGTGATCCATGATTTTGCAGACCGGTGGCTCAGCATCTGGGGAGATCTCTACCAGATCTAGCGTCACTTGCTGGGCAGCGGCCAGCGCTTCAGCGATAGTGACAACACCTACTTGCTCGCCATCGGCGGCAATAAGCCTGACTTGTGGGGCGGTAATATCGTCATTGAGACGCGCCCGTTTATTATCTTTTTTAATGGATACTTCTCCGTAATTAACAAAAACTCATATTAAACGCGTGTGGCGACATCACTCTGCAGTAGTTCAGCGAAGGCATCAACACTCATGGTGCCAAGCTCTGCTCCGCTGCGCCCGCGCACTGTCACTGTGCCTGCATCGCGCTCTTTGTCACCAGCCACCAACAAATAGGGCGTGCGCTGAATAGAGTGCTCGCGGATTTTAAAGCCGATCTTCTCGTTTCTCAAGTCCGAATTGACTCTAAACCCTTTATTTCTCAAAGATTTGGCCACTTCTTCGACATATTCGCCCTGCGCGTCGGTAATATTCATCACCACCGCCTGCTGTGGTGCCAGCCAAGTGGGGAACGCCCCCTCGTAATGCTCGATCAAAATACCGATAAAGCGCTCGAACGAACCGAGAATGGCGCGGTGCAACATAACCGGCACTTGGCGGCTGCCATCCTCTGCAACATATTGCGCATCCAGACGCCCGGGCATCGAGAAATCGACTTGAATGGTGCCTAACTGCCAGACTCGACCAATACAGTCTTTTAACGAGAACTCAATTTTTGGTCCGTAGAAAGCACCCTCACCCGGCAGCTCTTGCCACGGCAGTTCGGCTGCGTCTAAGGCATCGGCTAGAGCCTTCTCAGCGCGATCCCAGCTCTCATCGGAGCCGACACGCTGATCAGGGCGTGTAGAGAGGCGGTAGATAATTTCGTCAAAGCCGAAGTCGCGATACACCTGGTGAAGGAAGTCAATGAAGCTTGCGACCTCGCTCTGAATCTGCGATTCGGTACAGAAAATATGTGCATCGTCTTGTGTGAAACCGCGCACCCGCATAATACCGTGCAGCGAGCCAGAGGGCTCATTGCGGTGGCATGCGCCAAACTCGGCCAAGCGCAGCGGCAAGTCGCGGTAGCTTTTAAGACCTTGGTTAAACACTTGCACGTGACACGGGCAGTTCATCGGTTTAATCGCAAAGGCGCGCTCTTCACTGTGCAACGCAAACATATCGTCGCCAAACTTATCGGCGTGGCCAGAGCGCTGCCACAGTGAAAAGTCGACAATCTGCGGTGTTTTTATCTCTTGATAGCCGTGCTGACGCTGCGCTTCGCGCATGTAGGCTTCGATGGTGTTATAAATACTCCAACCAGCCGGATGCCAAAACACAGAACCGGGCGCCTCTTCTTGCATATGGAAAAGGTCAAACTTCTTGCCCAGTTTGCGGTGGTCGCGCTTCTCCGCTTCTGCCAAGCGGTTGAGGTAGGCTTTGAGCTCTTTGGGCGAGCTCCAAGCGGTGCCGTAAATACGCTGTAACATCTCATTGTTACTGTCACCGCGCCAGTAGGCGCCTGCCACTTTGGTTAGCTTAAAAGCTTTTAATTTGCCGGTTGAGGGGACGTGCGGGCCGCGACACAGGTCGATGAAATCGCCCTGGCGGTAGAGTCCAATGGCCTGTTCGACAGGAATTGAAGCGATAATCTCCGCTTTGTACTCTTCGCCGATAGATTTAAAGAAGGCCACTGCCTCATCGCGCTGCCACTCCTCGCGGGCGACCGGAATATCCTCTGCGGCAATCTCCGCCATGCGCTTTTCAATCGCCTCTAAATCTTCTGGGGTAAAGGCGCGCTCAAACGCAAAATCATAATAGAAACCATCTTCGATGGTGGGGCCGATAGTCACTTGTGCAGCGGGGAATAGCTGTTTGACGGCCATGGCCAACAAGTGCGCTGTGGAGTGACGAATCAACTCTAGAGCTTGTTCAGAGCGGTCGGTAATAATCGCCAGCTGAACATCGCTATCGATATTATAGGAGGCGTCGACCTCGCGGCCATCAACAACACCGGCAAGTGTCGCTTTAGCCAGACCTGCGCCGATATCGGCGGCAACCTGGGCTACGGTAACGGGGTGATCAAATGCGCGCTGCGCACCATCGGGAAGGGTAATAACCGGCATCGGGTAATCCTTGTCAGTGGTGGCCACTACCAAAGGCCACGTGAAAATTTAAAGTGCAGTGCGGTAACACTGAGGCTGCAATTTTACTTGCTTGATAGCGAGTTTCAAGCACAATGCCGCCATGAACGAGCAAACACCTGCAGAAATGCCAAACTCGAGACTGCCGACGATTTATGTCGACGCAGACGCCTGCCCCAAAGTCATTAAAGAGATCTTGTTTCGCGCCGCAGAGCGCACCGGTATCGCCGTGACACTGGTCGCCAACCAAGCTATCGCCATCCCGCGCATCCCCTCCTTGCGGGCGATTCAGGTCTCACAGGGCTTTGATGTCGCCGATAACTACATCGTCCAACAAGTCGCGCCAGGGGACCTGGTCATTACCGCCGATATCCCACTGGCCGCAGAAGTGATTGAGCAACAGGGGGAAGCGCTCAACCCGCGAGGCGAGCGCTACACCGCCGGCAACATTAAAGCGCGCCTGACCATGCGCGACTTCATGGAAACCATGCGCTCCAGCGCTGTGCAGGTTGGCGGTGGCCCGGCGCCCCTCAACCAGCGCGACCGCATGGAATTCGCCAATCAACTCGATCGCTACTTGGCCAAAAACTCTACTCGCTGACAGCCGCCTGCTCGAATAAGCGCCCTACTTGGCCGCGGCTAAATGGCCAGCCCTTTTCAAGGGTCTCGGCGCCAGCGGTGACACTGATGACCGGAATGGTGTAACGATACCGCTCATAGAGTGCAGGATCGCTATTAATATCGACTTTATTCAACACCACACCGCGCTCACTCAACAGCGGCAAGACAACTGCCTCGGCTTGCTCGCAGAGATGACAGTGCGGACCGGTATAGAGAGTCACTACCACTTTTTGCGATCCCAAACAGAGTTTTTACTCGCCGGCGGACGATTGCGCTCGCCGCTTTTTGTTGGTGCCCGGGCTCCACCGCGCGCAGCCGCATAGGGATCGCGCACTTCGGGCTGATGGAGATGCTCTATTCGCCAAACATTGTGTAAGCGCGCATCGCGACTGAAATCCGGGTCAAAGGTGGAAGCGGTGATATCGCTGATGCGGTAACTCTCAAGAAGCTCGCTGTCCATTTTAAACTTGCGGAAGTTATTAGAAAAAATCAGTACGCCACCCGGCGCCAGCTTGCCCATTGCACCGCGAATTAATGCGCTGTGGTCGCGCTGTATATCGAGCGATTCAGCCATTTTCTTTGAGTTAGAAAATGTCGGCGGGTCCAGGAAAATCAGATCGAACTCCCCAATACCGCGCTCCAACCACTCCTGCACATTGGCGCGCATCAACGGATTGTCGCGCTCATCTAGATCATTGAGCTCAAAGTTGCGGCGCGACCAATCTAAGTAGGTATTGGAGAGATCAATACTGAGAGTTTTTTCCGCGCCCGCTAAAGCAGCGTGTATCGAAGCTGCCGAGGTGTAACTAAACAAGTTTAAGAAGCGTTTGCCGGCGGCCATTTCGCCGAGCATTTTGCGCACTGGGCGATGGTCGAGAAACAACCCTGTATCCAAATAGTCGGTAAAATTCACCTCCAAGCGCGCCGGCCCTTCCTCCACTACCAGCTGCTTGCTATTTGCACTGCCGAGCTTTTGATACTGATCGCGCCCCTTTTGCTGTGCGCGCTCTTTGTAAAAGCGCTGCGAGTTAGGTGAATACGCCTTAACAGCGGCTTTAACGTCGTCAAAGTGTCGGCGCGCTTGAGCAGCGTCGATAGTGGCGGGTGGCGCGTACTCTTGGATATGCAGAACCACCCCGCCCTGTTCTAGACGATAGTGATCAATGGCAACCGCATATTCGGGCAGATCGCGGTCATAGAGCCGGTAGCAGCTGACACCACTCTGATCGAGCCACTTTTTTAGGCGCCGGTAGTTCTTCTGCAGCCGGTTGAGCAACATCTGTGCTCCGTCGGAGATCTCCTGTTTGGGCGGCGCCGTCTTCAAGCGCTCCGCTATGGCCGCGGATTTAGAACGCAGCTCATCAAACAGCAACAACTTGCACTCCAAAGACCCGTTGTAAAATTTGTACTGTTTGCTGGGCGCCAGGTCTAACTTGCGCGCCAGTTCTAGGTTGCCGGTAAAAATCGCCGCGCGCCAACCGACAAAGTTTTTTTGCAACACCGCGCCGAGCTTTTCGTAGAGCGGCACCAGTGTCTCCTGCTCGCCAATTCGCGCCCCATAGGGAGGATTGGTCAGCAGTAGACCGCTGGCGGCGGTCGGCTTGCCAAACTGGTCGATCGGTTTAAGAATAATGCGAATATGTTCATCTAACCCAGCATTAACTACATTGCCAGTGGCGTATTCGACCATCCGCGGGTTGCTGTCATAACCGGTTATATTCAGATCCAGCATTTCAAGGCCAGCCGCGCGACGCTGTTGTGCCTCGGCCATCAGCGTTTGCCACAACTCTGGCTGGTGGTCCAGCCAGGCTAAGAAGCCGTAACGGTGCGAGGCGCGCAGAGTGCCCGGCGCGATATCTGCGGCAATCATTGCACCTTCAATAAGCAGCGTGCCGCTACCACACATTGGATCGAGTAGCGCTTGGCCACTGGCGGCGCGCTCAGCCCAGCCACTGCGCAACAGCAGTGCTGCCGCCAAGTTCTCTTTGAGTGGCGCATTGCCCTGGCCGCTGCGGTAACCGCGACGGTGTAAACTTTCGCCGGCCAGGTCGAGCGAGATCGTTACATAACCTTTATGCAGCCGTGCCTGAATGCGGATATCCGGCAGCGCCAAGTCGACATTAGGTCGATTGCCATCACTCTCGCGGAAGCGGTCGACGATGGCATCCTTTATTCGCTGAGCACCATAAGTGGTGTGATCGATGGAGCGCGACGTACCGACAAAATCAATAGCAAAACTACTGTGTGAGGTGAAGTGCTGCTCCCAGGCGATCGACTTGGCCGCCTCATAGAGCTCATCGCCGCTATCGATCTCAACACGCGTTAAAGGAAGCAACAGACGGTTGGCGAGGCGCGACCAGAGACAGACCCTGTAGGCAACCTCCAGATCACCACTAAAAGAGACAGCTGCAACTGACTCGCGCACCTCACTGGCGCCGAGTTCGGCGAGTTCATTGGCGAGTAGTGACTCCAGCCCCTTGGGACAGGTAGTTAACCAGTTTTGAATAGATGACATAAGCAGCTCTGAATAGATAATTTGGCGCCGGCAGCAAAACTGCTGGCCTGGGCGCTATCTTAGTCGTTATTGAGTACTGGTTCACTAACTGACTGGGCAATTGCATCGATTCTGGCTGTTGAAAATGCTCGCTAATAGCGGATTTCGAAAATGAGATTGAACTTCTTGGCAAATGCCAAGGTCATAACATTGACGCAACAGTGTTTGCGTTGCGATTTGAGTTGTATTTATTCAATGTGAATCCCGGAGAGAGTTATGCGAAGACACAAGAGAGACCCTTCCCAACGTTCTTTTAATCGCGGTTATCAAGCCGCCATTCACGATAAACCCCTGAGCAGCAATCCATTCAATAGCGATAATCCGCAAGCTTTTCACTGGACACGAGGCTGGCGTGAAGGCCGCCATGACCACTGGGATGGATTTAACGAGATGACCGCCCAGCAAAAAGTCGTCAATCTTTAAACTCTAGGAGTGACACCCAGAGCCCTCGGCAGTGCCGAGGGCTTTTTAGTTAAACGTCCAGTGGGTTGATTATTGCTCGGCCAGACCACATTATCTCTCTGCGCGTGTGCGCCCCAAACTGTTTAACAACCCAACTAAGGAGCCGCAAGTGCTGGCCACATCGCAACCTACCGCTGCCGACCTGCAACCCCTCAAGGATCACTTAAGCCGCCAAGTGGTCGGTCAGCAACATCTGGTCGAACGCCTGTTAGTGGCACTTTTGGCAGATGGCCATCTCCTGGTCGAAGGCGCGCCGGGCCTGGCTAAAACCCGTGCGGTTAAGGCGCTCGCAGAGGGTATTGAGGGTGACTTCCAGCGCATTCAGTTCACCCCAGATTTACTCCCCGCGGATATCACCGGCAGCGATATTTATCGCCCACAAAGTGGCGAGTTCCAATTTCAAAGCGGCCCCCTGTTCCACAATATTGTGCTCGCCGATGAGATCAATCGCGCACCTGCCAAGGTGCAAGCGGCGCTGCTCGAGGCGATGGCCGAGCGCCAAGTCTCTGTGGGCACCACCACTTATCCGCTACCGGCACTTTTTATGGTGATGGCGACTCAAAATCCAATCGAGCAAGAGGGTACCTACCCGTTACCTGAGGCACAGATGGATCGCTTTTTGATGCATGTAGAAGTCGCCTACCCCGCTGCCGAGAGCGAACGAGAGATTCTTGCCCTGTCGCGCCGCGAGGCAGATAACAGCCAAGTGCAACAACCCGAACAAATCACCCAAGAAACACTCTTTGCCGCTCGCCAAGCGGCGTTGGCGGTACACATGGAACCGCGCGTTGAAGAGTATTTAATACAATTAGTCATGGCTACTCGCAATCGCAGCAGCGGGCAACTGGGCGAATGGCTAGACTTTGGTGCCAGCCCGCGCGCCACCATCGCCCTCGACCGCTGCGCGCGCGCACTGGCATGGCTGAATGGTAAAGACTATGTCACACCAGACGATATTCGCGCGGTAGCCCACGACGTACTGCGCCACAGGCTTATCCGCAGTTTTGAGGCCGAAGCCAACGGTATCACCGTCAACCAGGTTATCGACCAGCTACTCCAGCAAGTACCCTCCGCTTAGCACTGTATGCCAGCCAGCAGACCGACAGAAGCGACTGCCGTTGCCACCTCTGCCGAGGTAGGTGAGTTAATTCGCCTGCGCCACGCTGCCAACCAGCTGCGTCACTTCCCTAAAATCAATGCCAAGGCGCAGCTTAACGGCAGCCAGCGATCGCGGTTTCGCGGCCGCGGCATGGATTTTGATGAAGTTCGCCTCTATCAACCCGGCGACGACATTCGCGCTATCGACTGGCGGGTGACTGCCCGCACCCAAGTGCCGCACACCAAGCTCTATCGCGAGGAGCGCGAACGCCCAGTGGTGATTGTCACCGATCTGCGCCCGACCATGCTGTTCGGTAGTTGCGCGCTCAAATCAGTGCTCGCCTGCGAGGCAGCCGCCCTTCTCTGCTGGGCGGGCTTAGCCGCCAACGACCAAGTCGGCGGCATTGTCGCCGGAGCGCGACAGCAGTGGGATATTCGCCCCAAACGCTCTTCACACAGTGTGCTCGATTATCTGCACCGTCTCAGCGATGCCAGCACCGCACTGCTCAGCGATCTGAGCCGCTCAACGCCCACACAAAGCTTGGCCGAACTTCTCGAAGAGACCAAAAAAATCGTCAAGCCGGGCACTAGCCTGTTCATCATTAGCGATTTCATTGACATCGATGCCGGCTGTCATCGCCACTTTAGCGAACTCTCTCGACACGCCAATGTGACGCTGCTATCGGTCTCAGACCCCTTAGAGCAAGCACTGCCAGAACGCGGCCAATTTGCCGTGACCAATCAACAGCGGACCCTTCACTTCAACGCTGCAGATAACTCACTGCGCGAGCGCTACACTGCCGCTCGCAACCAACAACAGCAACAGCTCGATGAGCTGGTTGATCGCTACCGGGCTGCTTATATTGAGCTCAGCACAGAGCAGCCTGCCCTCATCCCATTGGGCCGGGCCTACGGGCGCGCTGCTCGCCAGGTAGCGCGATGAACGCCGAAGACCCACTCGCTGCACTGCGCGATATCACTCCGCCAGAGGCCATCTCTTGGTGGCCACTGGCGCCGGGCTGGTGGCTGCTGATACTGCTCGCGCTCGCCGCTGTCGCTCTACTGTCACAGCGACTTTGGCGCCACTACCGCAGCAACCTTTACAGGCGCACTGCGCAGCAGCTACTCAAGCAGCTTAGCGATGATTTTGAGCGACATGGCAACGCACAGGTAACACTCGCCGAGTGTCTAGAAATTTTACGCCGTGTCGCCCGCCATCGCCGCGATCTTCACGCAGCACTGCCGCTCTCGGGTGGCGAATTTATCACCGCCCTCAATCGCTTGGCAGCACTACCGAAAAGTAAACAGTTACCTGAGGACAGGGCGCTACTACAGCAAGTGCTGTATGCCGGCCAAACCGAATCAAACACTGCGCTGAAAAATTACTGCGAGCAGTTTCTCGCACAAGCTCCACGCTGGGTTGCCGCCCTGCCCCGCGACTGCCGGCCGCTGTTGGAGCCCGGTGATGTTTGAATTGCACTGGCCACTACTGCTGCTAGCGCTACCGCTACCGCTGCTGATGCAGCGCTGGCTAAAGCCGAGCAAAAGCAGTCAGACTGCCGCGCTTATTGCCCCCACCTTGATCCGCCAGCTGGGCGAGCAAAGTGGTTCAGCGCGACGCAACAGTTCGCGCACAGCGACGGTTCTGCTGTGGTTGGCGTGGATCGCTCTGGTGGTCGCTGCGGCACAGCCGCGCTGGCTAGGCGAGCCAACACTGCTGCCCACCGAGGGGCGCGACCTACTACTGGCCGTCGATATCTCCGGCAGTATGGAGCAGGAAGATATGCGCTTTAATGGCC
>JBELGO010000025.1:0-6068 GCA_042091915.1 SAR92 clade bacterium | reverse complement strand
CTGGCCGTCGATATCTCCGGCAGTATGGAGCAGGAAGATATGCGCTTTAATGGCCGACAGGTAAATAGGCTACTGGCCGTTAAAGCGGTTGTCGGCGACTTCGTTGAGCAGCGCCGCGGCGATCGGCTCGGGCTAGTATTATTTGGTGAGCGCGCCTATCTGCAATCACCGCTGACTTTCGATCGCGCCACGTTAAAAGTACTCCTCGACGAGGCGCAAATAGGCTTTGCCGGCAACGGCACCGCTATTGGTGAGGCCATCGGCTTGGGCATTAAGCGATTGCGCGAGCGCCCAGCCAGCCAGCGGGTGATGATTCTGCTCACCGACGGCGCCAACACCTCTGGCGAGCTCGACCCGCTGCGCGCAGCTGAACTGGCTGCCCGCGCCGGGGTAAAAATTCACACTATTGGTATTGGCTCAGATGCTGCCGAGCGGCAGAGCATCCTCGGTTTTGTGCGCACGCGCAGCGGCTCAGATCTCGATGAAGAGAGCCTCACCCAAATTGCCGAGAATACCGGCGGCCGCTATTTTAGAGCCCGCGATATCAGCGAACTGGTTGAGGTCTACCGCGAGCTCAACCGCATAGAAGCGATAGAGCAAGAGGGAGAAAGTATTCGACCACAAGTGGCACTGGCATACTGGCTATTAGTTGTGGCCGCCCTACTGCTGGCACTGTTAACCCTTTTGAGAGCGGGGAAAACACAGTGATTGAGTTTATTGAAAACTTCCATTTTCTGCGCCCGCACTGGCTCTGGGCAGTTATAGCGATACCTGCGCTGCTGTTCTGGCAGCGTCATAAAACTCGCAGTCAGAGTGGCTGGCAGCAGATTATTGCCCCAGCCTTACTGCCACTGTTAACCCAATCCAGCGGCAGGAAAAGCCGTTTTATGCCGCTGCTGGCTACACTTTTAATCGGTCTCACCGTGGGCGCCGCCGGGCCCACTTGGCAGCGTCTGCCGCAACCGGTCGAAATCAATCAATCCGCTTTGGTGGTGATACTGGATCTTTCGCCGTCGCTATACGCCAAAGATATTACCCCTAGCCGACTGGTGCGCGCCCGCTACAAGCTGCTTGATCTACTCAATCAGCGCCGCGATGGGCTCACAGCCCTGGTGGTTTACGCCGGGCAAGCCCATGTCCTGTCACCTCTGACCGAAGACAACAACACCATCGCACACCTGGTGCCGATACTCAGCCCGAGCCTGCTGTTAGAGATAGGTAGCAACTTGGAAGACGCTATCGATCAAGCCTTAATACTGTTGCAAAACGGTGCCGAGGGGCGCGGTGATATTATTTTAATCACCGATGGCGCCACTGCCAACGCCGCCCGCACCAGCAGTGAAATACTGGCCGACTACTCTGCCGTGCGGCTCTCTATTTTAGGTGTTGGCACCGCCTCGGGTGCACCGATACCGCTCGCCGACGGCGGCTTTTTAAAGGCCGCTGATGGGGCTATTGTGTTACCCAAGCTCAACAGTGCAGTGCTGGCGGATCTCGCTAGCCGCCATCGCGGCATCTATCGCACATTGAGCGCTGACGACAGTGACACAAACGCCCTCCTGGAACATATCGATAGCCGCGCCACTACCGCCAGCAAACCGGTTGAACGCGACTTTGATCAATGGCGTGACACCGCACACTGGGTGGCACTGCTGCTGTTACTGCCGATGGCACTCTGCTTTAGGCGCGGTCTGCTAGCTGTAACTTTTGTTCTGTTACTGCCAGCCACTCATACTCCCTCGGCTTTTGCACAGGCAGCTGAAACCGATTCAACAGCACCTTCGCTGGGAGAGCGCGCGCAGCAACAGTGGCAAGATCTCTGGTGGCGCCGCGATCAACAAGCCGCAGCTAAATTGGCAGAGGGCGATACCAGCACAGCTGCCGAGCTCTTTGAGCGCAGTGACTGGGCTGGAACGGCGGCCTATCGCAACGGCGACTACAATCGGGCGGTTGAGCATTTTCTCGCCGATCCAGAGAGCCCAAACAACTCTACTGCCCTCTACAATGCGGCCACCGCTCTAGCGCGCAGTGGTGAGTTAGAAACGGCGCTTGCCACCTACGACCAACTGTTAGCTCACCAACCAGACCATGCCGATGGGCGCTATAACCGCGACATCGTTGAACGCGCTCTGCAACAACAGCAACAGCAGGAAAAGGAACAACAACAGCAAGAGAACCAGCAAGAAAATCAACAGCAGAGCGAACAGCACGACCAAAATCAGCAAAGCCAGAGCCAAGATCAAGCTGGCGATAATCAGCAGAATCAACAACAGCCTGACGCTGACAGCCGTGCCCAACAGCAAAATCAGCCGCAAAACGGCGAGCAAGATCAACCCTCTGGCGACCAGCCCGACCAGCAAAAGCCCGCTGAGCAAGAGAGCGCTGAACAACCCTCCGAACAGCAGTCCGATCAAGCCGCACAGGGTGAGCAAGCTGAGAGCAATGAGCAGAGCGAAGAGAGTGCGCAGCTCAACGCGGCGAATAGCGACCAGCAACAAGAGCCCGACCGCGAACTAGAGCAATGGCTGCGCAAAATAGACGACGACCCCGCCGGCCTGCTGCGCGCTAAATTTCGCTATCAGTCGCAACAGCGCGCCCGCGAACAGAAACTGCGCCCACCGCCCAATAGTGACCAGAGCGAACGCTGGTAGTGCAAACTCCTACAAGACAAAGATTAGCAGAGAGAATAACTGCATGAGCAAACCTATTGCCCACAGCGGCCTGAGCCACGCCGCGCGCTACCACTTGCACTTGGGCCTCAGTTTTATAACGGCTCTATTTCTGAGTAGTGTCGCACTGGCCGAGCTCACCATTAAAACCGACCGCCAAACCATCGGTGCCGACGAGTCACTGCAAATGGTGATTCGCTATGATGGCCAGGTACTCAGCGGCGAACCCGAACTCGCGGTATTGCTGCGCGACTGGAAGATCCTCGCCAACAATCGCAACCAGCAGTACTCATGGGCCAATGGCGAATCGATCTCCTACACCGAATGGCAGCTAACCCTGCTGCCGCGCTCTACCGGTACTCTGATCATTCCCTCTATTACCTTTAAAAACGACATCAGCAACGCACTCGAGATTGAAGTAACACCCAGCCGCACTGCCAACAGTGTGGCGCAGACAATCTTCGCTGAGAGCAGTGTTGATAGCGCAGAGGTGTTCCCACAACAACAAGTCATCTACACCGCACGGCTCTACAGCGCTTCGCGGCTCAGCGATCTCGCCCTCACCGAACTCAATGTGGACAATGCACTGATGCAACGTATTGGCGAGAGCCAGTACCAGAAGAGTATTGGTGGGCGCGCTTATATGGTCGTCGAGGTGCAGTACGCACTGTTTCCCACTACTGTCGGCGAGCTAACCATTCCCGCGCTGCGCTTTAGCGGTTATGAGGTCAGCGGCCGTACCTCGTTTTTTAACCGTGGCAATCGAGTCATCCGCACTACCGACACACAGACAGTCACCGTAAAAGCACTCCCCAGCGGCCAATCGCCAGCCACTTGGATACCCGCACAAGCGCTGACTATTGATCAGCAGTGGAGCCAATCGCCGCAGCAGCTCACTGTCGGCGAGCCGATTACCCGCACCGTAACCGTCACTGCGCGCGGCCTGACTGGCGCACAACTACCGCCCCTGCCCGGCGAGCCCGGCAGTCGCTATAAAATTTACCCGGATCAGCCCATAATTGGCGAGACTATCGATCGCGGTAGCGTCGTCGGCCAGCGCATAGAATCGACTGCCATCGTTCCGCAGCAACCCGGCGAGCTGGTTCTACCGGCGATCTCAGTTGATTGGTGGGACACCCAAGCCAACCAACTGCGCACCGCCACCCTCCCGGCCACAACGATCACAGTGGCGGCCGCTACACCACCGGCCAGCCCAGAGATCCTTACTGATGCCACGCCCTCATTAAAAAACCCACCTGCACCAGCTTCGTTGCCGGCGTCGGCGGAACCTTCTGCACCTCAAGCACAGCGCTGGCTACAAATCTCATTGGCTACCAATGCGGTGCTGCTGGCACTGTTAGCAACGCTGTTCTACTGGCAGCGGAACACATCTCAGCAGCCAACCCGCCGCCCTATTGCCAATACATTCAGCGCGAACACAGAGGCAGACGAGCAACAGTTGTGGCGTCAGATTGACCAGCACGCTAAAAATGCTACTCCAGCACCACTGTGCGAAGCAATCGTCGCCTGGGCAGAGCACCTTAGTGGCGGGCAAATTAAAACACTCCAGCAGTTGCGAGAGCATGCCGCAGTTACCGATAGCACATTGGCGCAACAGCTATGCACAATCGAGCAGCTCGGCTACAGCGGCGCCGGCACAAATCTGAATATTGACAGTCACGGCCTGTTAGCTGCGCTGAAAAAACTCCGCCGTCACTTGATCACAGCTCAACAGAATAAAATCACTGAGCAGGGCCTGCCGGGCTTGTACGAATAAAAAAAGGAGACGCAAGCGTCTCCTAAATAAGGGTCAGATGTCACTCTGAGACTGCCTGATGCTACGGGGTAGCAGCAGCCGTTGTCTCACGGTCAGGTGATACAACGCAAATTATTGTAGTCTGGCGAGCTGCGCGCAGTTTGATCTCGGTCAACTCCCTGTAAAATCACACTATTGTCTCCGGTCGCAGCTTGTGTAATGGTTCGATCTTCTTACTAAAATTACAAGATGCGCTTATGTCCTCCACGATCTCGGTTAATTCACCTACCAGTGGCGTTGTCGTTGCGATACTCGTTGCAGCCAATCAAGCGGTGAACGCAGAGCAGCCTCTGCTGGTCATTGAAGCGATGAAAATGCAGACCACTCTGCAAGTGGCTCAAGCGGGTGTAGTCAAAAACGTGTTGGTCTGCGTTGGTGATGATGTGGTCGCTGACCAGCCACTTGTAGAGCTCACTGCCGGCGCTTTATCCCCGACAGCGCAGAGTCCTCTCGAGACGACTAGTATCCCCGTCAACAACACCTCAGCGGTCGAGCAACTGCGCATTGAGTTTGAACAGCGCCGCGCGCTCACGTTAGATGACGCCCGTCAAGAGCAGCGCAGCAAGCGGCACGATTCAGGTTGTCGTACTGCTCGAGAGAATCTTGAGGATCTCTGCGACAACAATTCGTTCATCGAGTATGGCCAGTTCGCGGTAGCCGCTCAGCGCTTGCGGGGAGACTATGAGCAACTCAAAAGCAAAACCGCGGCGGATGGCATCATCACCGGTACAGCCAATATCAACAGTGGCCTGATCGAGAAGAAAACTGCCTGCACTGCTGTAGTGATAAACGATTACAGCGTGTTGGCCGGCACTCAAGGTTACTACCACCACCATAAACTCGACCGCATTCTCGCTGTTGCACAGGAGCAACAACTGCCTGTGGTCATGTTTACCGAGGGCGGCGGCGGCCGGCCTGGGGATACTGACATCACTACAGTCAACTCAGGATTGCAGTGTGGCTCGTTCGCGGCATGGGCCAAACTGAGCGGTGTAGTACCGCGCATTAGTGTTGCCAACGGTTACTGTTTTGCCGGCAATGCTGCGCTGTTTGGCAGTGCCGATATCACTATTGCCACCCGCCAATCGTGGATTGGTATGGCTGGCCCGGCCATGATTGAGGGCGGAGGGCTTGGGCAGTTCGCCCCAACTGATATAGGCCCAATCGAAGTGCAAGCAGCCAATGGCGTGGTCGATATTGTCGCGGAAGACGAGGCACATGCCACCGAGTTAGCCAAACAGTGTTTGAGTTATTTCCAGGGGCCGCTGCTCACTGCCAGCCACCCCTACCCCGACCAGCAAGCACTGCGCGAACTGCTGCCCAGCGACCGACGCTATGTTTACGATATACGCGCTATTATCAATACCCTGGCCGATGAAGGCTCGTTTATCGAGCTCAAAGCGGGTTTTGGCGGTGCCATTGTGACCGGGTTCATCCGCCTGCAAGGGCAACCGATTGGCCTGCTAGCCAGCGACTGCCGCGTGCTGGGTGGCGCTATTGATGTCGATGCAGCAGAGAAAGCAGCTGACTTTATCAACCTCTGCAACCAGTTTGGTATTGCGCTGGTATCGCTGTGCGATACC
>JBELGO010000024.1:18676-20502 GCA_042091915.1 SAR92 clade bacterium | reverse complement strand
TTGCGCGACACACCTGGGCTAACCAACAAGCGCCCATAGGTGGACAACTTTGCGCTATCGAAGGGGCCAGTAAACTGGCGCGCAGTGGGAAACTCTGCTGCCATCTGCTCCGCCAATGGAGGAGCTCTACGAGAATCAAACAGATCGAAACTAATCTCTTTCGCCAGGCAATAGCGCGCCAAGGAGAGACCTGTCTGGCCCATCCCGACGATGGCACAACGTGCCGTTGTCGCTATCAACTCACTCATAAAATTTGCTTCCTCAGCGCAGCTTTAATGTCGCCAAACCAATCAAAACCAACACCACTGTGATGATCCAAAAACGAACAATGACTCGCGGCTCTGGCCAACCCTTTAACTCAAAGTGGTGGTGAATCGGTGCCATCCGGAAAATACGCTTGCCGGTTAGTTTGAACGAGACAACCTGCATAATGACCGAGACAGTCTCCATCACGAAAACCCCGCCCATAATGAAAAGCACCAACTCTTGGCGCACGATCACTGCCATCACTCCGAGCGCAGCACCCAATGCCAAGGCCCCGACATCGCCCATAAACACCATGGCTGGATAAGTGTTAAACCAGAGGAAACCCAGCCCCGCACCGCACAGAGCCGCAGCAAAAATGATCAACTCACCGGAGCCGTTGACGTAGGGGATATGCAGATAACTGGCGAACTGAACGTTGCCACTGAGATAAGCGAACAGACCGAGTGCACCACCGACCAGTACTGTTGGCAGTATCGCCAAACCGTCGAGCCCATCGGTCAAATTGACCGCGTTACTGGTGCCGACAATGACGAAATAGCTCAATACAACAAATCCAACTCCCAGGGGAATCGCCACCTCTTTGAAGAAGGGCACAATCAACTCGAGCTCTACTGGCGACTGAGCACTGCTGTAGAGAAACACTGCTGCGGCCAAACCTGCCAAGGATTGCCAAAAATACTTCCATCGCGCAGGTAGACCGCGCGGATCTTTTTCGACGACTTTACGGTAATCGTCAACCCAGCCAACAAGGCCAAACGCGAGAGTGACACCGACCACTACCCAGACAAAACGGTTGGTTAAATCCGACCACAACAGCGTACTGACAATGATCGCTAAGAGGATTAACACACCGCCCATGGTCGGGGTGCCGGCTTTAGCTAAATGTGTCTGCGGACCGTCATCGCGAATCGCTTGGCCCATTTGCAGCGCATTCAACTTGGCAATCAATTTGGGACCCGCCCACCAGCTAAAAACGAGTGCCGTGAGTACAGCTAATATTGCTCGCAGGGTTAGGTAACTAAGCACATTGAAGGCCGGATAGAACTGCTGTAGATACTCTGACAACCAAACCAACATCAGTCACACACCTCAGCGCGCAACTGCGCACACAATTTATCCATACCGGCACTGCGCGAGCCTTTTACCAGCACAGTCACATCAGCCGCCTGGCTTGCGATTTCCAGCAACCTCTCTAAACAATCCTCGCAGCTAGCAAACTGCTCTCCTTGCGCTGCATCTGCAGCCAGTGCCGCCAACTCACCCACTGAAAATACGCTATCGATCGATTTCTCGACAGCGTAAATGCCGGTGCGCTTGTGCCACTCTTGAGCTTGGTCGCCGAGCTCGGCCATATCACCTAAGACTAAAATCCGCAGCCCGCGCATACCTGCGAGCAGATCAACGGCCGCAGCCACAGAGCCAGGATTGGCGTTGTAACTGTCGTCAATAAGAGTCAGCTGCGGGGTGAGTTTCTCGACCGTTAAGCGCCCCGAGAGTGTAGTTGCTGCACTTAGCCCCGCGGCGATATCCATCAGCTCGGCGCCAACAGCCGAAGTCAG
>JBELGO010000024.1:0-18576 GCA_042091915.1 SAR92 clade bacterium | reverse complement strand
CGATAAATAGCGCTTTTCTCTTGCGCAATAGCCTCTAGCGACCCAAATCCTTCGACATGAGCAGGCTGAATATTATTGACTAGCGCCACATCGGCATTGACCAGCACAGCTAGCTCGGAGATATCACCGACACGGCTGGCTCCCAACTCTATAACGCCATAGCGGTGCTCGGGCTTTGCAGCCAGCAGTGTCAGCGGCGCACCAAACTGATTGTTGAGGTTGCCCACTGTGGCCAGTGTAGGCGCCTTGCGCCCCAATATAGCGGCGCACATCTCTTTGACGGAGCTCTTGCCAGAGCTTCCAGTCAGCGCAATAACCGGAAATTCAAAATGTTCGCGCTCAAAGTGAGCCAACTGCCCCAGTGCTGCGGTGGTGTCTTCAACTATCCACTGCAGCAGGGAAGACTCGGGCTGCGGACGCGAGACCACCAGCGCTGCTGCAGTTTCTTGAGCCTCGGCAATGAATTGATGACCGTCGTATTTATCGCCCTGAATAGCCACGAACAAATCGCCAGCTGCCACCCTGCGGCTATCGATTGATACGCCGTCAAACTCGGCTGTCGGCACTGCCGCCAGACCATCGCTGCTCCACAGCGTGCCGCCGAAACGCTCGGCAATATCCAACAGAGAGCGTCGAGCTAACATGATTCGCCCCCCGCCATCTCTCCTTGTGCCGCTGGCTGCTCAGCAGTGAGACGCTCTTGCAACGCTGAGCGAGCAACTAATAGATCATCAAACGGTAACTTCTTACCTTTAATATACTGGTGCGCTTCATGTCCTTTACCCGCTATCACAACCGTATCCAGCGCATTCGCAGAGAGAATCGCGCGGTGGATAGCCCGGCAGCGATCAAGCTCCACCTGCACGCTGTCAAGCGACTCAAAACCGGCCATTATCTGGTCAATAATTGCCTGCGGATGCTCATTGCGAGGATTGTCGCTGGTGACCACTATGCGATCAGCTCCGCGCTCAGCAGAGCGAGCCATTTGCGGTCGCTTGCCACTGTCGCGCTCCCCGCCACAGCCAAACACCAACCACAGCTTACCCTCTGTCACTGGGTTCAATGCCGCCAATAACTTCTCTAGAGCGTCAGGAGTGTGGGCATAATCTACAACCACCAACGGTTGCCCGTGCAGATCACTTTGATTAACGCGTTGCAAGCGCCCGGCTACCGGCTCTAAAAGGGGTACCTGTGCAGCAATCTCCTCAAGCGTCCACCCTTCAGCTACAGCACTGCTGACTGCCGCCATCAAATTTGCCAAGTTGAATTCACCCAGTAGAGATGATCGAACACTGACAACCGAACCCTCTATCGACGTATTCCGCTTGCCCGGCTGAAGCTGCGCAGTGAAACCATCACCATCAAACTCGGCCGCCACGCAGCGCAAATTAGATTCAATCCCGGCGCCACTGTAATGACTCACTTTAGTTTGTTTGCCAATTGCGGTCGCCATAAAACTACTGGCAGCATCGTCACTATTAAGGACAGCTTTTGACAAGCCAGGCATGGAAAAAAGACGCGCCTTGGCCGCAGCATAGCGCTGCAAAGTCTGATGATAGTCGAGATGATCGCGCGATAAATTAGTAAAAATGGCTTGTTCAAATTTCACCGCCGCGACGCGACCCTGATCGAGAGCGTGAGAAGAGACCTCCATGACGACATATTCGATCTGCTCCGCCACAAACTCGGCGAGCAGGCGCTGCGTAGTACACGCATCGGCGGTGGTCATACCCGTTGCCCGCAACGGCTCACCGACCGGACCTGCTCCGAGCGTACCTATGGTAGCCGCCCGCGCACCAAGACGAGCAAGCAGCTGACCGAGCAGCTGACAGACAGTCGTTTTACCGTTTGTGCCAGTAACACCCAACACCTTGAGCTGTTCTGAGGGGTGGCGATAGAAACTTCCGGCCAAAGCGGACAACTGCTGCGCCAACTGCTCAACCCGCACCACAGGCAGCGCGGGGGCAGCAGGCAGCTGCGCACCGCTGTCAACGACAACCGCAACTGCACCGGCAGCCACAGCCTCCGGCAAGAAATCGAGAGCATTGTGAGCATCTCCACTCAGCGCCACAAACAGATCGCCGCGCTCTACTGAGCGACTGTCGCAAACTATCTTGGCACCTGAGCAGAGCTCTACATTCCACTCGCCATCGGCGCTTGCGACAATACCATCAGCCGTCCACTGCGCGAGCAAATTAACGCTGTTCCAACTTTTGCTCACAGCGCACCTCCGGCGAGCCGCTCGGGTTTGTCTATCGCATCGGGGGTCACCTGCATTAAGCGCAGAGCCGTTGAAGTGACATCCGCAAACACAGGCGCTGCTGCTTCACCGCCAAAATAGCCGCGCGCGCGCGGATCATCGACAACAACCACCGTGACGACGCGTGGTTTTTCTACCGGCGCCATTCCTGCAAAGACCGACATATAGCGATCACTGTGGTAGCCACCCGCGGCAGACGCTTTGTGCACCGTGCCGGTCTTACCTGCACTGCTGTAGCCGTCCAACTGCCCGCGAGTTCCGGTACCGCCTTCCTCGACGACCCCGGCGAGCATTTTACGAATTTGACCAGACGCTTGCGGATCTGCCACTTGCTGAGACTCGAAGCCAAGCAGTGGCTTAACGAGACTTAAGGGGCGCTCACGACCATCATTAGCCAGGCTTAAATAAGCATTTGCCAACTGCAGAGCAGAGACCTGCAAGCCATAGCCAAAGGCGTAATTAGCTCGTGTGACATCATCCCAGCGCCGATGCGCAGGCAGGTTGCCCGCCGTCTCACCGGGCAGACCTAGCCCAACTGGACGACCAAAACCAAAGCGCTGATAGAGATCCCGAATCTGCTCTGGCGCAAGTTCTAGAGCGATTTTGGTAGTGCCGACATTGCTCGATTTGATCAGCACACCAGCCAGGTCAAGAACGCCGTAATTGCTGTGGTCAGTAAAGGTTTTGTAATCTACTTTGAGCGAACCAGGATGCGTATCGATCTGACTGTCCAACGTAAACTGACCGCTCTCTAAAGCAGCCAGAAGCGCTAGCGGCTTAACGGTGCTGCCCGGCTCAAGCATATCCTGAGCGGCGCGATTGCGGACCGCTGCCAAGTTGAGACCAGTGCGGTCATTGGGGTTAAAAGATGGCTGGTTGGCCATCGCCAACACCTCCCCAGTCTGCACATCCAGCACCACCACTGAACCGCCCTCGGCTTGATGCTCCTTAACGGCCTGCTTCAACGCCCGATACGCCGCGTACTGCACGCGCAGATCTATGGTCAGACGCAGTGATTCGCCCATTTTGGGCTCTTTCAACTGCGCAACGCTTTTTATCGTCCGACCGCTGCGGTCCTTGACCACCTGCACAAGCCCGTGCTGACCGGCCAATACCTGTTGGTAGCTCTTCTCCAGTCCCTCAATGCCGCGATCGTCAATATCGGTCAGCCCTACCAGCTGCGCCGCAACCTCGCCCGCAGGATAATATCGCTTGTACTCGCGCTGCTCGCGCAATCCGGGCAACTGTAAAGCCATCGCCTGCTCGGCCACCTGTAGAGGCAGCTGCCGCGCAATGTAGAGATGCTGGTTCTTTTTATTAGCCTCAAGACGACGCTGTAATTTCGCTACCGGCTCATCGATTAATTCAGCCAGTGCAGCAACTTGCTTAGAGCTCCAGCGGCCATCTGCTGCGACCATATTGCCCAGCAAGGTGGAGACCGGCGTACTGACCGCGAGCGGAGCTCCGTTGCGGTCGCTAATCTCACCGCGATAAGCGGGAACGCGCTCCTCGCGCAGTGTGCGCCGCTCGCCTTGATCCTGAAGAAACTCGGCGCCGCGCTGCTCTGAAGGCAGCACTTGCAAGGCGGCGACTTTGAAAAGCAGTAGACCCGGCATGGCAACCAAGCCGACGAGAAGAAGTAAAAAACGCCAACGCGGCACAGCTAAACTGCTTTGCACTGCAGTCATCGGACACCTCCGAAGACTACAGTGATTTCGCTGCGATGAGCTGCGCGCATACCGAGCTGTTGCGCGGCGACGCTCTCAACACGCTGCATAGAGCCATAGGCACTCTGCTCCAATAACAAATAGCGGTACTGCTCTTGAAACCCTTCACCAATCCGCTGCAATTCAGCCAGACGGCTATACGCCGAGCGATTTTCATAGCTCGCCCAGGCGACCGCCAGCGCAGACACCAGCACCGACACCCACAGCAGCGTTACCGCCAGAGTATTGCGCGCCGCACTGCTCACGCCGTGCGCTCCGCAATTCGCATTACCGCACTGCGAGCGCGCACATTGCGCTCTATTTCGCTGGCACTGGGCTTAATAGCTCCACCCACTTTGCGCAGTCGAGCGCCGCGCTCCGCATCGGGGATAGGTAAATTACGCGGCAACTGTCTGCCGCGCTGCTGATCGCGGATAAAGCGCTTAACGCGGCGATCTTCCAGCGAATGAAAGCTGATCGCAACCAAACGGCCTTGGATAGCCAAACAGTCAATAGAGTCTGCGAGCAGCTGATCTAAATCTGCCAGCTCTCGGTTAATGAAGATTCTTATCGCCTGAAACGCCTTGGTTGCCGGATGCTTGCCGCGCTCCCAAGCCGGGTGAGCTGCGGCCAACAGCTCAGCCAATTGAACGGTGCGAGTAATTGGCTGCTTGGCCCTGGCCAAAACAAGCGCCTTTGCCATGCGTCGAGCAAAGCGCTCCTCACCCAACTCAAAAAGGACATCGGCAAACTCGCCTTCATCGACATCCGCCAACCACTCAGCTGCCGACAGGCCACTGGAGGTATCCATGCGCATGTCGAGAGGGCCGTCGCGAAGGAAACTAAAACCGCGCTCTGCCTCATCGAGCTGTGGAGAAGAGACGCCCAAATCAACCAACAATCCGTCAACTTTACCCCATAGATCGCGCGCTTTTAATTGTTCTGCAATCTCGGCAAAGGAACTGTGGATCAATTCGATGCGCGACTCGCCGGCAAAACGCTCTCTACCGGCGGCAATAGCGGATGGATCTTTGTCTATCGCCAGTAGACGGCCATTTTCAGAAAGCTTGGCCAAGATCGCCGCAGAGTGACCACCGCGACCAAAAGTGCCATCGACATAGCAACCATCGGGGTTTACCACTAACGCAGCGACCGCCTCATCGAGCAGGACTGTTGTATGTTCACTCATACTGTCACCGCTACCAGGAGAGATTTTTTAGCGCATCACTGATAGCGCCTGGCTCTTGGAGCATATCGCGATAGCTCTGTTGCGATTTCTCGCGCTCGCGATTCCAGTTTTCCTCACTCCAGATCTCGAGACGCTGAGTACGCCCCACGAGCACAAGCTTTTTTTCTAACTGCGCGTATTCGCGCAGCTCGGTTGGCAGCAACACACGGCCGTTGCCGTCCAACTGAAGATCTTTGGCTTGACCAACGACAAACCGGCTGAGCATCTCACCGAGAGGATCTAACGCCGGCAGCGCCGACACCTTCTCTTCGAAGCGGCGCCATTCGGGCAGTGGCGATAGAGTCAGGCAGGTCGATTTCATATCGATAGTAATGACTAACTCACCGGCGCAGAGCTCCGCCAATAGGGCGCGGTAACGGGTCGGAATAGCCATCCGCCCTTTCGCGTCCATATTGATTGGATCACTGCCTCTAAACACGCCCTACACCCCTGTTGTTTGTGAGCTGCCGGCCGACAAACTGCCCAGCCTTAACAGAGCAAGCCACAATATTCACCGTGACCCACTTTTACCCACTTTTTTCCATTTGTTTACATTATTGATCTATGAAATCAAAGTCAACTCTCAGGTATCAGAAAAAATCGTTTAAAAACAATAGGGTTAGCGAGTGGGGAGGCAGCCCATCACCAAGGTGGAAATAGCCTTTTTTTTTACTTTTTGAAAACATAAGCCTGACTCAACAACTTAAAGTAACTTCTTATCATGCTGAAGCCGCTCACACTAAACTTCGCCCGATAGAACTTTTTGTACTAGAGATAGCTTTTTTTATGCTTCAATTTTTTAGGGGCAAAAAAAAACGGCCTCCGAAGAGACCGTTTTTTGAGACGCTGCTTAGTTGAGCTTCTCTTTGATACGTGCAGAGCGTCCTGAACGTTCGCGCAAATAGTAAAGCTTGGCGCGACGGACAGCACCGCGACGCTTAACAGTGATACTTTCTACCAATGGGCTGAAAGTTTGGAAGGTGCGCTCGACACCGATACCACTGGAGATTTTACGCACAGTGAACGCAGAGTTGAGGCCGCGGTTGCGCTTACCTAAAACCACGCCTTCAAAGGCCTGCAGACGCTCGCGAGCGCCCTCTTTTACACGCACTTGAACCACAACGGTATCACCGGGGCTAAAGGCTGGGATCTCTTTGCTCATCTGCTCCGCTTCAAGCGCAGCAATGATCGGGGTTTTGTTACTCATTTTTTGCTCCTCACTATGGTCGCCGAGCGACACGTTATGGTTGGCGGCAAGCCGCCTGTTTTAGAGCTCTGCATCAAGAGGAGGACTTATCCTTTGCCCTCATTGACCAGCGCGGCACTCATCTCCTTGAGTAATGACTGGTGCTCATCGGTGAGCTCCAGCCGGTCCAACAACTCTGGTCGGCGCAGTGCAGTGCGCCTCAGCGACTGCTCTGTGCGCCAACGCGCAATTTTTTTGTGGTCTCCTGACAACAAAACCTCAGGGACCGCCTCACCCAGATACTCGACCGGGCGGGTGTAGTGTGGGCAATCCAACAAACCGGCAGAAAACGAATCCTGTTCAGCCGATTGGGCATGACCCAAAACCCCCGGCAATAGACGCACCATGGCATCGATCACCAACATGGCGGGGAGCTCACCACCACTGACCACGTAATCTCCAACCGACCACTCAAAATCGACTTCACGCTCTATAAAGCGCTCATCAATTCCTTCGTAACGGCCGGCAATAAAAATAATACCGGGCCACTCGCTACTCGCCTGCAGCAACGCCTGATCTACCACGCGCCCCTGCGGGGAGAGATAGACTACTGGACACTGCTGAGCATCCAAACCACAACCCTGCAACCACTCGCGAGCGGCAGAAACTGCACAGCTCAAAGGCTCTGCCAGCATTACCATGCCCGGACCACCACCATAGGGGCGATCATCCACGGTCTGGTGCCGGTCGCGGGTAAATTGGCGCGGGTTAAAGCAAGCCAATTCAACCGTGCCGCGCACTACCGCACGGCCACTGACACCGTATTCGGTGACAGCTTCAAACATTTCCGGAAACAACGTGATGACTGCAATCTTCATGGCAACACCACGCTATTTAAAATTCGGGATCCCAATCAACACGCAACTGCGCACCATCGAGATCGACCTCTTGCACTACGCTGTCGCTGTACGGGAGCAGACGCTCGCGGTCGTCACAACTGCTCTGATCTGCGGCGATAACTAGCACATCATTGGCGCCAGTAGCGAGCAGTGTATCCACCACGCCCAAATCGACACCTGCCGTAGTGACTGCGCGTAGACCAATTAAGTCCCGCCAGTAATATTCGCCTGCGGGCAACTCAGGCAAAACCTCGAGGGGGGCGAAAATATCCCTCTGACAGAGTTCGCGAGCCACATCGCGATCGTCAATTCCCGCTATGTGAGCGACCAGACCTTTGCCGTGTCGGCGCCACTCATCAATCTCTAGCTGTCGCCACTGACCATCGTGCTCGGGTAGATACCAGGGCTGATAAGTAAAGATTTGCTCTGGATCATCGCCAAAACCGTGCACTTTTACCCAGCCGCGCACTCCGTAGACAGCAGTGAGGCGGCCAATGACCATCAGATCGTGGCGCTCACTACTCATCGTCTTAAGCGGCTTGCTTGCTCGCTTCTTTCAGCAGCGCTTTAACGCGATCGCTGACTTGTGCGCCCTGGCCCTGCCAGAAAGTAGCGCGCTCAAGATCGAGACGCAGACGCTCTTCATTGCCGCGGGCAACCGGGTTGAAGAAACCAATGCGCTCAATATGGCGACCGTCGCGAGCATTGCGAGAGTCAGAGACAGTGATGTGATAGAAGGGGCGTTTTTTTGCGCCGCCACGGGCCAAGCGAATAGTTACCATCTGTAAAATCCTATTATCGAACCGCCTGCCGGCAGGTACGAACAGTTAAATTAGCTAATTGTGTCCAGCTTTGAAGGGCAAACTAGGCCACTCCAGACAGCGGGCGCGCATTTTACGTCAAACCGCAACAGATTGAAACTGTTAAAAGCGGCGACTAAAAACCACCAAAACCTTTGGGTGGCATACCGCCACCCGGCATCGAGCCACCACCGGGCATACCGCCCTGCCCCATCATGCCGCCCATGCCGCGCATCATCTGCTGCATGCCCTTACCCTTCATCTTTTTCATCATCTTGGCCATCTGCTTGTGCTGCTTAAGCAGGCGGTTCAAATCTTGAATGGTCGTGCCAGAACCCAGTGTAATTCGACGCTTGCGCGAACCATTGAGCAGGTCGGGATTGCGGCGCTCTGCGGGGGTCATCGAGCTAATAATTACTTCCATTTTGCCAAACTGGGCGCCGGCATTTGACTGCTCCAACGCTTGGCTCATCCCACCCATGCCGGGCATTTTATCCAGCATGCCCGCCATACCACCCATATTTTGCATCTGCTGTAGTTGATCGCGCAGGTCTTCTAGATCAAAGCTTTTGCCTTTAACGACCTTTTTCGCCAATTTTTCCGCTTTGGCTTTATCAACTTTGCGCTCTACGTCTTCTATCAGCGAGAGCACATCACCCATACCGAGAATACGCGAGGCGATCCGCTCAGGATGGAATGGCTCGAGCGCGTCGACCTTTTCCCCCACGCCGAGGAATTTAACCGGTTTGCCGGTCACATGGCGGACCGACAGAGCCGCACCACCGCGAGTATCGCCATCCACCTTGGTTAATACCACACCGGTAAGGGGCAGAGCCTCGTTAAAAGCGCTGGCGGTATTGACTGCATCTTGGCCAATCATCGCATCGATAACAAAAAGCGTCTCAATCGGCTTGGCGACTGCATGGACTGCTTTTATTTCCGCCATCATTTCGCCATCTACGTGCAAGCGCCCCGCAGTATCGACAATCACAACATCTATGAACTGAGTGCGGGCCTCTGCCAACGCAGCTTCAACAATCGCCGTGGGCTGTTGCTCGGTTGTGGATGGGAAGAATGTCGCACCCACCTCAGATGAGAGCCTCTCGAGCTGATCGATGGCGGCGGGACGGTAAATATCCACCGACACCAGCATCACCTTTTTCTTCTCCCGCTCGGCGAGATAGCGCGCCAACTTGGCCGCCGAGGTAGTTTTACCCGCCCCCTGCAGACCCGCCATCAGCACGACTGCTGGTGGCTGAGCCGCCAAATCAAGGGCGGCATTCTCGCCGCCCATCATAGTTTCTAGCTCGCTCTGAACAATCTTGAGAAATTGCTGCCCCGGATTAAGACTGGCGCTAACCTCTTTGCCCACTGCGCGCTCTTTAACCTGCTCGACAAAATGTTTGACCACTGGCAAGGCGACATCCGCCTCGAGCAGAGCGGTGCGCACCTCGCGCAGAGTGTCGGCAATATTCGCCTCTGACAGCGTTGCTTTGCCGGTAATCTTTTTCAGCGAGGCGGAGAGCCTGTCGCTCAAGGAATCAAAAATGGCCATAGAGAATTTCCACGATAAATTTCAGCTCGACAGTATAACTAAAAGCTGAGCAAATTTAGAGGTATACGCGACGCTATCGCTTCACCCGCGGGCGCTATTGTGACAAACTCTACTACTGATCTAAAGGGTGCCCATGATGGCTCTAAATACATTGATGATAAATCCTACAGGCACGCCAACACTGCTAGTCATGTTGACGCTTCTCGGCTACGCAGCCGCCTCTTTTTTGTTGCGCCGCGGCCAACTACAGAGTGCTCGCGGCCCAGCTTTTACTGCAATACTGGCGCTCTCTGTAGCCCTCCATCTTTTGGCCGCCCACCAGTTGTTGCGCAGCAGCGAGGGTCTCGATTTAAGCCTGCCCAAAGTCCTCGCGCTGATCAGTGCTGTGGTTAATCTTATTGTTATGGTCAGCTCTGTGCGCAAACCGATTCACAACCTCTACCCGCTTTTGCTGCCTGCTGCTGCGCTTTTTTTAGCTGTCGCTGTTCTCTCCCCGCAAGGCACTCCTATCGCAGCCTCAGCGCATTTGCAGGGTCATATTGTCATCTCTCTTTTGGCCTACAGTCTGTTGACCGTAGCCGCACTGCAGGCGTTACTGGTTGCCTATCAAGATTGGCAGCTTCATCACAAACATCAAAATGCCTTTATGCGCCGTCTGCCACCGCTGCAAACCATGGAGTCCTTACTGTTTGAATTCATCTGGTTTGGGCAGCTGTTGTTGACACTTTCGCTGCTGAGTGGATTCCTCTATTACGACGACTTTTTTGCGCAACACCTAATACACAAGGTAGTTTTCTCGCTAATTGCTTGGGTCTTCTTCAGTATCTTGTTGTGGGGCCGCCATCAACGCGGCTGGCGCGGATACACTGCGGTGCGACTAACTTGGGCCGGCTTTGCTGCCATTGTGCTAGGTTATGTTGGCAGTAAATTTGTACTCGAGGTACTGCTCTAACTCCCTTGTCAGTTCCGCCTTTCTGGGCGACCATTGCCAGCCTCACTGTTATTTAAGGACTGTTTTTCTTGGAAGATTCACAAACGCTTACCCTCTGGCTGACACTGATGCTGCTGCTCTGCGTATCAGCCTTCTTCTCCGGCTCTGAAACCGGCATGATGTCACTCAACCGCTACCGCCTTAAACATCAGCGCAAAAAGAGCTCTGGTGCGCGCCGCGCAGCCAAATTGCTAGCCACACCAGACAAGCTCATCAGTCTAATTTTAGTCGGCAACAATGCCGTAAATATTCTCGCCGCCATCATGGCCAATGCCTTGGCCGTCATCTATGTGGGAGAAGTCGCCGGGCCGTGGGTGGCGACTGCGGCACTGACCATCATGATGTTAGTGTTTTCCGAGGTTACCCCCAAAACGATCGCCGCACAAAATCCCGAATGGGTAGCCTTCAAAGCCAGCCACGTATTGCGCCCTCTATCGCAGATTCTGGCGCCGCTGGTCTGGGCCATCAACAAACTCACCAACTCTCTAATTCGCATGCTCGGCTTTGACCCAGAGAAAGGCCACGATGATGCGCTCGACACCGAGGAGCTGCGCACAGTTGTCGATGCCAGCGGCCACAAAATTTCTGGCGATCACCAAAACATGCTTAAAGGCTTGCTCGACTTAGAGACGGTAACGGTTGAGGACATCATGATCCCTAGAGCGGAGATTGAAGGCATTAACCTGGACAGCCCTATCGAAGAGATTGTCGAACAACTGGTAACCAGTGACTTTACCCGCATCCCACTCTATCAGGGCGATATCAACAATTGGATCGGTGTTTTTCACGTGCGCAAACTCAACCATCTTCTGCGCGGGGAGAGCGTCACTCACAGCGCCCTCAAGCGCTTTGCCGAAGAGGCCTATTTCATACCTGAGAGTACCTCACTGGCCAACCAGCTGATTAACTTTAAAGAGACTCGCCGCCGCTTTGCCGCTGTCGTCGACGAATACGGTGAAGTACAGGGATTGGTAACGCTAGAGGATATCCTCGAGGAGATTGTTGGCGACTTCACTGATAGCGGTATCGCCGAGCAGAGCGAGATAGAGCAGATTAATGAGCATAACTACCGCATCGATGGCGCTGCATCTATCCGCGACATCAACAAAGCGACTGGTTGGTCTCTACCTAAAGATGGCCCCAAAACACTCAATGGATTGGCTTTAGAGCTTTTAGAGAGCATTCCCGAGGGCAACGTCTGCTTTGCACTCAACAACTACCGTTTCACCACCCTGCTCATTCAGGGCAATATGATTGAACAGTTTGAAGTGAGCGTTGTTCAAAATAGCTCAGTGGAAGATTAATCGGCACTGCTCAACTGAACGGGTTGAGCTCTTTGCCGCGCTCTAGTGCGAGACGGTTAACTTCGGCGCGCTGCTCTTGATCGTAACTCACCCAGAGGCGAATTTCGTCCGCACTGCGGTAGCAGCCGACACAGATATCGTCATCGTTGAGCAAGCAGATAGAGACGCACGGTGACGCGCTTGAGTCTGGAGAGTTCATAGAGTCCTCGATGTTTCTAGTTGCCCGTGTTGGCAGCAGTCTTTTTTTCTATCGCCACAGAGCGGTCTCTGGCGAAGCCGGCAGGGTAACGCAAACGGATGTCAGCTGCCAAACAGTCGTTGAGCATCTCGACAATAACCCCCAAAGTGAACCCCCAAATTCGATAACCTTTAAAGTCGATAAAGGGAAAAGCGACCGGCTCGCCACGAACATCGATATCAAAGTAATCGTAACGATCACTCCCCATAAAGTGCGTCAGCGGCACTGAAAATACCGCACTCAATTCAGACGGATCCAGTGTCAGGTCAAATGGCTCCTCTACCCTGGCGACAAACGGGGTCACCCAGACATCACTGCGCTTGGGAGTTGCCGCAGGTAGTGTCGCCAACGGAGTGATTAATCCACGGGCCAGACCGATCTCTTCGTCAGTCTCGCGCAGCGCTGTATCTAAAAGATGCCTATCTTGGCTCTCATACATTCCACCCGGAAACGCCACTTCACCTGCATGGCTGTTGAGATGCGCGGCGCGCTCAGTCAGAATGAGCTGGGGATGTTGCTCGCTGCCGTGCAAACCGACAAGAACAGCGGCATTGCGCAGAGCTGGACGCGGCGCGTGAGCAGCTAATGGATAGCGCTGCAGCTGTTGAATAAGCGTTGTTAACATAATTTTTAGTATACCTTCCTAGCCTCTAGCAGGGTATGCATTGAGCCTATTTCTATCGTTATTGTCGCAGGAGAGCGCCATGAATTACTGTACTGACTGCGGTGCCGCCACCCGCCAGGCGATACCCGACGGCGATAATCGTCAACGCCATATCTGTTCGAACTGCGAGATGATTCACTATCAAAACCCAAAGATTATTGCCGGTGTACTACCGATCTGGGGCGAGCAAATACTGCTCTGCCGTCGCGACATTGAGCCGCGACGAGGCTTTTGGACGCTACCTGCAGGTTTTTTAGAAAATGGTGAGACTTCTCTCGAGGGGGCACTTAGAGAGTGCCATGAAGAATCTCTGGCTCAAGTTGACAACTGCCATCTTCTGGGCATTTTCGACATCCCTTACATCGATCAGGTTTATATACTCTACCGCGGCCATCTCACCGAGAAAGCGTTTGCCCCCACAGCCGAATCCAGCGAAGTGGCCCTCTTCCACCCAAACGAAATCCCCTGGGGCGAACTCGCCTTTCCGGTGGTCGAGATGGCTCTAGACATCCACTTTGCGCATCAAGATAAACCGCTGCTGGCCAGCCATCACCGGGTGACTAGACCGTGGCGGCCAACTCCGCGCAAGGTTTGAAGAGCAATAAAAAAACCCGCCAAATGGCGGGTTTTTTTATTGGCTTTTAGAGAATTACAATTTTTCTGAGTTCTCAGCCAGGTAAGAGGCAACACCTGAAGGTGACGCATCCATACCTTTATCGCCTTGCTGCCAACCTGCAGGGCAGACTTCGCCGTGCTCTTGGTTGAACGCCAGTGCATCGACCATACGCAACATCTCATCGACGTTGCGGCCGAGCGGCAGGTCGTTGACTACTTGGTGACGGACTAGGCCATCTTCGTCGATCAAGAACGAACCGCGGAAAGCAACACCGGCCTCGGGGTGTTCTACATCGAACGCCTGGCAGATTTGGTGGCGGACGTCAGCTACCAGAGTGTACTTAACTGGGCCGATACCACCTTCATTGACAGGAGTGTTGCGCCAGGCGTTATGGCTGAACTGAGAATCGATGGAAACACCGATCACTTCACAGCCGCGCTTGGCAAACTCTTCGTAGCGGTGATCAAATGCGATCAGCTCTGACGGGCAAACAAAGGTGAAGTCGAGCGGGTAAAAGAAGATAACCGCTTTTTTGCCTTTGATTGCTTCACTCAAAGTGAAGCTGTCGACGATTTCGCCGTTACCCAATACTGCTGCTGCGGTGAAGTCCGGAGCCGGACGACCAACTAGTACACCCATGGTAAATCTCCTAAGTAGTGATTAAAGATAGATTCTTAGCGAAGAACAGCGTTTGTCCACACTAAAAATATGGTCGCACGGTATGCTGCGCGCAGCCAATAAAAAAATATAATCTAAGCTATAGCGACCCTAAAGCCTAAAGTTATTACGCCTCTGGCTGTCCAGCCATAGCTTCATCCACTAACGGCTTGAGCTCACCCGCTTCGTGCATTTCTGTAATGATGTCACACCCACCTACCAACTCGCCCTGCACCCACAACTGCGGAAAGGTAGGCCAGTTGCCATACTGCGGCAAATTGGCGCGTATTTCTGGGTTGCTGAGTACATCGACATAGGCAAAACGCTGCCCACAGGCCATCAGCGCCTGTACGGTGCGCGCCGAAAAGCCACACTGCGGCTGATTGGGAGAGCCCTTCATATATAAAATGATAGCGTTATTCTCGACCTGATCTTTAATGGTTTCCATGATGTCCATGCACTGCACCTCTAATAGTCTACTAAATAAGTCGGGTATTCTAACCAATACCTGAGAGTTCGGGAATGGGCAGCTGTGTTTATTTTAGCGAGGCAGTAAATGTAGCGACCTTCCTCAATCTAAATGAGAACCATTTGCATTTAGCAAATGATATCGGTTATCATTTACAAAGATTAGCAGGGCTTTCAAAATCGCTACGGAGTCTCACAAATGTCAGCCAAACCTCTCGCCTCTCTACTTTTTTCGCGCAGCGCCATGGCTGCAGCACTGTTGTTGACTCCTCTGGCCAACGCCAGCGGTGACACACCCAGCCTAGAAGAGATGTGGCAACTCATCCAGCAACAGAACCAAGAGATTGCTCAATTGCGCAATGAGCTAGCCAATAGTCGCTCTCAAATCCAAGAGACCGCAGTGCAAGCCGAGGTCGCGGTATCGGCTATCGAATCGCTTCAAACGGTCACTACAGCTGCAGCCAATAAAACCCATATCGGTGGTTATGGCGAACTGCACTACAACCAATTGAGCAACGACGAAACAGATGGTCGCAAAGATCAGATCGACTTTCACCGCTTCGTGCTGTTTGCCAACCATCAATTTAGCGACAAATTGCGCTTGGTTTCAGAACTCGAGCTTGAACACTCCATCGCCGGTGATGGCCAGCCGGGTGAAATCGAACTGGAGCAAGCTTATGTAGAGTGGGACTATGCTCCGCGCCAACAGGCTAAACTCGGCCTGTTTTTGATTCCCGTAGGCATGCTCAACGAGACGCATGAACCTGAGACCTTCTTTGGGGTAGAACGCAACAATGTCGAGAAAAACATCATCCCTACTACCTGGTGGGAGGGGGGCGCCGCCCTCTCTGGGCGCTGGGGTGAAGGCTTTAGCTACGATGCTGCTATCCATTCCGGTCTATTCCTAGATCCAGCGGCTACAAACGGCGACGATGAAGTTACGGGCACCTACAAAATCCGCAGTGGCCGACAAAAAGTCGGCAACGCCAACGCCACGGATTTTGCTTACACCGGCCGCTTGCGCTACACCGGTGTACCCGGGCTGAGTTTGAGCATCAGCGCCCAGTACCAAACCGACTTGCTGCAGGGAGAGACCTTTGCCGAGACCGGCGCGGAAAGTATCTCCGCAACGTTATTGGAAACCCACTTTAGCTGGCAGCGCGGCGACTTCGGTCTTAAAGGGCTCTACGCTCAGTGGGATATTGACTCTGCTATCAACGATATTCAACAAGGCGCCGACAAGCAGAACGGTTTCTATTTAGAGCCTAGCTTTAAAGTCAGCGACAAGCTCGGTCTGTTTGCCCGCTACAGTGAGTGGGACAATAGCGCCGGCAGCAGCAGTACCGCTAGCGACACCAATCAATGGGATATCGGCGTTAACTACTACTTGCATCCGCGTGTGGTCATCAAGGCTGACTATCAAAACCAAGAGGCTGCCAGCGGTGGTTATGACGGCCTGAATCTTGGGGTTGGCTACTCTTTCTAATGGCAGTGCACTTAGCACAGAGCTGTTCGCGCGCTTCACGCAGTCTTGGAGCAGGTCTTCTATTGCTGTTGCTCTCTTACTGGACCGCTTCATTGGCTCACGGCGAGGTCTATTTGAGCCAGGAAGACTTTAGTGCTCGCTACTTTGCTGAACAACCGACTCAGCGCGGCCAGTTGTGGCTCACTGAGGAACTGAAAAATGCGGCAGAACCGCTGTTGGGACGAAAACCGAGCGGACTGAGAGTTCGCTATCAGCGCTCTACTGATGGCTTGCGCAGCGCATGGATCATGAACGAAATTGGCAAAGAGCGACCTATTACCATCGGTGTGGTTGTCGAGCGCGGCGCCATTGTCGGCGTCGAGATACTCGCCTTTAGAGAGAGCCGCGGCTGGGAGGTGCGCTTCCCCGCTTATACCGCGCAATATCGCAATGCGCGCCTTGAACAGAGCAGACTGAGTCAAAACATCGACGGCATTACTGGCGCTACCTTATCCGTGCGCGCGGTCAATGCAGTTGCTAAACTAGCGCTCTATTACGCCGAACAGTTAGAGCCTATCTAACTAGCCCGGTTCACTGGGGAGCTCAAATGGGCAAAAAAACACGTGTCTCCACCGCCATGCGCTGGCACAGCAAAGTGGGTGTTGGGCTGTTTTGGCTACTGATTTTGCTCTGTGTTACCGGCATTGCACTCAACCATACAGACCGTTTGGGGTTGTCTAAAACGACCTTGCACCACCCCACACTGCTTAAATGGTATGGTCTAGATAGCCAAGTTGTGCCGTCTGCAACACTGTACAACCAACGCTACGAGCTGCGCAGCCATGCAGTCGATGGACAGTTGATTGGCAAGCTCTATCGCGACGACCAAACACTGACCAGCTGTACGCCTCCGCTTCTCGACAGCGGCCAACTCAGCACGCAACTCGGTCTACTGCTGTGCAGACAGGAGCTCATAGTCGTCACTGCATCTGGCGAGCTTTTCGATATCTGGACGCCGCTCGACGGACTGCCCGAGGGCCTAGTCGCCATCGACATCGCAGATAGCCGAGTTATTGGCTTACACCGTGATGGTCGCCGCTGGCAGCTCGATATCGATCTTTTTTCCGCCACCGCTATTGCACCGACACAAGCCTTACCCGACTCTCAACAGAACACTCAAGCAGCGGGCATCTCTTTGCAGACGCTGATGTTAGATCTGCACAGTGGTCGCCTGTTTGGCGTGTTCGGTATCTGGGTGGTAGATATTGCCGGAGTGTTGTTTAGTCTTCTTGCAGTGACTGGCCTGTGGAGTTTTATGCGCCGCCCCCGCTAGCTCAATTGCCAGCGGCGATAAAGCCCGTTACCATTAGCTAATTAGCCAACACCGGCAGAAAACCGAAACAAAATACGGGCAGCGACGCTGCCTTTTTTATTTTTAATACCGCTACCGCTGGAGACTGTGAATGACCTCACCGGCTTTAATGAATACCTATGGCTTGCGCTCTACCACACTGGTGCGCGGCGAAGGCTGCTACCTGTGGGATGACCAACAGCGCCGCTACTTAGATGCTCTATCAGGTATAGCCGTCTGTGGGCTCGGCCACAGCCACCCCGAGGTAACCGCCGCTATTGCTGAACAGGCGGGCAAATTGCTGCACTGCTCAAACTATTTCAATATCCCCAAACAAGAACAACTCGGCGAGAAACTTCGCGCGCTCTCCGGTATGAGCAATATGTTCTTTGCCAATTCTGGGGCCGAAGCCAATGAAGCAGCGATCAAATTAGCTCGCCTGCACGGCCATCGCAAAGGGATTGCCAAGCCGACGGTGATTGTTACCAACCAATCCTTTCACGGCCGCACCATGGCCACACTCAGCGCCACTGGCAATCGCAAAGTTCACGCCGGTTTTGAGCCATTGGTGTCAGGTTTTGCTCGCGCGCCCTACGACGATATCGCAGCCATCGAGGAAATAGCCAAAAATAACAACGATGTCTGCGCAGTTATGGTGGAACCCATACAGGGCGAAGGCGGTATTCGCGTGCCCAACAAAGAGTATTTGCCAAGACTGCGCGCGCTTTGCGATCAACACGATTGGTTATTAATTTGTGACGAAATACAGACCGGCAATGCGCGCACTGGAAAATTTTTCGCCTACCAACACAGTGCCATACTTCCAGATGTGGTCACCACCGCTAAAGGGCTCGGCAACGGCATGCCGATTGGTGTTTGCATGGTTGCAAGACGCGCCGACGGATTAATGCAGCCAGGCAACCACGGCTCTACCTTCGGTGGTAATCCACTCGCCTGTGCTGCTGCATTGGCAACTCTAAATGTCATAGAACGCGACCAGCTCGAACAGCGCGCCGCTCAACTTGGGTTCTATCTGGCCAGTGCTTTTTGTGAACGCATCGGCAACCATCCAGCCGTCAAAGAGATCCGCGCTGTCGGTTTAATGATTGGTATAGAGCTCAAACACGACTGTCCCGATCTATTTCAAAAAGCGCTCGATACTGGCCTGGTGCTCAATGTCACTGCTGG
>JBELGO010000023.1:0-21489 GCA_042091915.1 SAR92 clade bacterium | reverse complement strand
TCGCCGCTAAGCCTAACACCACTGAACAAAAAAATCCGTACAATGCAGGCCATGTGCTTAATCACTCTTCAGTTTGCGCCTGACAGCGCAACCCCACTGATAGTGGCTGCCAACCGCGATGAGTTTTTTGCTCGACCCAGCGCAGCGCTGCACGCCTGGGAAGACGGGCCCATCATAGGCGGCCGCGATCTCGAGGCGGGGGGTAGCTGGCTGGCGATTGATCAGCGCGGGCGCTTTGCCGCCGTGACCAATTGGCGCGACCCACTGCAGCCCGCCGCCCGCCACAGCCGCGGCGAACTAATCAGCGACTTTTTGTGCGGTTCGGCCAGCAGCAGCGAATTTGCCCAACAGCGACTGCAGCGCGGCGATGATTACGCCGGCTTCAATTTGCTGCTCTACGATGGCGATACGCTCTGCTACGCCAGCAACACAGCTGCTAGGCTGGATATTCTTGACGCCGGCCACTACGCCCTCTCCAACGCCGAACTCGACAGCGACTGGCCCAAGGTCAGCGCTGCCCGCGAAGCTCTGCTAAAACTGTCCAAAGAAGGGGCGCTCAAACAGGAAGCGCTTCTCGAGCTACTGGCAGATCGGCGCACCTACCCGAACGAGCAACTGCCCAACACAGGCTTGCCGCTTACTCTCGAGCAACAGCTCTCCGCCGCTTTTATTTTGCGAGAAGATTACGGCACTCGCGCCATGACAGCCCTGCAACTGCACAGAGATACCAGCGCGGTGATGACCGAGCGCAGTTACACTGCCCAAGGAATCATCGGCGAGGTGACTATAGAGTTGCCGGCGCGCGGCTAAAGGTTGAGCAGCGGCCGGTAGAGCTTAGTTAACTCGGGGCGGTCGAGGCGCTTGATAAATAGCTGGCGCACTTGCCCCGCATCGGAAAGGCGCATGGCGCGCTTGACCAACGCTTTTGCCTCAGCGTGTGAAACATGCGAGAGCATAGATTTCACCCGCAGCAAACTGCTGGCACTCATCGATAGGCGCTGATAGCCGAGCCCGAGCAACAGCACTGCACCGAGCGGATCGCCGGCCATCTCTCCACAGACGCTCAACTCGCAACCGACACTGTCGGCTTTTTCGCGAATAATCTGCAGCGCGCGCAACACCGCCGGATGCATCGCGTGGTAGAGATCGGCAACCCGCGGGTTGTTGCGGTCTACCGCTAAAAGATACTGTGTCAGATCGTTGGTACCCACCGACAAGAAGTCGACTCGACGGCCAATATCGCGCACTTGATAGACCGCTGCCGGCACTTCGATCATGGCGCCAACCTTAGGCACCTCCAACTGATAGCCCTCTTCTTGGGTAAGCTCTGCATAGGCGCGGTCAATCAGCGCCAAAGCTTGCTCTAGTTCGGGAATATTCGAGATCATCGGCAGCAGAATACGCAGGTTGTTAAGCCCGGCGCTGGCGCGCAACATGGCGCGTATCTGGGTTAAAAATATATCGGGGTGATCCAGCGAAATACGAATGCCGCGCCAGCCCAAAAACGGGTTGGCCTCCTCGATAGGGAAATAAGATAGCGCTTTATCGCCGCCTATATCCAACGTGCGCATAGTGACTGAGCGCGGTGCAAAGTCACGCAGCTGCTGTCGATAAGTCGCCACCTGCTCGTCTTCAGTGGGAAAGCTGTTGCGAGCAAAAAAGGAGATTTCGGTGCGATAGAGCCCCACCGCTTCCGCCCCCACTTTTTTAGAAATACGGCTCTCTTGACGCAGGCCAGTATTAACCCAGAGCGACAGGGGCCGGCCGTCGGAGGTAACACAGGGCTGGCCCGTGAGCTTGGCGAGATCTTTAGCGAGTAGCTTTTCCTCGCGCTGGCGGCCAACATACGTGCGCCGCACTGCTCGCGATGGTTGCGTGATGACATCGCCGCGAAAACCATCCACTACTAACTCGTGGCCCTCGAGCTCCGGCCAGGGCAGATCAACCGCGCCCATCACCGTGGGGATACCCAGCGCACGACCGATAATGGCCATATGCGAGTTGCTTGAACCGCGCACTGAGACCATACCCGCGAGGCGATTGATCGGTATATCGGCCAGAGTAGTCGCCGAGAGCTCTTCGCCCACTAGCACAATGCGCCGCGGCAGTGGCACCGACTCGCGGCGCTCGCGCTGCAGGTAGCCGAGCACACGCCGACCCAAGTCATCGATATCGGCAGCGCGATCGCGCAAGTAAACGTCATCCATTTTGCGGAAGGTGCGCACATGGCGCTGCATCACACTCGCCCACGCACTCTGCGCTGTCTGGCCCGCCTCAATGGCAGCCTCCACCTCGCCAATCAGGGTGCGGTCATCAAGCAGACGTATATAAACTTCGAACAGACCCAACTCTTCACTGCTCAGCTTTGCCTCGAGGCCGCTGCCAAGCTTGCGCATATCGGTAGCTGCTGCTGCCAGAGCGCGCTGCAAACGCGGCAACTCTGCCTGGCTATCGCTGCTGTAGCGCTCGGGAACTGAGCCAAGGCTACCTTCTTGGGCAACTAGTACGACGCGGCCAATGCCGATGCCGGGCGCCGAGGGTATACCGAGAAAGGTGGTCTCGCGCGAACGGCCGCGGCCGCGCTGGGCCAGCTCTAGCAGCGCACCGGTAGCGCCAGCGTGGGCGATGGCGCCAGAGAGCTGCGCGCACACAGTGACGACAAACGCCTCTTCTTCCGGCTGGAAGCGCCGCTGGGTCTCCTGCTGCAGCACCAATACACCGAGTACCTTGCGGTGGTGGATAATGGGGGCGCCGAGAAACGAGTGAAAAATGCGCTCGCCGGTCTCTTCAAAAAAAGCAAACGAGGGGTGTTGATCGGCATTTTCTAAATTGAGCGGCTCTTCGCGCGCTGCGACCAAGCCAACCAGACCTTCGCGTGCAGCCAAGCGCACTTTGCCAACCGACTCGGGTCGCAGCCCCTGAGTCGCCATCAGCACATAGCGCTGATCGCTCTCATCAAACAGGTAGACCGAACAGACCCCGGCCTGCATCGCTTCGCGCACTTGCTGGACAATAATGTCGAGCACTTCCGACAGGCTGCGAGCACTGTTGACCTCATGAACAATGGAGCGCAACGAGGCGAGCACAACTAGCTCCTGCGCTGCTCAAAGCGGCTGTTGATTGGCGCAAATTCTTGCAGAGCTCGGCGGTAGACATTCTTTTTAAAGCTGACAATAGAGCGCACTGGGTACCAGTAGTTAACCCACTGCCAGCTGTCGAATTCGGGGCTGCCCGCCGCGTCGAAGCGAATCTTGTCTGTATCTGCAGTGAGCTGCAACAGATACCATTTCTGTTTTTGGCCTATACAGACCGGCGTGGTCCGCTTGCGTCGCATCGGCTCAGGAATGTGGTAGCGCAGCCAACGCTTGCTTTGACCAATCATTTTGACGTCGCCGCTCTCCAACCCGACCTCTTCGTAGAGCTCGCGGTAGAGCGCCTCTTCAGGACTTTCGCCGGCGTCGATCCCACCCTGGGGAAACTGCCAAGCATTTTGTCCAAGCCGCTTTGCCCAAAATAGCCGGCCGCAACCATCGCTAATCACGATAGCCACATTGGCGCGGAAACCCTCTTTGTCGAGCAAAACACTTCCCTCTTGCAACCACCAAAACTGACCTGTGGCGCTTCATGTCGATATTTATGCGCAGCTAGTTAACGCTGCCGCCGTAATTGATATACCCAATAGTACTCAGTGTAGCGATGTTTGCCCAGCGCGATAATTCGAGCCAGCGCACTTGCGGCACCGTTTTGTGCTTGAGACCGAGCAGCTGCCTCGCTATTCTGCCCAACTACTTACGATTACCACGAGCAGAAAATATGGCGCTGGCACTCTTTGATCTGGACAACACCCTGATAGGTGGCGACAGCGACCACAGTTGGGGGGAGTTTTTAGTCGACCAAGGGCTGGTCGACAGCGAGCGCTACCGCGCCATGAATGATCAGTTCTATCAGGATTATCTGGCTGGCAGTTTAGACATACACGCCTACCTTGAACTCGCCCTAGAGCCGCTGAGCCAGCATCCCATGCAAACCCTGCAAAACTTGCACCGCCAATTTATGCGCGAGGTCATAGAGCCTTTAATACTGCCCAAAGCGTTAAGCTTAATTGAGCGCCACCGCAGCGCTGGGGATCGGTTGCTAATCATTACCGCCACCAACCGCTTTGTGGTCGAACCGATTTGCGCGCGACTAGGCATTGAAGAGCTGCTCGCCACCGAGCCGGAACAGGTCGCCGGGCGCTACACCGGCAAGGTAACTGGGACACCGACATTCCAAGCGGGCAAAGTAACGCGTTTCAACAGCTGGTGCCAACAACAGTCGATCGACCCGACACAACAGAGCTATTTTTATTCCGACTCGATTAACGACCTACCGCTGCTCGAGCTAGTTACGGTGCCTGTGGCAGTCGACCCAGACCCGCGCCTGCGAGAGGTCGCCGAGGCTCGCGGCTGGGAAATTCTTTCACTGCGTTAAAGAGTCCTAGCGGAGTACTTCTACCCGGACAATAGTGTCGCGCGACAGCGACAGCGTCACTTCGCCCTGACTGTGGCGCTGCAGTAACAGTAAGCTGCGGCCGTCGACCTCGACTAGCTCACCTTTGTGCGGCTGGGCGCGCTGGGCCAGGTAGACTTTGACGCTGCGGCCAACCGCGCTCGGCAGCTGGCGCCACGGTTGACGGGCATAGGCTGGTTGAGGCTGTTGCGGCTCGCTGTGCGGCATATCCGGCGCGACGCTTTGACGCGGCGCCAATGTCGCCACAGCTTCAAGCTGCCGGGCGTGGGAGCCGACCCGCCACTGCAGACGGCTGCCGCGATCTAATCGATAGGCGCCGGCAAGGCCAGCCCACTCGACCAGGCTGTACTCGCTGCGCTCGACATCTAGTTGCAATGCTTGCGGGGCTGCCAGCCATTCGACTACCGCTTGAGGCTCGCGAGGAATCACCTGAAGCGGCCCTAACTGCCAGCTGGTTATACTACTGCGCCAAGCCTCTAGATTGATGCCTGCCTCATCAGCACAGTGTTGATAGTGGCTTTTTAAAGCATCGACGTCAGGTGAGATGCGCAAATACATTCCAGCTAACTGCGGCCACATCGCCAAATCTAAATCGGCGATACTGGCGCGCTGCGTTGCCAACTGAGCCACCACCTGCAGCGCACCGACCGGCTGCCACTGCAGGGTGGCATCGAGTTGATACTCGCCAAATATATCGCTCTCACCCAGTTGGCCCTGCAGTTTAGCAACAATGTAGCCGCGACTATCGACTTGAGCGTCGGCCCAACTACCGCTGCTACTGCAGGCTGGCGCCACACGCATAGCCCAAGCCTGATAGAGCTCGCCGCGGCGAAAAAGCTCTGCACGGGGAGCGCTAAAAGTGAGCGTATCTGAGGGCCATAGACCCAAAACCAACTGCCAGGGAGAAAAGCCGTGCAGTGTTAAAGAAGGAATGGAGAGGTAATCGGCGTTTGCGGCAGTGGCTATGCGCAACTGGCGCAGCTCGACACTGCCAATAAAAGGATTGACTGAATGGCCTACAAAGGAGATGTAACCCCTGCCCTGGAGCACTTGGCGCTGCTGCTCAAGCCAGCGCTCAACTTGCCAATGAGCCACAGCGACCGCTGTGAGGGCTGAGAGAGCGAGCAGCGCAGAAATCCGCAGCGTACGCTGGAAGCCACGCCACAACATAGAGACGCCGCGCTGTTAGGCAATAGTCTCGGCGTATCCGTCACTGTCGAGCAGTGCGTCAATCTCGCTCATATCAGCGGGTACAATGCGGAAAAACCAGCCGTCACCGTAAGGAGAGCGATTAACCGTTTCCGGCTCATCTTCGAGCAGCGGGTTGATCTCAACAACTTCACCGGTGATCGGTGCGTAGATATCTGATGCCGCTTTCACTGATTCGACTACCGCGACCTCTGCGCCCGCATCCAAGTTGCTACCGACCTCAGGGAGCTCAACAAAAACCACGTCGCCAAGCTCGTCTTGTGCGTGATCGGTAATGCCGATAACAACACTGCCGTCACTTTCGACGCGCACCCACTCATGGCTGCTGGCATATTTTAACTCTGCAGGTATCTCACTCATTTAAAACTCCCCGTTAGCCTGCCGCCGGCGGCGCCAAGCAATAATTTAGTGAATAGATTTTACCCGTCACCAGCGCTCAAAACCAACCCCTCAGCCGAGATTATTCAAAGGCAACTATAATGGCTAAAACCAGGCTAAGATCGACAACCGCCTCAAACTGCGCTGGCGGAGACTATTTGGCTGTATCGCTGTACTCAGAAGGTATACTCTAACGTGACCACATAGAACCCAGCATTTAATCATGACCGAAACTGCTCTATTCAACGCCAACATCGCTGTCACCCTGGCCCTCACTGCAACCACCGCCGCTCTTTTCATTGCCGATCGCTGGCGGGTAGATATCTCTGCGCTGTTTATCCTTGTGCTGTTGGGTCTTCTCAACGAGCACCCCAGCCTGTCCCTTTTGCCCAGTGATGGCCTCTACAGCGGCTTGGCCAGCGGCGCTGTGGTCACGGTCATCGGTATTACTGCTCTGGGCTATGCCATCGACCGCAGCGGCTTGATGGATGGGTTGAGCCGTCGACTCGCACGCGGTCGCCCCAATGAGCGCCAGCTGCGTTTGACCATCACCAGCGGTGGTGCGCTGCTCTCAGGGTTAATGCAAAACATTGCCGCGATCTCACTGTTTATTCCTATTGTCAGCAGGCTGGCGCGGCGCCTAAATATCGATATGGGCCGTCTGCTCATGCCGGTGGCTTTTATGATTATCATCGGCGGTAATTTAACGCTGATTGGCTCTGGCCCGCTGATATTAATCAACGATCTACTCCCCGCTGATACCGATCATTTTGGTTTGCTGGATGTGACACCCATCGGCTTAGCGCTGCTCTTTAGCTGTGGATTACTGTGGTTTTTTCTACCGGATCAGATGCTCCCGGCGAGCCGACCAGCGCGCACCAACAGCCACTCTTTGGCTCACTATCAGAACCTTTACCAGCTCTCGGGCGAGCTCCAACAATTTAAGGTCAGTGACCGCTCACTGTTATCGGATCTCACCGTAGGCGACCTGGAAGAACACTATAAAGTGGAGCTACTGGCACTGCGCAGCGATGAGGTGGTGCTCTCACCACATCGCCTGCTCTCTCTGGCTGACACGCGCGCACTGGCTATTGTTGGCGACTGCACCGCCACTGCCGCCTTGGCCTCAGCGCTGCGCTTAACCCAAGCTGTCGACGAGCTCCTCGACGAGGCATTGAGCCCAGACATCTCTGGCTTTGCCGAAGTGGTCGTGCGCCCCGGCACCGCACTGATTGACCGCGCTATTGGCGATATCCGTATTCGCAAGCAGTTTGGTTTAACCCCTGTGGCGATTTTTCGCGGCCAACAGCTGATCCACTCACAACTGCGCGAGGTGTCATTGCAGGCGGGAGATACGCTGCTTTGTCATGTGCGCTGGCGCGACTTGGCGGCGCTGCGCAACGGCGATGAATTTGCCGTACTGGACAACGATTTCCCGGAGACACCCACCAGCGGTGGGCGTGGCAAACTTTTGATTATCGCCTTGGCAGCGCTGGCAGCTGCCCTGTTCAGCCCTCTGCCGCTAGCACTGGTTTTTCTCACTGCCGCGGTTGCCCTGGTAGTCAGCGGGGTAATCACCATCAACCAGACTTATCGGGCAATTAGTTGGCAGACAGTATTCCTGCTCGCCGGGCTCATTCCTCTGGGCACTGCCATTGTCCACACCGGCAGTGCTGACTGGCTGACTGCAGAGCTACTCGCTGCACTGCCAGCTCACCCGAGCACTTGGGTGCTACACACCACATTTGCTGTCGCCGCTACGCTGACTACGCTGTTTCTCTCCAACATCGGCGCAACCGTAGTTCTCATGCCTATCGCGCTGCAGATGGCCAACACACTGGGAGTCGATCCGCGCCCACTGGCGCTACTGGTGGCGGTTTGTGCATCCAATTCGTTTTTGATGCCCACCCATCAAGTTAACAGCTTAATTATCAGTGCGGGCAACTACAGCAACCGCGATTTTTTGCGTGCAGGAAGGGTGATTTCACCGGTCTATATCGCTGTTGCCGTGGTGGTGTCGCTGCTGCTTTAGCCCTGCAGTGTAAGCGCCGGCTCATCGAGCGCCGACATCTGTTCGCGCAGCGCGAGTATCTGATCGCCCCAGTAGCGCGGCTGCGCATACCAAGAGAACGCGCGCGGGAAGGCAGGGTCGCTCCAGCGCCGCCCTATCCATGCGCTGTGATGGATCATTCGCAGTGTGCGCAGTGGCTCTATGAGTGCTAACTGTCGCGGCTGGAAGGTAAAAAATTGGTCGTAACCGTCGACGATTTCGTCGAGCTGACGACGCTGCTCGTCGCGGCTGCCACTGAGCAACATCCAGATATCTTGTATCGCCGGCGCCATCCGCGCATCGTCAAAGTCGACAAACAACGGACGCTCATCGCGCCAGAGAATATTGCCACCGTGGCAGTCGCAGTGGCTGCGCAAAAAGTCCGGCTGCGCTGCTGCCAGCAGCGGCTCGATCCGCGCCAACAACACCTCTGCTGTACTCGCATATGCCTCGCGCAGCTCAGTGGGGATGACTTCGGCCACCACAAAGTCGACCGCATCGCGACCAAACTCTTGCCAGCTGAGCGCAGGCCGTGCAGCAAATGGTTGCACCGCCCCCTGAGCGTGGAAACGCCCCAACAACTTACCCAGCAGGTGGAGGTTGTCGAGATTATCGAGTTCGGGGGCGCGGCCGCCGCGACGCTCAAACAGTGCAAAGTAAAAATCCCCGTCACTGTGTAAGGTAGCGCCATTAATTTGCAGTGGGGCCACTACCGGCAGTTCCGCCGCAGCCAACTCTGCGGTGAAGGCGTGCTCTTCTAAAATAGCCTCGCGGCTCCAGCGTTGCGGCCGATAGAACTTGGCAATGATCGGTGTCGACTGCTCTATACCGACCTGATAGACACGGTTTTCATAACTGTTGAGCGCCAGCAACCGATAGTCGCTGATAAACCCCAGCGACTCTACCGCATCGATAACACGCTCTGGACTGAGCGCTGCATAGGGGTGGGTGTAGATTGGCGAACCACTATCCATCATCACTGCGCGCGCGCAGTAAAACTGTACTCTTGCCCCGCGCGCGGCTGCCAACGCAGCTCGAGCTGATCGCCGCTGCGTAGCGGACCGACACCGGCTGGTGTACCGGTCAAAACGACGTCGCCAGGCTGCAGACTAAAAAACGGCGCAATCGCCTCGAGCAGCGCCGGCACTGGGGTCAGCATATGACTGCTGTCGCCGCGCTGACGGATCTCGCCGTTGCAGTAGAGCTGAAACTGCTGCGCGGCGAGATCGATATCGTCGCAGTAGGGCAGCCACGGGGTGATTGGACAGGCGCGATCGAACCCCTTGGCTTTTTCCCACGGGAGGCACGCCTGCTTGAGAGTCTCTTGTAGCTCGCGCAGGGTAAGATCGAGTGCTAGACCCAACCCCGCTATGGTCGGCTGCTCTGCGCGCGGCGCCCCGATTAACAGCGCTAGCTCCGTCTCAAAGTGGCAGGCACCAAACTGGTCTGGCCAGCTGAGTGGCTGTTGCAAGCTACACAGTGCAGTTGCCGGCTTCATAAACAGCACCGGCTCGGTGGGGATAGGGTTGTTGAGCTCGGCGGCGTGATCCGCATAATTGCGCCCCACACAGACTATCTTACCAACTGGTAGTTGGCAGCTGCCGCCCTCTATCCAGCCGTGCTGATAGGCCGCGCTAGTCAAACAACTTACCTGGGTTGAGAATGCCGTTGGGGTCAAAACTGTGTCGTATGGCGCGCATCAGATTGACCTCTTGCTCGCTCTTGCTGTGCTTGAGGTAGGGCTTTTTCAACAGGCCAACACCGTGCTCCGCCGAAATACTGCCCTCATAGCGCTCGACCAGTTGTGACACCTCACTGCTGACCGTGCTGCACTGCTCAACAAACGCCTCGATCGCCAAGTCATCGGGTTTGAGAATATTGAGGTGCAAATTGCCATCGCCAATATGGCCATACCAGACCACCTCAAAGGTGGGGTAACGGTCGGCCACCAGAGCATCCACTTCGAGAATGAAATCGGGCATCTTGGAGACTTTTACCGAGATATCGTTTTTATACGGCTTCCAGTGCCACAGTGTTTCAGAGATATCTTCGCGCAGTTTCCACAGGTTGGCCGCTTGGCTCAGGCTCTGGCTGACTACGCCATCGCTGACCAGCTCTGCCTCTAGACACTCCTCAAACAGCGCCATAGCGACATCGAGCTGATCGCCGCCCTGCTCAAACTCCAACAACGCATAGAACGGGGTCTGTGTCTCGAACGGACGCGCCAAACCGGTGTGCTCGGTGACCCGGACCAGAGCGGCTTCAGAGAAAAATTCGAAGGCGGTGAGATCGAGCGCCGTGGTGTATTTTTCCAGCACCGACATAATTGAGGGGAAATCGTTGACGCCGAGCACCAACACCGCCAAGTCGACTGGCGGGCGCGCCAATTTAATGGTCGCCTCACAGATCAGGCCAAGCGTGCCCTCAGAGCCAATAAACAAGTGGCGCATATCGTAACCGGTGTTGTTTTTCAGCAGACCGCGGTTGAGCTCCAGCAGCTCGCCAGAGCCGGTCACCACTTTCAATCCCAATACCCACTCGCGGGTCATACCGTAGCGAATCACCTTGATACCGCCGGCGTTAGTGGCAATGTTGCCACCGATTTGGCTGGAGCCCGCCGAGGCAAAATCCACCGGATAGTAGAGCCCTTGCTGCTCGGCAAAATCTTGTAAGTTGGCGGTAATCATACCGGCACCAACCGTGACTGCGCGGTCGATTGGGTTGAACTCAATCACTTCATTGAGGCGATCCATGGCAATCACCAGCTCACCGTTTTTAGCGACCGCACCGCCGCTCAAACCCGTGCGCCCACCCGAGGGGACTACCGCTACATCGTATTGGTTGGCCAGCACCACTAGCTGCTGGACCTCCTCAACCGAGCCGGGCAGCGCAATTGCCGAAGGGGCAGGCTGCCAAACGGTGGTGCGATCGACGCCATAGCGCTGCAGATCGGCGCTCTCTTCGAGCAGGCGATTGGAACCAATGAGTGACTGTACGTCGGCGATAAACGGAGCGGGGAGCATGACTGGCGAGCCTCCAAAATTGAGCAAAGTTCAACAGCAAAAAGTCGCCGCATGTTACCATAAGCGACTTTGCTTAGATTGACTATTTACACCCACAGGTAGGGACCCCAAACGCTATGCTGAATTTCTCGCTCGACAAGTCGAAAATCAAATTTCTCCTCCTCGAAGGGCTACACCCCTCATCAGTGGAAACACTCCAAGCCGCCGGCTATACCAATATCGACCAGCGCACCACCGCGCTCTCGGGCGATGAGTTACTGGAGGCGATCAGCGATGCGCACTTTGTCGGTATCCGCTCGCGCACTCAGCTCAGCGATGAGGTCTTCTCTGCGGCGAAAAAGCTCATCGGTATTGGCTGCTTCTGCATTGGCACCAACCAAGTCGACTTGGCCGCAGCCAGCCGCCACGGTGTAGTGGTATTTAATGCGCCTTACTCCAATACGCGCAGCGTCGCCGAACTGGTCATCGCCGAGGCGATTATGTTGATGCGCGGAATCCCAGCCAAGAACGCCGCCGCGCACCGCGGGGAGTGGCAAAAAAGTGCCGCCAACGCTCACGAAGTACGCGGCAAAGTACTCGCTGTTGTCGGCTACGGCAATATTGGCAGCCAAGTCAGCGTATTGGCCGAGTCGCTTGGCATGCAGGTGCGTTTTTACGATACCGTGAGCAAACTGCCCCTGGGTAACGCCGAACAGGTGCGCGATCTCCACAAGCTACTGAGCAGCGCCGATATAGTGACACTACATGTCCCCGACACTGCCGGGTCACGCAATATGTTCGGCGCCAAAGAGCTGGCGGCAATGAAACCGGGTGCGATGCTCATCAATGCCGCGCGAGGCCAAGTGATCGATATCGAAGCGCTCACAGCAGCGCTGCAGAGCGGCCATGTCGGCGGAGCGGCGATCGATGTTTTCCCGACAGAACCCAAAGGCAACAGTGAAGAGTTTGTCTCGCCGCTGCGCGCCTTCGACAACGTTATTTTAACCCCTCACATTGGTGGCTCCACTCAGGAGGCTCAGGCTAATATCGGCCTAGAAGTCGCCGAAAAACTGGCCACATACAGCGACAGCGGCACCACCACTAGTGCAGTCAATTTCCCCCAAGTAGCGCTACCGGCCCAATCAGACCGCCACCGTCTACTCCACGTGCACAGCAACACTCCAGGCGTAATGACCGCTATCAACCAAATTTTGACTGAATATGATCTCAACATCGCCGCGCAGTATCTACAAACTGAGGGCGATGTCGGCTACGTTGTGGTTGATATCGATGGCGAGTACAGCGATGCGGCTATCGCTGCTCTCAAGTCTGTTACCGGCACTGTGCGCTGCAGAGTACTGTTCTGATCGCACCGCCACACCAGTGGCGCGTTAGCAAAAAACATCCTAAACTCATATGGCAGTTCTGCATTGGCAGGCTGCCATTTTTTATCTATCGTATTTGAGGTTTTTGATAATGGCTGCAGAACGAGTCGCTGGCACAGTGAAATGGTTTAACGACAGCAAAGGTTATGGCTTTATTGAGCGCGATGGTGGCGGCGATGTTTTTGTCCACCACACCGCAATCCAAGCTGAAGGATTTAAGTCGCTCAAAGAGGGGCAGCGGGTCACGCTAGAGGTGGTCGCCGGCCAAAAAGGCGATCAGGCCGATAACGTCATCGCCGACTAAACCGCACAGCTAGGCTGCCGGCCCAGCTCGGACGGAGCTAAACGTTTACACAATTGCCCTCTCCAGCGCTGAAAGAGCATGGGTATCTTTTTTTAGACAAAACCCGTTAGAATGCAGCGATTCGCAACGCGAGGAACAGGTTCGAAATGTCGGTTTTATTCACCAGAATACGACCCAAGTGGTTCACCCCAGTCGCTCAATTGGGCATCCTCTGGTATGCCGCTGCCTGTTTTTTAGTGGTTGCTCAATATCGCGGCATGGCAGCCGACTATGCCCCCTTCTCCGCTGTAGAGCAGCAATTGCTAGCCAGCCAGCCTAGCTGGCTGCTAATCCTTCAAGCCTTGGGCTTGCTGCTAGGTTTTTGGGGGGCATTTATGTTATCCACAAAAAAGACCGCGGCTATTGCCCTGCTGACTCTCAACTTTATCACTCATATAGGCTTACTGGCACAGCGATTACTGGCCACCGACGCGTGGAGCCAGCACGGTCAAATGGGCATTAGCCAACCACTGTTAATGGCGCTGGTCTCGATCTATCTATTGTTTCTTACCTACCGCGCAGCGACTGCAGGCTGGCTGCGCTAGCTGAGTAAAAACAGTAGGCACAAAAAAACCCAGCCGATGCTGGGTTTTTTTGTGCGCGAGCAAAAGTTACTTAATTTTTGCTTCTTTGTAGATCACGTGCTGACGAATCGTGGGATCGTACTTCTTGATCTCCATTTTTTCGGGCATGTTGCGCTTATTTTTATCAGTGGTGTAGAAGTGACCTGTACCGGCACTTGAAACCAAACGAATTTTTTCGCGGATTGCTTTAGCCATGTCGGCGTCTCCTTAAACTTTAAGACCGCGTGCACGCAAATCTGCGAGAACGGTCTCAATGCCATTTTTATCGATGATGCGCATACCTTTCGTCGAGACGCGCAGTTTTACAAAACGCTTTTCGCCTTCAACCCAAAAACGGTGGGTGTGAAGGTTTGGCTCAAAGCGACGACGCGTGCGGTTCTTTGCGTGCGAAACGTTGTTGCCCGTCATGGGGCGTTTGCCGGTGACCTGACATACTCTAGACATGCTGTGCCTCTGTTTACCTGTCTGCCCGCACCCTACGATGACGAACAAAAATTCTTGAAAACCCTGTAGTTGCAATGCTCGGCGGCCACTTTTACCGATGGATAAGCCGTGGCCAGTACTGCAATGGACGGGACCCTCCCGTCAAGGGGTGCGTTTTATACCAGAAACCCAGCGGAGGTGCAAACAAGTTAGCTTGAAACCGTAAAATTCACTGTTTTAACAAGCCGCGGCTCGCCAGCGAAGTCACCACACCGCGGCCGACAATAAAGTGGTCTAGCAGCGCGATATCGACCAACCCGAGAGCTGCCTCCAGCCGCGCGGTAATTGCGATATCTGCATGGCTGGGCTCCGCCACACCCGACGGGTGGTTGTGCGCCACTATAATCGCTACAGCATTATATTGCAGCGCCAACTGCACCACCTCGCGCGGGTGTACCGAGGCACTATCGACACTGCCGTGAAAAAGCTCAACCGAGTCCAGCAACCGGTGCTGCGCATCCAACAAGAGCACAATAAAGATCTCTCGGCGACGCCCGGCCAGCTGCCCCGCGAGGTAGTCATTGACCTGGCCGACACGGGTAAACACCGGCCGTTGACGCAACCCCTCGGCAATATAGCGGCGGCTCAACTCCAATGCAGCCTGGAGAGTGATATAGCGCACCTCACCGACGCCGCGGCAGCTACAAAAAGTTCTCTTATCTGCGCTCAGCAGCTCATTAAAACCGCCAAACTGTTGCAATAAAGAGCGCGCCAAGTCCACCGCTGAGCGCCGGGTATCGCCACTTTGCAAAAAAATGGCCAACAGCTCCGCATCGCTTAACGCCGCTGCACCCCGGGCCAACAGTTTTTCGCGCGGGCGCTCTCCCGGCGGCCAATTTTTGATCGTGGGTGCAATCTCTTTCGCAGTCTTCTCAAGCTCATTAGCCATAGTAAGCACTTATTAAGTATTTATCGCTAGGGGTCTAAATGTTATCGTAGCTCTCTTTGCTGATTCTGCTAGGAACTGTCGTGACCCACCAAACTCTGCTCGCGTTAAACAATAAAAATATCTTGCTGGGTGTCACCGGCGGTATCGCCGCTTATAAAAGCGCCGAAATTGTTCGCCGCCTGCAAGAGCAGGGCGCCCGCGTACGCGTCATCATGACCGACGGTGCCTGTGAGTTTATTACCCCGCTGACACTACAAGCACTCTCGGGCTATCCCGTGCATCGGCAGTTGCTTGATGAACAGGCCGAGGCCGGCATGGGCCATATCGAGTTGGCGCGCTGGGCCGATCTGCTCCTAATTGCCCCGGCCACGGCAGATATTATTGCCGAGCTGGTTCAGGGCAGCGCCGCCAATCTGCTTACCACCGCGGCACTGGCGACACCCGCCCAAGTTGCTGTAGCTCCCGCCATGAACCAACAGATGTGGGCCAATGCGGCCAGCCAAGCCAATATCGCCGCACTTGAACAGCGCGGTGTTGCCGTAATCGGCCCAGACAGTGGCATCCAAGCGTGTGGCGATGTTGGGCTCGGCCGGCTGCTCTCACCCGAGGCGATTGTCGAGCAGTGCTGTGCACTTTTTGCCAGCGGTGCGCTGCAGGGGCGCCGCGTAGTCATCACCGCCGGACCAACTCGCGAGCCACTCGACCCGGTGCGCTATATCAGCAACCACAGCTCGGGAAAGATGGGCTACGCCTTGGCCTCAGCCGCCCTAGAGGCCGGAGCCACTGTCACCCTGATCAGCGGGCCGGTCGCTATCGCTGCACCTGACAAAGTTAACTTGGTTGCCGTTGAAACAGCCCAGCAGATGCATGCGGCGGCAATCCAGCACGCTGCACAGTGCGACCTATTTGTCGCTGCCGCTGCAGTGGCCGACTACCGGCCGGCCGATGTCGCCGAGCAAAAGATGAAAAAGCAGGGCGACAACCTGACTATTGCGCTGGTTAAAAACCCCGATGTTGTTGCCGCAGTCACCACCCAGTACCCGCAACTTACCGCGGTGGGCTTTGCCGCCGAGACCGAGCAGGTAGAACAGTACGCCCGTGGCAAACTGGCCAGCAAGGGTTTAACCGCCATCGTGGCCAACAATGTAAGCCGCAGTGATATAGGTTTTAATAGCGATGAAAACGAAGTGACTGTTTACACCGCAGACACCAGCCAGCCTTTTACTAAGCGTGGCAAAGGTCAACTGGCGCGCGATTTAATCGCCCGCTTTGCCGAGCTGCTGGCTGAGTGATCGCCGCTTGAACACCCACCAGCCACACCCCGCCTTTAGGCGCTATGACTTGCGCGGCCGCGCCGGTAGCCAGCCCAGTGAGCTGTCGCCTGCTTTTGCCAGCACCCTGGCCGCAGCGGTTGCTCGCGAGCTGGGTGAACAGCGCAGCCAGCGCTTTTATGTCGGCCGCGATGAACGTCTGAGCAGCCCGACTCTGGCAGCGGCACTTATCAACGGATTGGTGGCAAACGGCTGTCAGGTGGTAGACCTTGGCGCTGTTCCTACACCTCTTGTCAATTTTGCCATCCAAAACGACCCCAATCCCGCCGGTGGTGCCATGGTAACTGCCAGCCACAATCCACCTCCAGACAACGGCTTTAAACTCTACTTTGGGCGTCAAGTCGCCTCGCCTGAGCAACTGATCAATCTTGCTGAACTTGTGGACTCTGGCCATGAGGAAGCGGTGGGCGATACCGGCCACCTGCAAAGCGTCAACAGCGCTGAAGCCTATCTACAGGCGATGGTGGCGGAGATGACCAGTGATGGCGCGCTGCGCCCCCGCAAAATAGTGATCGATACGGCCAATGCGGTGGCCAGCCCTGTCGCCCGCGCACTGTTTGAGCGCCTAGGTATGCAGGTGATAGTTTTGAATGGCGAGGTCGATGGCCACTTTCCGGGCCACCCACCCAACCCTGCCGACCCCGCCAATTTAGCCCAACTGCAACGCGCAGTTGTCGAACATCAGGCAGAGCTTGGGCTGGCTTTTGACGGCGATGCCGATCGCTTAGTCGCCGTCACTGGCGACGGCGCTATCGTCTGGCCCGACCGCCTACTGATGCTTTTTGCACAGCAGCTGCTTGCCCAGAGCCCCAACAGCACGGTAGTTTATGACATTAAATGCAGCCACCAACTGCCGCAGCTAGTCACTGCCGCGGGCGGCAAACCGCTGCTCTGTCAGACTGGGCATGCCTTTATCCGCCGAGCACTGCGCGACAGCGATGCCGCATTGGCCGGCGAGTTTTCTGGCCACTTCTTTTTCCCCGACCGCTGGTATCCGTTTGACGATGGCCTGTATGCCGGAGCGCGGCTGTTACAGCTGCTCGACAGGCGCGACTGCAGCCTAGCCACCGCAGTCGCCGAACTGCCGCAAAGTGTTAGCAGCGATGAGCTGTTAGTCCCGGTGGCCGACCACGAAAAATTTGCACTGATAGAGAGATTTGTAGCGTGCGCCAACTTCCCCGGCGCCGAGATCAATTTGCTCGACGGGCTGCGCGCCAACTTTGCCTGCGGGTGGGGCTTAGTGCGCGCCTCAAATACCGGCCCTGCGCTGACACTGCGCTTTGAGGCCAACACAGTCGCCCAGTTAAAGAGTATCCAAACGCAATTTGCCGATCAGTTGCGCCCCCTGTTAACCCACATTGATGAGTACCTACCGCTATGTCATTAAGCCGTACAGAAGCTACCCACACCGCCGAGGTAATCTCCCGAGCACTGCCGTATATTCAGCGCTTTCAGGGTAAAACCGTAGTCATTAAATACGGCGGCAACGCCATGGTCGACGAGGCGCTTAAGCGCAGTTTTGCTCGCGATATCGTGTTGATGAAAACGGTCGGCATCAACCCGGTAGTGGTGCATGGCGGCGGCCCCCAAATTGGCGAACTGCTCGACAAACTGGCCATTGAGTCGTCGTTTGTAAACGGCATGCGCGTCACTGACAGCAAGACCATGGATGTCGTCGAGATGGTTTTGGGTGCAACGGTAAATGGCGATATCGTCAACCTGATCAATAGCGCCGGCGGCAATGCCTTTGGGCTGACAGGCAAAGATGGACGCCTAATACGTGCACGCAAATTAAAGGTCTCGCACAAGACTCCTGAAATGGCCGTGCCAGAAATCATCGACATCGGCCAGGTGGGCGAGGTAGCCGCGGTCGACCGCTCGGTGATCGACCTGCTGGTGGCCGGCGATTACATCCCAGTGATCGCCCCGATTGGTGTCGACGAAGCGGGCAACAGCTACAACATCAACGCCGATCTAGTAGCCGGCAAAATGGCCGAAGTGCTCTGCGCAGAAAAACTGATGCTGTTGACCAACGTCGCTGGCTTGCAAGATAAGCAGGGTGATGTACTCACCGGCCTCTCGACTAAGCGCGTCGACGAACTGATCGCCGATGGCACTATTTATGGCGGCATGCTACCCAAAATCCGCTGTGCGCTAGACGCAGTTAAGGGCGGTGTAGCCAGCGCGCACATCATAGATGGCCGCGTCGAACACGCGGTGATGCTGGAAATCTTCACCGACGAAGGTGTCGGCACGCTGATTACCGACCAAGAACCCGAAACCATTCTCGAGAGCCAAGAGGGCAACTCATGACTGCACGCAGCTCACGCAAAGACGACATTCTCCAGGCGCTGGCCAGCCGTTTGCAAAATGCCCCCGGCGGGCGTATCACCACCGCTGCATTGGCGGCCGATGTCGGCGTTTCAGAGGCGGCACTCTACCGCCACTTCCCGAGCAAGACCCGTATGTTTGAAGGGCTTATTGAGTTTGTCGAAGAAGCACTTTTGGGGCGCATCAACACCCTCGCCCAAGAACCCGGTGATGCACTGACGCAATGCGGCAAAGTACTCAATTTGCTAGTCACTTTTGCCGAGCGCAACCCCGGTATTACTCGTATATTGAACGGCGACGCCCTGACCGGTGAGACCGAGCGCCTGCATGAAAGAGTCGAGCAGCTCTTTGAACGAATTGAAGCCCAGCTGCGCCAGCTGCTGCGCGAAGCAGAAATACGCGATGGGCTCAAGCTCACACTGCCACCCACCGCAGCGGCCAACCTGCTGCTGGCCAGCGCCGAGGGCAGCATAAGCCAATTTGTACGCAGCCGGTTTAAAACCCAACCCAGCCAGAGTTGGCGGGAACAGTGGCCGGTACTGGATAGTGCGGTGCGCAAAGTCTAGAGCTAAACGTCGCCGTATAAGGAGATCTATTTTGTCTACTCTCGAACATCACGTTATCGCAGTCACCGGTGGCGGCCGCGGCCTCGGTCTAGCCATCGCCACAGAACTGGGCCAGCACGGCGCCAAACTCGCCATCATTGAAGTGGATGAGGCCTCCTTGGAAAGCGGGCTATCTGCACTGCGCGAGGCTGGCATAGAGTGCCGAGGCTATTGCTGCAATGTCGCCAAAGAGAGCGATGTCGAAACCACCTTTACCGCTATTGCCAGTGACTTTGGCCAGCTCAATGGCCTCGTCAATAATGCTGGCATTCTTCGAGATGGGAGGCTGTTAAAAGTCGACAGCGAAGGCGGTGTAATAGATAAAATGTCGCTCGCCAATTGGCAGGCGGTGATCGATGTCAATTTAACCGGTGTGTTTCTGGCAGGCCGTGAGGCTGCAGTAACCATGGCCTCTACTAAAAGTACCGGCGCTATTGTCAATATCTCCAGCGTCTCGCGAGCAGGTAACTTTGGCCAAACTAACTACTCAGCAGCTAAAGCCGGTGTCGTTGCTATGACTACGGCCTGGACAAAAGAGCTGGCACCCTTAGGCATCCGCAGCTGCGCCATAGCGCCGGGTTTCATCGCCACCGATATGGTCGCCTCCATGAACCAAGCCGCACTGGACAAAATGGCTGCCATGATCCCGGCGGGCCGACTCGGCCGCCCTGATGAAATCGCCACTATGGCGCGCTTTATCTTTGAGAACGAGTACCTGAACGGGCGCGTATTTGAAGTCGATGGTGGCATAAGGTTGTGATGTGACTCCACTATTTATTCAGTCAGTGCTAGACGATACGCCACCTATGCAACTCACTGTAGATATTGCCGATATCGTCAACGAGACTACGACTCTAGAGCATTGGCTCTACGAACTTCTTGAGATTGCTCCACAACCCGATCCCTTAGTAGTTTTTCAACAGGCTAGTGTTGAACTCAATGTCTCAACACAATTTTTCATACGAGGCGCAGTTCAACTTACTCGGCAATTGCTTAACAGCGCTGGCATCCCATACTTCCAGACAGTATCGGTCGCCAACACAGCCCGCAATACTGAAGGCAAGCTGTCCATTGATGTATCTCTCCCTGTAGCCGCTCACATCTCGAGAAGTAAATTCCACGGCGCATTTGAAACGGCAGTTCGTCTTTGCAAACAAATGTTAGAGACAGCACCAGATGAAACCAACCGCTTAGCTTTGAACGAGCATCTTGAAAAAAATATATTACCGAAACTAAAACGCGGAATCAGTGCTGGTACTGCCACGTCCCCTACGCTACTAGCAGCACAAGCCTCAGGAATACCTACATTTCACCTTGGCATGGGTATTTACTCACTCGGCATTGGCAGCAAGCAAAGGCTGATATCTAATAGTGTTAGCGAAAATGACTCAGCCATTGGAGCACGAATTGCTGGAGATAAGTGGGTAACAGCATCACTACTGAGCAAGGCCGGGCTACCAATACCTTTGCATCGACTCATTACTGATTCGGCTCAAGCCAATGATGCTGCGAATCAAATAGGCTGGCCTGTAGTAGTGAAACCTGTCGACGGCGAGCGCGGTGAGGGCGTGACAACTAGAATTGATAATGCCGAAAAGCTTGAAAAGGCTGTCGAATTAGCATTCAAGGAGTCTAAACGGCAACGTGTAATTATAGAGCAACAAGTGGAGGGTACAGCACACAGACTGTTCATAGTTAATGGTCAGCTCTTGTATGCATTTAAAAGGCTACCTATCACTGTTACGGGAAATGGAAGCGATACAATCGCTGTCTTGGCAGAAAACGCTTACAAAGCTGAGCAACTTAAACCCGTTTGGGCGCGCATCAAACGCCCGCCTCTTGACGAATTAGCGCTAGAATACATTGCTCAAATAGGACTAAAACCCGAAACAGTTCCTCGTCGAGGCGAGTCTGTTGCGTTACGCGCTATCGAGTCAACTGCGAGTGGCGGTGTCGATGAAGACGTCACTGCAATCATTCACCCAGATAATGTCGCCATTGCTCTACAAGCTGCCAAAACTATTGGGCTTGAAACTGCTGGTGTAGATGTCATCTGTGAAAATATTGCTGAGCCATGGTGGCGAGGCGATGCTGTGATAAATGAAATTAATTATCAGCCGCAACTCGGTGGAAGACCGATGTCGCGAGACTATGTCCCCACATTTATATCTCACTACTTGCCAGATGGCGGCATGATCCCCATAGAGACTTTCGCAGCCAACGAGGCTGAGCCCGCAGTAAGGCAGTTAGCCGAATGGCAAGCAAGCGGCATCAATGCCGCCCTACTCAACTCAGAGAGCGGCGAGATAAGCTGGGGTGACAACCGCGCTGTAGCGCCCTCCCTATTAAAAGGACGCCAGCAACTGCGCGCACTATTACTCAACCGCCAG
>JBELGO010000022.1:0-21984 GCA_042091915.1 SAR92 clade bacterium | reverse complement strand
CTTCGCAAGCCGGTAAATTTATGGGTAAGGTATCGCAATCGCAACACTCGTGACGGTAGTCGCACCAATATTGCCGCTCACTATGACCTTGGCAATGCCATGTACGAACACTTTCTCGATCCGTTGATGCAATACTCCTCGGCAATCTTTCCAAATACAGGCGCGACGCTGGAACAGGCGCAAGAACATAAACTACAAAGTATTTGTGAGCAATTACAACTCAAACCCACCGATCATCTTTTAGAAATAGGCACCGGCTGGGGTGGACTCGCTTGCTATGCCGCCAAACACTATGGCTGTCGCGTGACTACCACTACTATCTCCAATGAGCAGTACAAGGTGGCGACTAAGCGGGCCGTAGAGATGGGTGTTGCGGATCAAATTACTTTTTTATTGCAAGACTATCGAGACTTGCATGGCCAATACGACAAGATAGTATCAATTGAGATGATTGAGGCTGTCGGCCACGAATATTTTGGCGAGTACTTCGCCTGCTTAGACCGACACCTACAACCTGAAGGGCTTTTGCTTATTCAGGCCATAACTATCGCCGACCAACGCTATGACAGCTACCGCAACAGTGTTGATTTTATTAATCGCTATATTTTCCCCGGTGGCTGTTTGCCCTCTGTCAGCGAAATGCTGCTGCAACTAAGACAGCGTACCTCACTGCAACTTCGCCACATAGAGACCTTCGGAGATGACTATGCACAAACTCTGAAAATCTGGCACCAACGCTTCAATGCACAAGCCTCAGCCCTCGCCAAACTTGGTTACAACGAAGACTTCCAGCGACTGTGGCGCTTTTATTTCTGCTACTGTGAGGCTGGCTTTAGAGAGAATACAATTGATCTTGTTCACTTCGTCTGCCGCCGACAGTACTCTACCACTAAGTAGCCAGTTGCGGCGAGACCGCCTATTAATCGATCGGGAGGATCCTTACAGTTACTGTCTATACCGTCACACAGTAACAAAGAATTCTCTCGTTGAGGCCTTTTCTGCCCACTCCTAACAAACACTTTATGCGCACACTACTTACTTTAAGCTCACTACTCTTTTCTACCGCGTTGCTTCTTATTGGCCACGGTATTCAAGTGACTTTGCTGCCCCTACGTGGCTCCGCTATTGGCCTGAGCGATGCCGTTATTGGGCTCATCGGCTCGGCATACTTTGCAGGCTTTATTGTCGGCTGCTTCACACTGCCTAAGCTCATTGCGCGTATAGGCCATATTCGCGGCTTCTCGGTATTTACTGCACTAGCAATCACTGCATTGCTATCGCTGGCTTTTACCGACTGGTGGCCAGCTTGGCTATTGGTGCGCTTTACCTTCGGCGCAATGATGTGCGGGCTCTACACCATTATAGAAAGCTGGCTCAATGACCAATCAACCAGTCAAAGCCGGGGCAGAGTGCTGGGCGCATATACCTTTATTACCCTGTCAGGCATGGCAGTTGGACAGTTGATCATAGGCGAACTAGTGGTTGGTTCATCGACACCGCTAATGCTTGCGGCGATTTTTTTAGCACTCTCGATTATCCCAGTCAGCATGACTCGCAAGCTTGCCCCTGCACCCATGGTCTCCACGCAGATCAGTTTTAGCCTGCTTTACAGCCGTTCAAAAACAGCTTTCGTTGCCGCCCTGCTGTCTGGACTCATTACTGGCAGTTTTTGGTCTTTGGGCGCGATTTTTGCGCAACAATCACTCGGCTCTATCTCTTCTGCATCCGCTTTTGTCGGTGTCGCGATTGTCGGCGGCGCGGTGATGCAGTACCCAATTGGGATACTCTCAGACCGTTTAGGGCGCCAACGCGTGCTCACCATAATCTGTTTGCTGGGTACGCTTGTCTGTGGGTTTGTCGCCAGTATCGAAAGTCGTTTTCTATTGTTAGTCAGCGGCTTTTTATTTGGAGCTCTCTCTATGCCGCTCTATGCACTGGCGTTAGCCACCGCAATAGATCGCGCCGAGCCCGGGGAATTTATCTTAGTGGGCTCATCTGTTCTGTTACTCAACGCCAGCGGCGCTGTCATTGCTCCGCCTATTTTAGGTGCGGCTATGGGCCAACTAGGCCTCGCAGCGCTATGGTTGGGAATGGCGGCGATGAGCTTCTTGGGTGCACTCTACTTTTTAACACAGCGCTTTGAATCCACCTCGAGCGGCGAACAAGAACACAGTGAATTTGCCGTAGCGGCAGCTGAGATGGCGCCCACGAGCTTTGATATGGACCCTCGCGGCCCTGAAGAGAGCGAAGCGACAATCGATGGCCTCGAGGAGGCGCCCGCTCTGGCCACTCAATCATCTTCTGGCAGCAACCATTCCAGCACACCCAACAGTTAACAGGAAAAAACATGATCCTGCGTCCGACTCTATTTGTACCGCTGTTAGCTCTGCTCTGTTTCTTTGTGCTGACCACGCTAGGTTTGGGCTACCTGCCCGCCATCACCACCGCCATTGCAGTATTGACCGTCGGCTGGTGGGTCACTGAGGCACTGCCCATACCCGCCACTTCGCTTGTCCCCTTTGCGGCCCTGCCCTTAGCCGGGGTTATTGATCATAAAACAGCTGCACAGGCCTTGGGCAGCCATGTCATTCTGCTCTTAATGGCAGCTTTTATGCTCTCCAAGGCGCTGGAAAAAAGTCTGGTTCACGAGCGCCTCGCCGTTAAGCTACTGAATTTAATTGGTGCGCACAGCGGCCGACGGCTTTTACTCGGCTTTATGATGACTGCAGCACTGCTCTCAATGTGGATCTCCAATACCGCTACCGCACTGATCATGATGCCCATGGCATTGGCGATTAGCGGCGCTGCCAACAACCGCAAGCTCACTGTGGCGCTTATTTTAGGTATCGCCTACGCGGCCAGTGTGGGTGGCATGGGTACGCTGATTGGCACACCGCCCAATGTGATTTTTGCCGGCATTTACGAAGCGCAGACGGGGCGCGAAGTGGGCTTTATCGACTGGATGGCTATCGGCCTTCCTGTAGTGATTATCGCAATACCGCTAATGGCTCTGTGGTTGGGCAGGCATATCACGACAGCGACAGATTTCACCCTGCCCGAAAGTGGTCCCTGGCGCAGTGAAGAGCGTCGCGTTTTGGCTGTCTTTACGCTAACAGTACTGGCGTGGGTTACACGCAGCCAACCCTTTGGAGGTTGGACAGGGGCATTAGGCTTAGATGGAATCGGCGACAGCACTATTGCCTTAACCGCAGTTGTCGTCATGTTTATTGTCCCCAATGGCCGGCCAGGCCAGCGGCTGTTGGATTGGGAGAGCGCCGTAACTATACCGTGGGGAATGCTACTGCTATTTGCAGGCGGTATCTGTTTAGCCAAGGGGTTTGACGCCTCGGGTTTGAGCACTATGTTGGGTGATGGCTTGCGCGGGCTGAGCGACTTGCCGGTTTGGCTAATGTTGCTGGTCTTGTGTTTGACGGTAACTTACCTGACCGAGGTCACTAGCAATACCGCCACAGCCACCCTGCTGATGCCTATTTTGGCTGCGACTGCAGTGGCGATTGGCCTAGACCCCAAAGCGTTGATGATACCGGCTGCGCTAGCGGCTAGCAGCGCCTTTATGTTGCCTGTGGCTACCGCGCCCAACGCCATTGCCTACAGCACTGGGCAATTCACTATTTCAGAAATGGCAAGAGAGGGAGCTCTGCTTAGCGCGACCGTCTCAACCATCATTACTTTAGTGTGCTACTGGCTGTTGGTGTAACTGTTGGTGTGACTTCTAGAGTACGACTAAATTATCGCGGTGAATAAGCTCTAAATCATCGCAAAAACCTAGCACTGCCGCTATTTCTTCACTCGGCAGGCCTTTGATCAGGTTCGCCTCATCGGCACTGTAATTAATCAAACCACGGGCGATTTCACGGCCATCGGCGGCCAGACAACTCACTAAGTCACCCCGTTTGAAATCACCGGAAACTCCAACTACTCCCACAGGCAGTAGACTTTTGCCACTATTGCAGAGCACCTTCACTGCGCCGTCATCCAGCACCAGCTGACCGCGCAGCTGCAACTGGCCGGCCAGCCACTGTTTGCGCGCTGCCAAAGGTTTTTGGCCGGCCTCTAGCAGTGTGCCCAAGGTCTCACCAGCGGCGATACGGGTCAAAACATTCACAAGGCGTCCGCCCACAATGCGGGTATCACAACCAGAGCGCGCAGCCAGACGCGCAGCTTGCAGTTTGGTACTCATACCGCCGCGACCCAGACCACTGTTGCTGCCACCCGCTATAGCATCTAAAGCGCGATCAGTCGCGTTAGCTGAACTTATCAAAGTAGCTGTAGAGTCACTGTCAGGATTGGCCGTATAGAGTCCATCTTTATCAGTCAAAATCAGCAGTAGATCGGCATCAATCAAATTAGCCACTAAAGCCGCCAAACTGTCGTTGTCGCCAAAGCGGATTTCGTCAGTCACCACCGTGTCGTTTTCGTTAACTACCGGCACCGCACCAAGCTCTAGCAGTGTTGAAATAGTACTGCGGGCGTTCAGATAACGCTGGCGATTGGCAAGATCATCATGGTCTAAAAGGATTTGTGCCGTATGGCGCTTATAGCGCTGAAAGCTGGCTTCATACGCTTGCACCAAGCCCATTTGGCCAACCGCTGCTGCCGCTTGCAGCTGATGGAGTGCTTCGGGGCGCTTGCTCCAACCGAGACGGACAATACCCTCGGCGACAGCCCCCGAGGAGACCAACACAATCTCAATACCTTGATCGAGTAGCGCGGCCAACTGCTCAACCCAATTATCAATAGCCGCGTGCGCCAAACCGCGACCGTCATCGGTCAAAAGTGCGCTGCCTATCTTTACTACCCAGCGCCGGCTTTGTTCGGAACTCACTGTCATTAAATTATTCCATCAAGCTATGACTATTGTGCGTACTCAATTTCGACTTCGTGATCATCGTCGTCATCGTCAAAATCTTCTTCAAGCGGATCAATTGCCGCGCCCGCCTTGCGGTTTTGGCGACGCCACTCGGCCAGCTCTTCGATACGTTCACGCGCCTCAGCCTGCACTTGCAAGCGCCGCTGCTCGGCCTGCTCTACTACCTCGGGATCGGCAATTTCGCGCTCGCGCAGCTCATCGATGTAAGCCATGATCGCAGTACAGAGTGCTTTAGTGCCAACACCATTAATCGCTGAAATATTAAACACCGGCCCCTGCCAGTTGAGTGCCTCGACCACTTCGCGGCAACGCGCCTCAACCTCATCTTCGGGCAGTAGATCGGTTTTATTCAACACCAACCAGCGGTCACCTGCAGCCAGCGTCGGGCTAAACTTTTCGAGCTCATTTTCGATATCGGCGGCGTGTTCTGCGGGGCTTTTTTCATCGTAGGGGAGCATGTCTACCAGATGTAACAGCAGACGCGTCCGAGTGAGATGCTTGAGGAAGCGTATCCCCAAACCGGCACCCTCAGAGGCACCTTCAATCAGCCCTGGAATATCGGCAATGACAAAACTTTGGTCGGCACTCATACCCACCACACCCAAGTTGGGGACCAATGTGGTAAATGGGTAGTTGGCTACTTTAGGGCGCGCGGCAGAGACAGCGCGGATAAATGTCGACTTGCCCGCATTGGGTAGGCCTAGCAGACCCACGTCGGCGAGTACTTTCAGTTCTAACTTGAGTTCGCGCAGCTCCCCCTCCGAGCCGTTGCTGGTCTGCCGAGGTGCGCGGTTGGTACTGGATTTGTAGCGGGTGTTGCCCAAGCCGTGCCAACCCCCTTGAGCGATTTTTAAGCGCTGGCCGATTTCGGTCAGATCGCCCAAAAGTTCGTCACTTTCAAGGTCGATGACGGTGGTGCCGACCGGCACTTTCAGGACCAAGTCTTCGCCCTTCGCGCCGGTACAATTGGCGCCGCTGCCCTGCTCGCCGTTATCCGCTTTAAAACGCCGCGTGTAGCGAAAATCAATTAACGTATTAAGGCCTTCATCCGCCTCTAAAAATACGCTGCCGCCATCACCGCCGTCACCGCCGTCGGGGCCGCCTTTGGGAATATATTTCTCGCGGCGAAAACTCATGCAACCATTGCCGCCCTTGCCCGCTTGAACTGTGATTGTCGCTTCATCAACAAATTTCATAATCGTCTCTCTCTGGCCGCCCCCAGTATAAACCAGAGCGCGCTACAGAATTTTTTACAGGCACAAAAAAAGGCCCGCAGGCCTTTTTTTTATTCGCAGCGTGTCAATTATGCGGTGACAACATCAACGAACTTGCGGCTGTGTGGGCCGCGCTGAACAAATGTTACAACACCGTCAGCTTTAGCGAACAAAGTGTGGTCTTTACCGCAACCAACATTGTCACCAGCGTGGAACTTGGTGCCGCGCTGACGAACAATGATGCCGCCTGCAGCAATAGTTTGACCACCAAACACTTTTACACCTAGTCGCTTACTCTCTGAGTCGCGACCGTTACGAGTACTACCACCAGCTTTCTTGTGAGCCATGAGTTATCTCCTCTCAATATTAGCCAGCGTTAATGCCGGTAATTTTAACTTCGGTAAACCACTGTCGGTGACCCTGCTGTTTGCGAGAGTGCTTGCGACGGCGGAACTTGATAATGCTGACTTTGTCGGCACGGCCGTGAGCGATGACTTCTGCAGTCACTTTACCGCCATCAACCAAAGGGGCACCGATTTTAACGTCTGCGCCTTCGCCTACCATCAGAACTTGATCGAAATCGATGGTTTCTCCAGTGGCCGCGTCGAGCTTCTCAAGCTTAAGGGTCTCCCCTTCCACGACTCGGTGCTGCTTGCCACCACTTTTAATAACTGCGTACATTGTCTACTCCGTCTATGGGAGGCCGGATTGTTCGGCCTTTCTCTTTCGAACCCAGCGTATTCAACAGCTCGGCGAGAGGGCGGCAATTCTAAAGCAGGGCAACCCCTGAGGCAATAGCAAACAGGCGAAAAAACACCCTTTTACAGCAACAATTATCGCCTTTTGAGAATAATCTCGGCTACTCGATCCAGATTAGCGCAGCGTGGCGGCCTGTGGTGCCGTCGCGACGGTAAGAAAATCCCCGCTCCGGCTCTGCCAGTGTATTGATATCACCACCGAAACAGGCCACTTGGCCGCGCTTATGCAACTTTAACTGGACCAATTTAGTTAAGTTCATCAAGTACTTGCCGTTATTACGCGGCACAAACACCGTCTCTAAAGCGCTATCGGCTGGGTAATTGGCAATACCGGCGAGCACCTGCTCGCGCACTTCACTGCCCACCTCAAAATCGGCAGCGCCTATTGCTGGCCCCAGATAAGCCAACAGAGGTTGCTGGTCAAAATGCAGTAGAGCAGCCTCAATCACTCCGCCGACCAAACCGCGCCAGCCAACATGTACCGCAGCCACTTGCCCGCCGCTGGCATCGCAGAGCAATAGCGGCAGGCAATCTGCACCCATGGCGACACAGACCGCACCCGCTGTTTTGCTATAACAGCCGTCAGCTTCAATATTGGATTGCCAAGCGCTGCTATCGATGACTTTTGAGCTGTGTATCTGGTTAAGCCACAGGGGGCTGCTAGGCAACTTGAGCTGATGATGCAAAGCGCTGCGGTTTGCCGCCACAGCTTGTTGGCTGTCACCTACGTGATCTCCCATATTGGCCGAAGTAAAAGCCCCACTACTGCTACCACCACGGCGCAGCGATATCGCCGCGCGCACACCAACCGGCAGAGGCCACTGCATGGGTAACAGCTCGATAGCCATCCCCTAAACGCCAGCCTTAAATGCATCCAGCAGTTGCTGCAAATCCTTTGGACGGTCTACCTGCCAGTGCATCAGCTGCTCGGTAACTGGGTGGAGCAGAGCCAGCTCGCGAGCATGCAGAGCCTGGCGAGGAAAACTGGCTATAGCCTCTGCCAATACTGGCGGACAGCCTTTAAAGGGGCGCGCGCGACCACCGTAGGTGGCATCGCCAACCAAAGGCCAGCGCTTATGGGCCATATGCACTCTTATCTGATGGGTGCGGCCGGTCTCTAACTTTACCGCCAGATGGGTATAGCCAGGGAAACGCTGCAGTATCGAAAAGTGAGAGATAGCCGGCTTGCCATTTGCAACTACCGCCATCAGCTTGCGCTGCTTGGGATGGCGACCAATGGGCTCATCAATGCTACCGCCGGCGGTCGGCTCACCCACCACCACTGCCTCGTATTGGCGTGAGACCGTACGCGCCTGCAGTTGCCCGACCAGCGATGCCTGTGCGGTTAAGGTGCGGGCAACTACCATTAGACCTGTCGTGTCTTTATCCAGACGGTGCACGATGCCAGCTCGGGGCACCTGAACCAGCTCGGGGTAACGAAATAACAATCCGTTCAGCAGTGTGCCGCTGCGGTTGCCCACAGCAGGGTGCACGACCAGTCCCGCGGGTTTGTTAATCACTATCAGGCTGTCGTCTTCATAGACAACCTCTAGATCCATCGGCTCTGCTTGCCAGTCGCCCTGCTCTTCCAATTGCGCCGCTAAACTGAGCAACTCGCCACCGCGAAGTTTTTGTTTGGCCTGCCCAGGCTCGCCGTTTACCCGCAATTCACCTGTTTTAATCCAGCTTTGCAAACGTCCGCGCGAATAGTCGGGGAACAATTGTGCAGCTGCAGCGTCCAAGCGCTGTCCGAGTGCCTCAAGTGGCACCTCTGCACTCAGCTCGATGGACTGCTGTGTGCAGCCCAGTAAATCTGGTTGTTGCTCTAGGTCACTCAATTGCTGTTCGCCCACCCTATGTGGTTAAATGTTGCCGCAAAGATAACTGTGCTGGCCGCTCTTTTATGTAGTGCCATCACCCTGCCCAAACTCCAGAGAATATACCATGAAAACAACGGCAAAATCGGCTCTACTTGTGCTCACTATGGCAGTTGCCACACTATCTATGAGCGGTTGCAGCTGGCTTGGCGGTGAGGATTCCGAGCCGCGAGAAGACGCGGCAGGCATGACTGAGCAAGAGTTCTTTGAGCGCATTGAAGCCAGCTTGGACAGCAAAAACTGGCGTATGGCGATTGAAAATCTGCGCTTATTAGAGTCGCAATTTCCGTTTGGCAAATATGCAGAGCAGGCTCAGCTGGAACTGATTTTTGCCCTCTATCGAACCGGCGATTACGAAGAGGCGATAGCCGCAGCAGAGCGCTTTGTGCGCCTGCACCCGCAGCACGCTAGTGTCGATTACGCTTTTTATCTCAAAGGACTCTCTGAGCTCTCTCAAACTCAGGGCTTTTTCGATAGCTTTTTACCGACCGACCCATCGCTGCGCGACCCAGGCAGTGCGCGCGATGCCTTTGCCACTCTCACTGAGATGCTAAACAGATTTCCCAACAGCCGCTACGCTGCAGATGCTCGCAAACGTCTGATCAATTTGCGCAACATTCTGGCCCGTTCAGAGATTAATGTCGCCAACTACTACTTCAAGCGCGGCGCTTATCTTGCTGCGGTCAATCGCGGACGCTTCGTGGTTGAAAACTTCCAAACCACTCCCGCCGTACCCGATGGTCTGGCGGTAATGGCACAAGGTTACTACCGTTTGGAGATGTTTGAGCTGGCCGACAACTCTGTGCGTACCCTGGCAGCCAACTACCCGGACTACCCTGCCCTGAACAGCGCTGGCGAGTTTGATTACAAAATGGCACTGGCCAAAGACGACCGCGCTTTTCTGGACCGCATCACCTTTGGCGTGTTCAGTAGCGAGCGACCACCCGCCTACGATACGCGCAAGCAGTACAATATTACCTACCGCGAGGCCGAGAAAATTGACCCCAATGATGCCAGCGAAGCACCGCGCTCGTTTTGGAATCGGATCAGTTTTGGGCTGCTAGATAACGACTAATTCAAACTAGGGAGCAGAGTTGCCGTGAGCTTGCGAGACACCATTATTGCTGAGATGAAGGTTCTTCCCCAGATAGACGCAGCAGCAGAGATCGCCCGCAGAGTCGAGTTTATTCAGCGTCAGCTGCAGGCCGCCCAGGCCACTTCTCTGGTACTGGGAATCAGCGGAGGTGTTGACTCATCCACCTGCGGCCGTTTAGCTCAATTGGCAGTTGACGGGCTCAATGCATCTCAAAATGAAAACACCTATCAGTTTATCGCTGTGCGCCTGCCCTATGGAGTGCAAGCCGACGAACACGACGCACAGCGCGCACTGGCTTTTATCCGCCCCAGCCAGCAACTCACCGTTAACATCAAATTTGGCGCAGACGGCATCCACGAGGAGGCTATCGGCATGCTGCTAGAACACGGTGTTGTCAGCGATCTGGATCACGCTAAGGCTGACTTCACCAAAGGCAATACTAAAGCCCGTACCCGCATGGCTGTGCAGTACCAAATTGCTGGCATGCTTAACGGCTTGGTACTGGGGACTGACCACTCGGCTGAAAACATTACCGGCTTTTACACTAAGTTTGGCGATGGCGCCTGCGACTTAGCCCCGCTATTCGGTCTCAGTAAACGCCAAGTGCGCCAACTAGCAGAGAGCATGGGCGCACCGGCCGGGTTGGTTCACAAAACTCCGACTGCTGATCTCGAATGTTTGGACCCTCAAAAAGCCGACGAGCAGGTGTTGGGTATCAGCTACGATGAGATCGATGATTTTCTCGAAGGTAAAACTGTCTCAACTGACGTGGCCGAAAAACTCATTGCCATCTATCTGCGCACCCAGCACAAGCGCCTACCCATACCAACCGTTTACGACTAAACCGCTGACATTATTCGCGGCCGCGGTTGCTGCGCCACCACAACTTTTTGCGTGCTACCAACGGCTTGCTGGTGGCCTGCTCGGCGTGCACGCCAAACATCACCCCGCTCACGGTTTTATCCCCTAGCACCACAGTAAAACCGACCGGCGGCGGCAGCAATCCTCCGCCAGCAACACTGCTCCAATTCCGCTGCGCATTGCTTTGGCCCTCCAGCTTGAAGGGATCGAACAGATAGACCCGCGCCTCGCCCAGCGCATTACAGCTATCGGCACTGCTGGGTAGGTTAGTGGCGAAGGTGCTCAATCCATTGGCCGTCAACACGCGGCTGACTGTTTTCTCGCCGGGCTCAAGCATAAAGCGCCAACCACGCGCATAGCGGACGGCCTCTGCCGTGGTTAACTCACTGGGCACGGTGAGTATTTGCGAGCCGTCGCTGTTGGTTGCAAGACTCAGTAAATCACTGGGCGTCAGTGCCGCTGCGTTCGCATCTATAGTGCCAAGCTGGCGATAGTCGCGCACCAGATAGAGCGCATCTTGATTGCCGCTGTCGAGTGGATCTTCGCGATCGCCACTGCCGATAAGCAGCGCATCGTAAGCGCCATCGGGCCCAATCGAGACATCGGGGGCAAACAGGAATTTGCTCTCTCTACCCACATCTAGCATAACTGTTGCGCGCCACTCTGAGCGCAGCGCGTTGCCAATATCGGCACGCCACAGTTGGCCGCCGGTATCGCCAAAATAGATTCTGTCTGCGGTGCCGTCACTGCTCCTGTCAATGACCGCCAACTCGCTGGGAACACTGTACTGCAAGCGGCTGTCAATAAAACTCACCGGCGCATCCCCGGCGTGGTTCGACGCCTGCCAAAGGGTCTCGCCAGTGACTGCGTCGAGCGCAATGATGCCGCGCCCCATAGTATGGGTCGCGGCTGTATCACGCTGGTCGTCGACTGCGGGATCGTAGCCTAAACCCATAAACAACACTGGCTGTGTCTGCCCTGCGGCATCGACAATAACTGGCTTGGACCAGCTCTGCCCCAGCTCACTGAGACCATCGCTGGCGCTGCGACGCCACATTAGTTCCGGTTCTAAAGGATCAGTGACATCGATTGCGTAAATATAACGACCACCGCGGCGAGCGGTGAGGTAGATGTACGCTTTGACCAGCTGTTGCTGTCCATTTTCGTCAGCAGCATATTCGACGTAACGCCCTACACCACCATCAAAGAAAAAAGCTTTCGGCGCAAAGCCCTGGGCATCCACGGCTGCATTGTTCGCATACAGTTTTCCGAGCGCATTAAATTGTTCCGGGGCAACAAAGCTCCATACTTCCCAGCCGTTATCACTGCCGACACCTTCGTCGCTGCCACCACGCACTGCGCGGAACAGCCCATCATTGGCTCCGTAAAAGAGATAAATACCCTTGTCGGCGTAGTTAATTGCCACCGGCTGACTGTGCACTACGTCCCCATGCAAATAGGGGCGACGGCTTGAGCGATTGTGCAGATCTTCAGTATCTTGACCCGACAGCCACTCGAGCAGTTGATCGCGCTGAGTGGTATCTGAAAGATTGAGCTGCTCCGGTGAAACTGCAGTTCTGTCCAAAGGCACCAGCCCATTGCAGCTGCTGTTGCACGTTAACTGTCTACGTGTCGGCTGAAACTCGCGCAGCGCTTGGGCGACCCCTCCTCGCTCGATCTCGCGGCCATCTGGGCTCTCGCTCTCTTGATAATCGCCCTCGCTAGTTTCGGGTAATTCGCGCCAATAGTTAAAAGAGGTATTGCGCGTCCAAAAGCTGCGCGCTTGAGGGTAGACAAAACCGCTGATGAGATCTTCCGCCACATTGCCATCGGCATCTTCCAAGCGCGGGCGATTATCGCCACCCAAACCAATCTGGTAGAGCTTTAGATTACCGCGCCAACGCTGTTGATTATCTGGGCGGAACAAACCCATGTAGACTTGGTTTTCGAGGGTACCGCGGGCATTGACAGAAATAGGTAAGGCCAAGCCGGCAAATACCGAGTTGCGCTCAAGTACCGCAGTTAGGCTGGCCGAGAGCTGCTCTAACAGTCCCTCGACACCGCCTACTGGCCAGTATCCCCCAGTGCCGCGTCTACCGGCACTGTAGAGAAGCTGACGAATACCCGCTTCAGTGCGGCTGAGACCTGTGAAATCGCGATAATCTAAACTTGCATCGCCGGGGTCGTAGAGTCTCCCCTGGTTGTTGCGTTTATCAAAAAAGTCGATAACTCGAGTAGCAATGTTTTGTCGGCCAGCCTGGTCGGCATCGAAATCCTGGTTGGCTAAAAAATGTGCGTACTCATCTAACCAGTTGGCTTGGGAGGTGTTGATCGGCAGCTGAAAGGGATAGCTCGGATTATTGCGACTCGAGGCAGAGCGCAGTAGCTGCTCAGCACTGTTGTTCTCTGCCACACCCGGTGCACCGCTATTGATCAAGGCCACAAGATGTAGTGGGCAGCTGCCGTCACTGCTGGGCTTGCGGTACTCTGCACCGATAAAGGCATCTCCCGCATAGCCCTCGGCACTGCTGCCATCAAACTCACTGTTAAGCTGCCCTGCGCGACTGCTGGCACCTTGAAACCAGAGATTGGCCTCATGCAGTGCTAGCGTGGTCGGTGTACTGTCTGCCGTCGGCAGGCTCATAGAACGCTGATAGAGGGTTAGGTCAAAGGGGGCTTGCGTCTGGTTGCCCGTGGCAGGATCTATAAAATAGACCGTTTCTCGTTCGCTACCGGTAGGCCATGGTAGAAACAGCTGCGCTTGGCATTGGGCTTTTTCGCGCGGCGACAACTCTCCGGTCAAACAAAATAACCGCTGCTTTAGCGCAGCCACAGCCGCCGCGCGCTCAGCGCTGTTAGAGAGAGGCATAAAACTCAGCCACGGCTCACCACCAGCCGTGTGTCCAACGTCGTTTAAACCCATCACGCCAATCTCAAGTGATGGATTACCGCTGCCTGACAAACGACTCTCCAGCGAATCAAAAAACTTGTACAGTCCCTCATGGACTATCGCACGCTGGCTAGTGCCGTTGAGCTCAGCCTGCCAGTTTGAGGAGTTGTCGATTAGCAGAAGAAGCTTAATAGCTTTTTCTTGCTCGGAACTGACGCGAAAGATATCTAAATCAGAACTCACTGCAAAGCAGCTGCTCAACAACAAGAGAACAGTGATTAATATTTTCATCACCCCTCGCACCCCGGCAGACCGCTGCGATGGAAAAAGCTAATTCCCTGGCGAGCCGCAATCCCGGCGCGGCTAAAGTCATTACTGTTATCGCGGCGGCGATCTAACACAGCTACGCGCACATCCCAGAGATAACTGGCATGGCATGGCGCTGTAGAATCCATATTGATACTGCAACCCAAACCCGACTGTTTGCCCACATAGCGGATGTGGCACTGCAGTCCAGCATCCATCGCTTCTGCCTGCGCATCCATTTCTCCGCAGCTGATATCGGGCTGCTGACACATTAAAAAATGTCCAGGGTTGCTAATTACTGATTCTACTGTGCGGTCAACCAAACTCTGCAACTGCAAGCTGCGCTGCTGGTTGGCCATCAATAAAGTCTGCACTGAGTGGCTGCGCACAGCAGCGGTGACAGTCAATGCCAGCAGTAACAGCAATACGAGCGTGATCGCCAGAACTGCGCCTTGGCTGCAATAGCGATCGCCACCTTTCATGGGTCGCTCCTGCGCATTGCTGGGCTCGCTAAGCGCACCGAACCTGAGAACAGCCGTCTCAGCAAGCCATCATCTGCCGGCGTCAACTGCTTGCCTGCATAACTGAACGTTTTCACCGGTTGCGTCTTTCGAGCAATATCGCCCACCAACAACAGGTGGAAGTTAATCATAACTACACTCGCCCACTGCTCTGGCGTACTGGGCTCAGCCAACCAAAGGTCTGCGCTGCCATCGCGGCTGGTATCGATCCCGTACTCAATCTGGAAGTCTTCTACACCTTCGGCAATAGTGCGGGCGTTTTTATAACGGCCCTCATCTAAGTAGACCCGTCTAAACTCACCCGCGTCAGTGATATAAAAAATATCCTCCAAATAACGCCACACTGCTCCGCCCATCAGTGCACGGTTACTGCCATCTCCCTGGACGAATTTAATCGCATTAACTCCCAGCGCAGTCGAAACTAGATAGTGTTGGCAGCTGGTTAGCGAACGATTGATTATTCGCGCACCTGTAGCCTCTGGAAGCGCAGGAGAGAAACTCACCCGTCGCAACAGCAGTAGATCGCTGCCATCCGCAGGCGACAGGTTAATACTGCTCTGAGCCTGGCAATTAGCAATATCTTTAGAGGTTGCAGCACTGCGCTGATCACTGCAGAAGATAGAGCTGCCGCTGTTATTGATACCTGTAGCAGCGTAACCCAGCTGCTGATTGGCAGCTACGTTATCCAATAATTGACAAGGTAAAGCGGGCAGATCAGTGGGTTGTGCAACAACCCCGCTATAACCATAAAATCCCGCACTGCTGATTTCACGGCGCAGCAATTCAGAGAGGTATCGGCCGGTTTCATTGAGCTGCTGATTACGCAGCAGATTCGCCTGCGCTCGCGAACTGGTCAAGTAGACATCCAACACCAACCAAGAGAGCACGATACCGAGCGCCATCGCCACTAAAAGTTCTAACATAGAGAAACCTTGCTGGTAGCTGGTAGACTGTCTCATTGGCTTAGCTGCGCAAAATCAATCAGGGCTTGCTCGCTGAGGTAACCGCGCTCACCAGCACCTGTAGGGCTACAGTGGCTTGGCGCCACGCCACCCTCAGCAGCCGCCCAAACGACGGTTATTCGGTAGCTGCGGTTAGGTTCTAACTCAGAGATGCAACCTAGTGCCTCGGGTAAAATGGGCATGCGTTGCCCGTCTATTTTTTCCTGCTCACCCGCCAGCAATAACACCCAGGCGGTGACATCCTGCTCGGCCACTTGCTGGCTAGTGAGCGTGCCGAATGCCTGGCAGTCGAACGATTGGTCGGCTGCTGCAACTGCAATTTGACCAGCCAGTGCAGGGTAACAACCTAGTGCAGCTTGATTGGCCTTTAATCTCTCAACTATAAATTGAACCGCCTGCTGGGCGTGGCTGCGCTGCTGATGTGACCATTGTGAGAGCATCAAACGATTGTTGAGAGAAGCATAGCCAATGACGGCAACACTGAAAATTAACAGCGCCACCAACAACTCAATCATTGTGAACCCGCCCTGTCGGGTTTTGTGTGCAGCTAATCGCACGGCCTCTCTCCCTCGGCCACTGCCAGCAACTGCGGAACCCCAGTGCTGTGCAGTAGTACCGACAGCGCCAGCTCTGGCCGCTGGCTATCTATTAGAGAGAAACACACCGGCGCGGTAGAGTTCTCTCGACTGCGCCCGTCGCGATTATAAAAGAGGGCTGCGTCGGGCAGATCCTCACGCATAACAGCTATCTTTTGCGTTGTACGCCAGCGCAGGCAGCGCAATGCGTCACTACAACCTGAGTTACCTTCCATTATCCATTCAGCACTCATTTCGCCACTTTCAGCTAACAGCAGCGCGACATCATAACCACTATTGATCGCCTCGCTGCGCACTAAGCTCAGCGCTTCTGTTAACGCCAAACCCGTATTATGAAGCCGTTTTTTAGCCACCCAGTGGTTAAATGAGGGCAATGCTGTAGTCATTAAAACTGTGGCTACAGCCAAGGTCATCAACAGTTCAGATAAGGTAAATCCCCGAAAACGGCGCACTACCACTGCTCCGCTGGCGTGCGATTACCCTGCTCATTAATCGTCAGAGTCTCCTCGCCACTCATTAAGCCACTGGTGAGGGGCAGTGCACTTGCTACAAATTGCTGTGCCACTCCCTCGCGAAAGGCGACTGATAAACTGTAATTTTCTGTCACTTTGCTCGGCACTGAGATCGACAGCTCAGTGGTTACAGCCGCACTATTTTCAAGCTCTAGGTAGGTACCGTATTGAAGCAATCGTTGCTGCTGCTCTAGCGCGATATCCAGCAACATCTGCTGCGCCTGCGCGCGAATAACTCGCTGCTGGTAGCCCTTATAGGAGGGATAGGCGGTAGCTGCCAACAGAGTCAGCACCGTAATAACGATAAGCAACTCAATTAAAGTAAAACCGCGCTGCGCGACGGATTGTTGTACTTTGTGCGTGAAAGGTATCACCATCATTCTGCGCTCTCTGAGAATCTAGCCATCGGGTCTCACTGCCAGGGAGAAATATTGGTTAATTCGTTCTTACACAGCAATGAGCTTCCGTTGCGGTCTTCTATGCCATTGTCGTTACCATCTTCGGAGAGACGAATACTGCCAGATTGAAAAAAAATCACTCGAATACCGAGCTCAAGCTGCGGGTGACAGAGCAAAATACTGCCGGAATCAACACTGCGCTGACTGTGAGAAAATCGCAACCGGTTGCTACCTGAGGCAAAGAGTTGCTGTTGTGTATAGAGCAACGGCAGCTGTTGCGGCATTTTTTCGTCAGCTTGGCGTATACCATCGCCATTGGCGTCATCGTAAATAATCCAGTAGCTGCCTACACCCCCCGTGCTGGTACACTGCAGCATTTCTGAGTTTGCGGAAGAAACCATGCAGAGCGCCCAGTCGCCGGGCGAGCCAAGCGAGAGTTGGCGCGCAAAATATGCCATATCTAATACACCGCGCTGCTCGGAAGTTAATTGATAGCGGTAGCGAAGACTAGAGATCTCAGTCACACCAACGACCAGCAAGGTGATCACTAGCGATAACACCAACAGCTGCTCGAGCAAACTAAAACCTCCCGCTTGACGCAATCTCACAGCAGAGACCAATAGAAGACGCGACATATTTATCGTCCGGTTGTTTTCAGTTCTCTAAGCATCGCAGAGCCAGAACTGCTGCGCCTTTACCCCTTTGGATTAATACGTTTATGTTGTGTAAGTCGCAATAAATACCTAACGACTGCGACAGAGTCACCAATGAAATCTTCACCGATTGTGCTGCGTCTTTTTGATTAAAAAACCCCAACAACTCAACCAATTCTTGGCTGTTAAACAGTACGACATAGCCGGCAACCTCTCCGCCGTTGGAGAGAATAGTAGTACCGTCACCATTGATAACATCGCCCCCAGCGCCGCCACAGAAGACTCAGCCACACTCTACAGCGCTGTGCCTGCCATCAATGTTGCCGACCAGTTTGTCCGCGGCACGGTCTCTTTGGCCAGTGGCGGACAACTCAACGTGGTGATTGGCAGTGAAGTTTTTAACAATGTCACGGTCACCGATGGCGTCTGGCAGATTAATCGCGACCATTTGGGGGAGCTTTCTAACGGTTCAAACATCAGTGTGAGCCTCTCAGACACCTATATCTGTGCGCTCTTACTGGGCTTTCGCCATCAGTAGTAGTGGACAGTTGTCCCGCGCGGCAAGCAGCGCCAGCGCCACGGCTCTCTTATTTACTCCCAGCAATAGTGCAGAACGTTTGTCTGTCTCAGGTGCTATCGGGCAAGGTTACCTGGCGACCACCAACGCCGGCTTATGGAGCAATATACTGTTTACTCAAGGGCTGAGTTAAAAAAAGCGCCCCGCAGGGCGCTTTAAATGGCACGATTCCACCCATTAGAACCGATCGAGATTCATCACTTTGTGCCAAGCTTGGGCAAAGTCCTCAACGAACTTCTCTTCACCACCGTTGGCGGCATAGACTTCGGCAACGGCACGCAGCTCTGAGCTTGAACCAAACATCAGATCGACGGGGCTGGCACTCCAACGCTGCTCACCGCTGGCGCGATCGATACCGACATAGAGCCCTGGCTGATCCGACTTGCGCCACTGGGTGGCCATATCAAGCAAGTTGACAAAAAAGTCGTTGCTCAGCTGACCGGGGCGCTGAGTGAACACACCGTGGTTGCTGCCATCGCTGTTACCACCGAGAACACGCAGACCACCCACCAATGCAGTCATCTCTGGCACGCTCAGATTGAGCAGCGCAGCGCGATCAATCATTGCCGCTGTTGGGTTGTAGATAGAGCTGTCGCTGTAGTAATTGCGGAAACCATCAGCAGCGGGCTCTAAAACAGCAAACGACTCGATATCGGTTTGCGCCTGGCTGGCATCGCCGCGGCCAGGATTGAAGGCCACCTCTATATCGAAACCTGCTGCGGCTGCGGCATCAGTGACAGCGGTGTTGCCTGCTAAGACAATCAAGTCGGCCATAGAGATACGCTTTCCACCGCGAGCGCGCTCGTTAAACTCTGTTTGAATTTCTTCGAGCTTGGCCAGCACCGTTTGTAGCTCTGAGGGGTTGTTTACCGCCCAGCTGTTTTGTGGCGCTAAGCGCACACGCGCACCATTGGCCCCGCCACGCATATCTGTGCCGCGGAACGAGGCTGCTGAAGCCCAAGCGGTACGCACTAACTCAGCGGTGGTTAAACCGGCGTTGCGAATGGCTTTTTGCAACTTAGCCACATCGCGCTTGCTCACCAGTTTGTGCTCGACAGCGGGCACAGGGTCCTGCCAGCTAAGTATCTCAGCCGGAGCATCGGCACCGACATAGCGTGCGCGCGGGCCCATATCGCGGTGTGTTAGCTTGAACCAGGCCTTGGCGAAGGCTTGTTCAAATTCAGCTGGGTTCTGCTGAAAACGCAGAGCGATTTCACGGTATGCCGGATCAAACTTGAGCGATAGGTCTGTAGTGAACATGATCGGCGCATGACGTTTGCCAGCGACATGGGCATCGGGTACTAACTGGTCAGCTGCGCCATCTTTGGGTATCCATTGCACAGCACCCGCGGGGCTGCGAGTTTGCTCCCACTCAAAACCAAACAGGTTGTCCAAGTACTGGCTTGTCCAAGCAATAGGATTGGCTGACCAAGCACCCTCTAAGCCACTGGTAATAGTATCTTCAGCATTACCTTTGCCGCACTTATTGGTCCAACCAAAACCCTGCTCTTCGAGTGCAGCTGCTGCGGGCTCTGGCCCTGTGCACTCTTCGGGGCTGGCGGCACCGTGCGCTTTACCAAAGGTGTGGCCACCGGCGATGAGCGCGACTGTCTCTTCGTCATTCATAGCCATACGGCCGAAGGTTTCGCGAATATCGTGTGCAGCTAGCAGCGGGTCGGGCACGCCATTGGGGCCCTCGGGGTTAACGTAAATAAGACCCATCTGGACTGCGGCTAAGGGGTTATCTAATTTGCGCTCACCCTCGTAGCGCTCGGCCTTGAGAAACTCGCTCTCGGGGCCCCAATAAACCAGATCAGGCTCCCAATCATCAATGCGGCCACCGGCAAAACCGAAGGTCTTAAAGCCCATTGACTCCAGTGACACATTACCTGCCAAAACCATTAAGTCTGCCCAAGAGAGGCTGCTGCCGTACTTTTGTTTAACTGGCCACAGCAGGCGGCGGGCTTTATCGAGGTTGCCGTTGTCTGGCCAGCTATTGAGCGGTTCAAAGCGCTGCTGCCCACCACCGGCGCCACCGCGGCCATCTGCCACGCGATAGGTGCCGGCACTGTGCCAAGCCATTCGAATAAAGAAAGGGCCGTAATGGCCATAATCTGCCGGCCACCAAGGTTGCGAGCTGGTCAGCAAATCATTGATGTCAGCTTTGACGGCGTCCAGATCCAACTGCGCAAACGCTGCCGCGTAATCAAACTCTTCACCCAAGGGGTTGGACTCTGGTGAGTGCTGGCGAAGCGGTTGCAAATTGATTTGTTCTGGCCACCAAAAGCGGGGGTTCGTATTGTCCATCGCCTGTACCGAAGCAACAGGCAGCAGAGCAACTGATACTGCCAGCGCCAAGGCTTTAGCCTTCGGAAAGCGTGGATGTTTTGATGTACTGTGTGTGGTTATTTTTTTCATTGTCTTACTCCTTTATGGAACAGAATTTGTGAAAACAGAAACACGAACTACAACTGCCCGATTAGAATAGAAGAACGAAGTGACTTGCGATAATTAATTACAAATATATTTGCGATTGCTAATAGCAATCAAAGAACGCACTGCCAAGCTTGATGGTTGTTGCTTCGGCAAAGTAAGACTCTTATGCTGCCCGCCCCTGACTAGCAGCGATAGCCACAATGGAATACACCGCACTGATCGCCTTCACGGTGACCACTTTTGGCACCCCCGGGCCCAATAACACCATGTTGATGAGCTCGGGGCTCAATTACGGCGTGCGCCTTTCGCTGCCGCATTTTCTTGGGATTGCCCTTGGCTTCCCAGCAATGACACTCGCAGTTGGTTTAGGCTTTGCCGGGCTGTTTGAACAGCTGCCATGGCTCCATTTTGGGCTTAAAATTGCCGGCGTCAGTTATCTCTGCTATTTAGCTTTTCGTATAGCTTTCACACCGGTCACCGCGCAAGGTACCTCCGCAGGAAAACCGCTAACTTTCATGCAATCGTGCGCTTTCCAGTGGGTCAACCCAAAGGCATGGGTAATGGCCATTGGCGCGATTGTTACCTTTACCAGCGCGACTGGAAGCTACCTCTATCAGGTACTCACTATCTGTCTGTTTTTTATTGTATTTGGCGCACCGTGCAATTTTACTTGGTTGTGGCTCGGCCGCAGCTTGCAAAAATGGGTACAACAACCGCAGCGGTTGCAGCAGTTTAACTGGGTTATGGGAGCGCTTTTACTCAGCTCACTGGTGCCTGTAGCTGTAGAAATTTGGCGCGAATTGGGGCAATAAAAAAGCCGCCCGAGAGCAGCTTTTCTTACTGAGCAGAGGGTTACTAATCGCAGCGCTGCGATAATTTTTGATCGACACTGCCACTGCCAGCACCACGCACTGCTAAGGCGACACTCATACTCAACAGCGCAAGGCTAAATTCATAACCACCACTGCGCGCAAAAAAGCCGTTGTCTAAATGTACCACAACGATAGCGACTACCATGGTAAAAGCACAGATCAATGCTGCCGGGCGCGTCAACAGACCCACCACAAGCAACACACCACCAAAGAACTCGCCGCCGCCGGCCAACAGCGCCATTAAGTAACCCGGCTCCAAGCCGATGGATGCCATCCACTGACCCGTACCCTCAAGACCACCGCCACCAAACCAACTAAACAACTTTTGTGCGCCATGAGCAATGAATATCGCCCCCGCCACTAATCGCAAAGCCAATGCATCCCAGCCAGGTGCTGTGGCAAAAATACCTTTACATGAAAACGAGCTCATGGTGTTCTCTCCCTCAAAGTTGTGCCCAAAATGCTAACTTCCTAACTAAAGATAACCCCGACCGCAGAGAATAACAAACAGATGATTTGTAGGGTTTTATTTCTTGGTGACGAAAACGACGACCGAGTGGACTG
>JBELGO010000021.1:422-22179 GCA_042091915.1 SAR92 clade bacterium | reverse complement strand
GGACTCTATCCCCGCGCCAATTGCCTTTCCACCCGAAGAGCTCATCAACAGCTTCGGTGAAGTGTTAGCCAACAGTGGCAAACGCCAACTGCGCATCGCCGAGACCGAAAAATATGCCCATGTGACGTTTTTCTTCAGTGGCGGCCAAGAGGCTCTTTATCCGGGCGAACAGCGAGAATTGATCGCTTCGCCACAAGTTGAAACTTACGATTTACAACCAGAAATGAGCGCCCCCGAGGTGACCGAGAAATTAGTCGCCGCCATTCGCAGCGGCGACTTTGACGCGATTGTCTGCAACTACGCCAACTGCGACCAGGTCGGCCACACTGGCTCTTATCCTGCCGCTGTGAAGGCAGTAGAAGCCGTCGATAAAGCGCTGCGAGAAGTGATCGGCGCACTCCGTGAGGTCGGCGGACAAGCTTTGATTACCGCAGATCACGGCAATGTCGAGTCCATGTATGACGCTGAGAATAATCAGCCTCACACACAACATACCACGCTGCCAGTGCCGCTAGTTTATGTTGGTCCGCGTCAACAGCCCCTATCACCCGGCGGTTCTCTCGCCGATATAGCACCGACGCTTCTCGATTTGATGGGTGTTGCTCAGCCCCATGAGATGAGCGGGCGCACATTACTGGGCTAAACGTGTCAGGCCCAACCGCACCCACGTTATTGCTTTGGGCACTGCTGCTGGCCAGTTTTGGCACCGCCGTGCAGAGTTACGCCCAATCGAATCAAAGCCAGCAACTAGAGGCTTTGAGTGTTGAAATCGCTGCTCTGGAAAAACGCCTCACCGCACAGAGCAGTGATTTAACCGCGCTGCAGAAACAACTCAAAGCACTCGCGCGCGAACAGAACCTACTGGCGCAAAATCGCCGCAGCCTAGCTGTCGACATCCGCGACCATAACAACCAACTGAAAAAACTCAATCAAACTGAGCTCGAGCTCAGTCGACGTATTGCACAGCAGCGCCAGGAGGCCGCCATTGTCATTGGCGCACACTACAAACTCGGTCGACAACCGCAACTCAAACTGCTGTTAAATCAACAGCAACACTCGGTGATCAAACGTCACTTGGTCTACTATCGCTACCTGGTGACGGCACGCCACACACTGCTGCAAACGCTCAATCGCGATCTTATACAACTGACATCAGTACACAGCCAACTGCGTCAGAAACTCCAACAACTCCAAGCCTCTCAGCGCGAACAGCAAAAAATTGAGACCCAACTCAAGCAATCTATCGCCAAACAACAACAGCGCAGCCGCCAACTGAGCCAACAGATAAATTCACAGCGCGGCCAACTCAGTGCACTCCAAGAGCAGCGCCAACAGTTAGAAGCGATCATAAAAGAGGCGGCCAAACGCCGAGCTCCCCGCCTACCAAGTAAGCCTTTGGCCGAGCTCAAAGGCTCTCTACCCAAACCTGCTCCAGGACGCCTTCTGCACCGTTTTGGTGAGCGGCGCGATGATCAACTGCGCTGGCAGGGTTGGTTAATTGATGCGCGCCGCGGCGATCCCATCAAAACAATTCATGCTGGCCGTGTAGTCTATGCTGATTATTTGCGCGGCTATGGCCTGCTTGTTATTGTTGATCACGATGAGCAAACCCTTAGCCTGTACGCTCACAACAGTGAGCTCAGCGTAGAGCAAGGCGATCAAATCCCCGCAAAGTCAGTGATCGCTTACGCCGGCGACAGCGGTGAAGCGATTGGCAATGCGCTCTACTTTGAACTGCGTCACAATGGCTTACCGGTTGATCCAGCGGAGTGGTTGCGATGAAAACCCATCTCACAGAAAGTGAACTGAGCCGCGTCATCGAAATGGCGTGGGAAGACCGCACCCCCTTTGAGGCGATCGAGGCGAGCTTTGGCCTCAGCGAGGCTGAGGTGATTAAATTAATGCGCTCAAATATGAAATTGCGTTCATTTAAACTCTGGCGCGCCAGAGTCAGCGCGCGCAAGACCAAACACAGAGCTCTGCGCGGCTATACCGTGGGCACATTCCGCTGCCCAACGCAAAAAATGCGCTAATTCACCATATTGGTCGCGTTCTAGGCTGTCCCGCCACCAGCCATCGGCCTATGCTGTTCTCAGTGGTTGTGTTTTGACCCCTACACCTGCACAACCGTTATCGCTCTACGCGTCGAGGTGCAGCGTTATGAAAATAAAGTTACTTCTCAGTTTTTTCACCGTTAACCTAATCGCAGTGGTGAGCCCCTCCACACTCGCCCAGACTGCCACTATGCCGCCCACAACTCTCCCCCTCAGTGAGCTGCGGCTGTTCACACAAGTCTTTGACCAAGTGCGGCGCGGCTACGTCGATGAGGTGAGCGATAGCGAGCTCCTTATCAGCAGTATCGAGGGCATGCTCTATAAACTCGACCCCTACTCGCGCTATCTAGACCGCGACGAATACCGACAATTACAGCAATTAACCAGCGGTAAATACGCGGGTATAGGTATAGAAGTAGCCGCGGAAGATGGCCTAATAAGAGTGATTTCACCGCTCGACCAGAGCCCGGCTCTGCGCGCTGGTATCCGCAGCGGCGATCTTATTATCGCTATAGACGGTGCATCATTGCGTGAACTCTCTCCCAGCAGAGCAACAGACAAGTTGCGCGGCAAAAGTGGTAGCCCAGTACAACTGACGCTGATGCGCAGCTCTCTGAACGACCCACTCGATGTTACTCTTTCTCGCGAGATGGTTAATATCGATTCTGTCCGCTACCGCCAGCTAGATTACGGTATTGGCTATATTCGCATTGCACAGTTTCAAAAACAGACTGCTCGCGCATTTGCACGCGCTCTCGACGAACTAAAAAAAGAGCCGTTCACGGGCCTTGTACTCGATCTTCGCAATAATCCCGGCGGTCTGGTTAGCAGCGCCGTCGATGTCGCATCGGCACTGCTCGATGGCGATACCGTGGTTTATACCGAGGGTCGTATCAACAGCGCCAACCAACTACTCAGCGCCGACCTGGGCGACATGCTCAACGGTTTGCCGGTCGTTATCCTCATCAATGAAGGCAGCGCTTCTGCGGCAGAAATTGTTGCCGATGCCATCCAAGACAATCGCCGCGGCGTAGTGCTAGGCACTCGCAGCTTCGGCAAAGGTTCTGTGCAGACTATTATTCCCATTGAGGGTGGCCGCGCACTCAAACTCACCACCGCGCGCTATTTCACCCCTTCTGGTCGCTCTATTCAAGCCGAGGGTATAGCACCGGATATTGTCGTTGTGCGCGGACAATTTAAACCCGCAGAACCTAGCTTGGCACTGCGTGAAGAGGATCTCGGCGGTCACCTAGAGAAGATCGAGAGAGTCGCGCAACAAGCGAGCAGCGATACAGTTAGAACAGAGGACAACCAACTCGCCGAGGCAATCAACGTACTGCACGCCGTCTCTCTACTGCGCGATTAACGCTGTCTCCGCTCAGCGTACTTCTATACCCGCTTCGCGCATAAAAGCTTTTGCCTCTGGCACGGTGTGCTGGCCAAAGTGAAAAATACTGGCAGCCAAGACGGCATCGGCTTTTCCCAAAGTGACTCCATCGGCAAGATGTTGCAGATTGCCGACACCACCGGAGGCGATCACTGGCACATCGACCGCGTCACTGATGCGCCGCGTGAGCTCAAGATCAAAGCCATTTTTAGTGCCGTCGCGATCCATACTGGTCAGCAGTATTTCACCTGCGCCAAGGTTGGTCATTTTGACCGCCCACTCAATCGCATCGATACCGGTCGGCTTGCGTCCACCGTGGGTAAATATTTCCCAACGCGGCTGCTCACCCTCTGCTACCTGTTTGGCATCGATTGCCACCACAATGCACTGACTGCCAAAGCGCTCAGCGGCAGCGCGGACGAAGTCGGGGTTGTAAACAGCCGCCGAATTGATCGATACCTTGTCGGCACCGGCATTGAGCAGGTTGCGGATATCTTGCAGTTCGCGCACTCCACCGCCCACAGTGAGCGGGATAAACACCGACGCGGCCATGCGCTCCACGGTGTGGATCATAGTATCGCGATTTTCGTGACTGGCAGTAATATCTAAAAAGGTGATCTCATCAGCGCCCTGTTGGTTGTAGCGGATAGCCACTTCAACGGGGTCGCCAGCATCGCGAATATCAACAAACTGCACCCCTTTTACGACGCGCCCGTTCTCAACATCCAAGCAGGGGATTATGCGTTTCGCCAAACCCATCAGATCAGTCCAGTAGGTGGCCGAGCTTGCCGGCCTTAGTTGAGAGGTATTTCGCGTTGTGCGGGTTACTCTGGGTCTGCAGTGGACGCCGCTCCACAACGTTGACACCGAGCGCTTCTAGGGCTGCTACCTTGCGCGGGTTATTGGTCATCAAAATAATATTGCTGGCGCCAAGATGTTTAAGCATCGGCTCACACAGGGCGTAATCGCGCTGGTCGGCACCAAAGCCCAACTGCTCGTTGGCCTCTACCGTATCGGCACCGGCATCTTGCAAATGGTAGGCCTTGATCTTGTTTAACAAACCAATACCACGCCCCTCTTGACGCAAGTAGAGGATCGCGCCGCGGCCGCGCTCAGCAATGGTCGCCATCGCCGCCTGCAGCTGAGCACCACAATCACAGCGCAAGCTACCCAGAGCATCACCAGTCAGACACTCAGAGTGGAGGCGCAACAGCAGCGGCTCATCTCCAGCGCACTCTCCCATACTGATGATAACGTGCTCTTTATCATTGCTGGCATCTTCGAATCCGTGGATATCGAACGTGCCCCAGCGGGTGGGGAGCTTAGATTTTTCTATAAAACGCAACACCAAGACAGTGTCTCCCTATTTAGGCTGGCCGCCATTGTAGCTCTCTGTGGCGACCAGTAAAGCAAGATTAAAACCGCCGCAATTATCCGACGGCTTGCCTGCACAGATCCAATCCGATAAATAAACCCTGCCCCACTAAAGCAGCAAACAGGCCGGCGATGATATCGTCGAGCATAATTCCAAAACCGCCATCGATGCGTTTGTCACACCAGCTGATCGGCCACGGCTTGGCAATATCAAATACTCTGAATAGAACAAACCCCAATATCGCTGCGGGCAGCGTCGCAGGCAAAAGCGCCAACGCTAACCACAGACCTATAAATTCATCCCAGACAATACCACCGTGATCGTGTACACCCAGACGTTTGGCCGCCACACCGCAGATGGAAATACCTGCAAAACCACCCAACGCTAACAATAACCACATCGCTGTTGTTGGCAACATTAACAGCAGCGGCCACAGTAGCAGCGCAGCCAGTGAGCCGACTGTTCCAGGCGCGCGCGGCGCCAAGCCACTGCCAAAACCGAAGGCGAGTAGCAAAAGCGGTGAGCGCAGTAGCTGCGCGGGGCTGGGATTAACCGGCGAAGTGGTCATAGCCGCCTCGCAACTCTGAGAGCGGGGTCTCTTGGCGGTCGCCGTTGAGATCGGTGACGGACAGTGAGGGCTCTGATCCCAGCGCAACGATTTCACCGACATCGGTGCACTCTACAGGCACAGCATTGTGCAGCGCTGCCGGCACAGTAAAGCAGAGACGATAGTCGTCGCCACCGCGCAGTGCCCACTCAATGCTCTGCGCGTTGCGCAACATGCCATCGGCAAGCGGTATTTGGCGACTGTCAATTGACGCACTGACACCGCTGGCGCGGCAAAGATGACCCAGATCAGCGAGCAAGCCGTCGGAGAGATCAATAGCGCTATTGGCCACAGCGGCCAGTGCCGAGCCCAACTCTATAGCGGGCTGTGGCGCGTTGTAACGGGCTAAAAGATACTCTTGCAAGGGTTCTGCTGCGCTCCAGCGGTTTTCAATCAGCGCCAGTGCCGCGGCGCCATCTCCGAGCGAGCCACTGACAAAAATTCGATCTCCCGGCTGTGCATTGTGCCGACACAGCGAAGAGCCCGCAGTCACCTCACCCATGACCGTGAGAGTAAGCGTCAACGGGCCGCGGCTGGTATCTCCGCCGACCAAAGCAACATTGTGCGCTGATAGCGCCTGTTTAAGACCGCGACTAAATGGTCGCAACCAGCCGTCGTTAGCCAACTCGGTGGGCAGCGTTAGAGCCAGCGTTACCCAGCGCGGGGTTGCCCCCATAGCGGCGAGATCGCTGAGATTGACACCGACCGTGCGGGTCGCAATGGCAAACGGATCGTAGTTGTGAGGAAAATGTATTCCCTCGACCAGCGTATCAGTAGCGGCGACTAACTGTTGCCCCGGAGTGATATCTAACAGTGCAGCGTCATCGCCAATTCCCAACTCCACCCCTAATTCGGAATCACTGCGCGGAGCCCAGCTGGAGAAGTAGTCGGCAATTAAGGCAAATTCACTGCTCATAGTGATTATCTTTTGTTGGCTTCAAATTCTGCACTGCGCAGCTGTGCAGCCACTTTATCCAGCACACCGTTGATATATTTGTAGGCGTCGGTAGGCCCAAAGGTCTTGGCTAAGTTGACCCCTTCGTTAATGACTACCTTATAGGGAACGTCGAGACGCTCGGCAAACTCGTAGCTGGCCAAACGCAGTACCGCCCGAGAAATAGGGTCTAGCTCTGCAACAGGGCGATCGAGATGCTCAACGTAATATGCATCAATCTGGCTGAGCTGCTTGGGTACGGCGTAGAGAACTTCGTGAAAAAATTCCACATCGACCTTGCTCATGTTGTTGTCGACATGAAACTCCGCTTCGATAGTAGCCAGATCACAGCCACCCAGGTCCCATGAGTAGAGAGCCTGAACTAAAAGCCTACGGGTTTTTTGACGCTGTTTTGGAGTTGCCATATCAGCCTTTAATCGCTTTGAGTGCTGTTATCATTTCGAGTACCGTCAGCGCGGCCTCGCGCCCTTTGTTCTCTTCGTTATCGCTGCTGCGCAGTTCTGCTTGCAGGAGATCGTCGGTGGTCAACAGACCGAAGCCAACCGGCAGCTGACTGTGTAAGCTCACCTCGCCTATACCGCGAGTCGTTTCCGCACAAACATAATCAAAATGTGGCGTGTCTCCACGTATGACACAGCCCAGTGCGATTACCGCATCGAAGCGGCCACTTTGAGCTGCTTGCTGAGCGGCGAGCGGCAACTCAAACGCACCGGGCACACGGAAGCTCTCTATCGCCTCACTGGCTACGCCATTCTCAGACAGCGTCTGCTGTGCAGCTGCCAAAAGCGGGTCGGTAATGTTACCGTTCCAACGCGCTGCGATAATCGCAAAGCGGGCGTTACCCACATCAAATTGGGTGGTATCGGGGCGGTACTCGCTCATCGGCGAACTCCTCTGTTAATCGATTTCTGGTTTATTCGGGGTCGACGTGTTCAACCACTTCCAAGTCAAATCCAGAAATACCGGTAAATTTAAAGGGCGCGCTCATCAGTCGCATTTTGCGCACACCCAGATCTAGTAAAATTTGTGAGCCAGCGCCCACTTGCTGAAAAACCTTTTCAGTCGCTACCGGGGCTGCCGCACGACCATTGGGCGCTGCGATCATCTCGATGCTGCGCTCGACATCATCGGCACTTTCGGGGTAGTAGAGCACCACTACGACGCCGCGGCCCTCGGCAGCAACACGCGCCAAAGCCTTTTGAATTGTCCAACTGGCATACTCTGCCGCTTCCAGACCGAGGATGTCGCGACTGGTGCGGCTGATGTGCACGCGAGTCAGTACTGGCTCGCCATCATCGATATCGCCAATACTCATAGCAAAGTGCTTCTCGTTGCGCGCCAAGTCGTTATAGGTGCGCAGAGTAAATTCGCCGTAAGCGGTATTGACCTGTCTTTTAGCAACACACTCCGTGGTTTTTTCGGTCACCAAGCGGTGGTGAATAAGATCGGCAATCGTGCCAATTTTCAAATCGTGCTTGGCAGCAAACAGCAACAGGTCGTCGCGCCGCGCCATGGTGCCGTCTTCATTCATAATCTCAACAATTACCGCAGCCGGCTCAAAACCGGCCAGGCGCGCCAGGTCACACCCTGCCTCAGTGTGGCCCGCGCGGCTCAAGACACCGCCGGGCTGAGCTTTAAGCGGAAAGATATGTCCGGGCTGGACGATATCTTGTGGCCGCGCAGTGGCGGCTACAGCGGCTTGAACTGTGCGGGCGCGATCAGCAGCGGAAATCCCCGTGGTGACGCCGGTCGCCGCTTCAATAGAGAGTGTAAATGGGGTGCCGTGGCTTGAACCATTGGCATTGACCATCATCGGCAAGGCCAGCTGTTCGCAGCGCTGCTCGCTGAGCGTGAGGCAGACCAAACCGCGCGCGTGGGTCGCCATGAAGTTAATGTCCTCTGGCCGCACCATGGTGGCCGCCATGACTAGATCGCCTTCGTTTTCTCGATCCTCATCGTCCATCAAAATTACCATCTTGCCGTGGCGAATGTCGTCGATGATCTCTTCTACACTATTTAACTTCATGAACTCATTTCTCGGTTATCACTTAAAAATTTCTGCAACTTGCACAGGCTGTGTTCAGTCGCGTTCGGCAAGCAAACGCTCGAGGTAACGCGCAACCAAATCAACTTCTAAATTGACAGCGCTACCCGCCTGGTAGGTGCCAATAATGGTGTTATCTATGGTGTGCGGGATAATACATATCTCAAACTCTGCACCGTCGACCACATTGACTGTCAGGCTGGTGCCATCGATGGTGATAGACCCTTTTGGGGCAATATAACGCGCCAACTCAGCCGGTGCGCGCAGGCGGAAACGCTCGCTGCGGGCATCGCTGTGGCGCGACACCACTTCACCGAGACCGTCGACATGACCAGAGACCATATGGCCACCAAAACGATCTCCCGCTTGCATCGCTTTTTCTAAATTAATGGGAGAGCCAACTTGCCAGCCACCAATGGTGGTGAGATCGAGGGATTCAACCGATACATCGACAGCAAACTGCTGCCCATTGAGCTCTACAGCGGTCAAACAGCATCCGTTGCAGGCGATACTGTCGCCCAATTTAACATCCTCCATCGACAGCTCGCCGGCGTCGATGGTGAGTCGCAAGTCGCCTCCACGCGGCTCTAACTGTGCGATGGTTCCGACTGCGGCAATAATTCCAGTAAACATTCTGTTCTCCAATTGGCTTTGGGTTTAGTAGTCTTTATCTGGGCTAAAAGTGAGACGCAGATCTTCGCCAATCTGCCGGCAGTCACTCAGGCTCAAAGCTAAGTGTGCGTCAATGGTGACAATCGGCAGATCAAACATCGGCCGAGCATCTGAACCAAACAACTTGGGTGCGACATAACAGACTAGCTCATCAATTAAACCGGCACCGACAAAGGCGCCAGCAAGGCCCGCACCCGCTTCAACTAACAACTCGTTACAGCCGCGCTGCGACAGTTCTGCCACTAGCGCAGCAAGATTTACTCGGCCGCCGCTGTCGGCTGCCAGAGTTAAAACCTCAAGATCACTTTTGGCCGCTTTTAACTGTACAGCCTCGGGTTCATCGCACGAGCGCAGAGTCGCTACTAAAATCGGACCGGGCTGCTTTAACAGCGCAGCATCGGCGCTGAGCCGCAATTGGCTGTCGACCACTACGCGCAGTGGTTGTCTAATCATGCCATCTTCAGCCGCAACATCACGCACGGTCATAGAGGGGTCGTCGTAGCTCACTGTACCGATTCCGGTCACTACCGCGCAGCTGCGTGCACGCAGCTGCTGTACATCAGCGCGAGCCGCGGGCGAGGTAATCCACTGGCTCTGGCCACTGGCCATCGCCGTGCGACCGTCCAAGCTCATCGCAGTTTTTATACTGATCCAAGGTTCGGCCTGCTCATGGCGCTTAAAAAAACCGCGGTTGAGCTGGCGGGCTTGAGCCTCTAGCACTGGGCCCAAAACAACGATGCCAGCAGCCTGTAGGCGCTCAAGGCCCTCGCCGGCAACGGCTGGGTTTGGATCTTGGCTGGCGTAAATCACCTCAGCAATACCGGCCTCTATCAGCGCATCAGCACACGGGCCGGTTCTCCCTGTGTGGCTACACGGCTCTAGCGTGACATAGGCCGTCGCCCCGCGCGCGCGCGCGCCGGCCATCTCCAATGCCAAGACTTCAGCATGGGCTTCACCGGCACGCCGATGCCAGCCTTCACCGACCACTTGATCTTGGCTGACGATCAAGCAACCCACCATCGGATTGGGCGCCACACTGACCCGACCGCGCTCTGCCAACTGCAGTGCACGAGCCATAAACTGCTGCTGTTGCGCAGTGAAGCTCTGTGCTGGCTGAACGGTAGCAGGGGATGGCGTATTGCTCATGCATCGACCCCGTTGGCGAGACGATTTAGCTCGTCTTGGAATTCACTGATATCTTGAAAACTGCGATAAACCGAGGCAAAACGCACATAGGCAACCTTGTCTAACTCACTGAGGCGCTGCATGACTTGCTCACCAACTACGCGCGAAGGCACTTCGCGCTCGCCCGTCGCCTGTAAAGCGTGCTTAATCGCACTGATCGCACCTTCGATTTGCTCCGTAGCCACCGGGCGTTTTTCCAGCGCGCGAAGTAACCCAGAGCGCAACTTAGCTTCATCAAACGGTTCGCGAGTGCCATCGCTTTTGATGATCCGCGGCATCAACAGTTCGGCAATTTCATAGGTAGTGAAGCGCTCGCTGCAGCTGAGGCATTCGCGGCGACGGCGCACTTGGCCACCCTCAGCTACCAGCCGAGAGTCGATCACCTTAGTCTCCAATGCATTACAAAATGGGCAGTACACAGCAACTCCAGTTATTCACAGCGATCCATAGCACGCCAGCCGACATCCGCTCCCGAGTGCTGGTAGCTAAAACCTTCGGTATGACACAAGCAGCGGTGCAAAGCCCCGTTTTCAGCTGGCTCTCCACTCTCGAAACCACTATCGCCAGGATAAAGTGACACCAGCCCAGACTCTGTGCGAGCCATTTTCGGCTCAACGCGGTAAGGCTCTACACTGTCGAGCGCTCTCAGCAACTCAGCGCAGCTGGTGTAGCGGCTAAACAATAATAAGCTCAGATAAGTTGGCGGCATTATTTTGAATTCACCGCGATGGTGTTGAGCGAGTGCTTGCTTGGCGCTCGTCCAGTGATATTCGTGAATCTCACCTTCATCGATCTTGACCTGCGCAGCGGTATCCACTTGGGCACAGTAGAAATGTGTCGCAAAGCGCCGACTCATTCCACTGGTCGGTGTCGTCCAGTGGGCATACTCAACGAGCGCCGATTCGGACAAATGAATACCACACTCTTCCACACATTCGCGGACTGCCGCTGCAACGGGCGTCTCATTTGCTTCGACCGCGCCACCGGGAAAGACCCAAGCGCCGCCAGCAAAGGCCAGCTCTCGGTTGCGGCGCAACATCAGCAGCTCTATACCATTGCCGCTATCGCGCACCACCGCCACCGTAGCGGCGGGGCGAATTAAGAGCGGCTCTTGGCTATCACTCATACTGTTCTGGCGCCACGAATAGCGCCAGAGCCTCAACCGTAAACCGGTAACTTAGCGCAGACCGCCAGCACCTTTTGCTTAACTTCTACAATCACCGTCTCGGAGTTGCCCGCTTCGAGGCTATCCAAAACATCGCAGATCCAATGAGTGAGCTCGACAGTTTCTTCGATACCAAAACCGCGAGTGGTAATGGCTGGGGTGCCGACGCGCAGGCCCGAGGTAACGAAAGGCGAGCGCGGGTCATTGGGGACCGCATTTTTGTTAACCGTAATGAAGGCATGACCGAGCGCTTCATCGGCGTCTTTACCGGTGTATTCTTTGCCGATCAAGCTGACCAGCATCAAATGATTTTCAGTGCCCTTGGAGACGACATCGATACCGCGCTCCAAAAAGGTTGCTGCCATCGCTTTAGCGTTGTCGATAACGCGCTGCTGGTAGGCTTTAAACTCGTCACTCGCCGCTTCTTTGAAGGCGATCGCTTTGCCGGCAATAACGTGGCAGAGCGGGCCGCCTTGGCCACCGGGGAAAACCGCACTGTTGATCTTTTTAGCAACCGCTTCATCGTTGCACAAAATAATGCCACCGCGCGGACCGCGCAGTGTTTTGTGAGTTGTCGAGGTAATTGCGTCGGCATAGGGCACAGGGCTGGGGTAGACACCGGCGGCAACCAAGCCGGCAATGTGCGCCATATCCACCAGCAGGTAAGCACCCACTTTGTCGGCAATTTCACGGAATCGGGCAAAGTCGAGCACGCCCGAGTAAGCCGAGAAGCCGGCAATGATCATCTTTGGCTGGTGCTCAACGGCGAGCGCCTCAACTTGATCGTAATCAATCAGGCCAGTCTCGGCATCGAGCCCATACTGCACTGCATTGTAGAGTTTGCCAGAGAAGCTAGGCTTTGCGCCGTGAGTCAAGTGACCGCCATCGGCCAAGCTCATTCCCAGAATAGTATCACCACCCTGCAGCAGCGCTAAAAACACTGCGCTATTGGCTTGCGAGCCTGAGTGAGGCTGAACGTTGGCGTAATTGCAGCCAAACAGCTCACATGCGCGCTCGATGGCCAACTGCTCAGTCTTGTCGACATACTCACAGCCGCCGTAGTAACGCTTACTCGGATAGCCTTCGGCATATTTGTTGGTCAACTGGCTGCCTTGCGCTTGCATTACCGCCGGGCTGGCATAGTTTTCTGATGCGATCAGCTCAATATGCTGCTCTTGGCGCTGCTTTTCTTGCTGCATTGCCTCCCAGATGACGGGGTCGAGTTTATCTATAGTGAGTGCTTTATCGAACATGACGTTGTCCTACTCTGAGTTATGGCTGAAAAAGAGCGCAGAGCTGTGGACACTGGACCAAGCAACGCTGCATTTAAGGCGGGGATTTTACCTCAAAAAGCGCGGCAATTGCAGCCATTAATCACATCAGTATCGACTGCAGCGTCACCCATTTGCAGGGTTTTTCAATCCTTCTCAAACAGCGCCAATGCCTCTAGATGTGCCGTTTGTGGAAACATATCCAGCGCCGCCGCTCGGCGCCAGCGGTAGCCGGCCGCCAGCAGCGTCTTGGCGTCGCGCAGAAGTGTCGCAGGGTGGCAACTAATATAGACAATCTGCCTGGCCCCTGTCTTGGCAATCCATTCCATTGCCGCTGCGGCACCGGTGCGCGGCGGGTCGATCACCACCAGATCAACGCGATCGCGGCGCGGCGCATCAAGTAGTCGCACAGGCAGCGGCTGAGAGAGATCAGCACAGGCAAACTCTATATTGTTGAGGCCATTTTTCACGGTATTGGCGACACCCGCGTCGACCAGCCCCTGGAGCCCTTCAACGGCGATAACACGGCTGTAGCGCGCAGCCAGTGGCAGTGCAAAATTGCCGCTGCCAGCGAACAGATCGACGGCCAATTCGCCGCCATTGGCGAGCGCTAACACCTGCTCAATCATACCTCGATTAACGGCTTCATTGACCTGTAGAAACTGCCCGGGCAAGGCTGCCAACCGCACACTACCCGGCAGCTCGAATGCGACCTCCGGGAGATCTTGCAGCGGGCTAAAATCGCGTTGATCAGCCTCGCGCCACCACAATTGAAGTTGCTCTGCCCGCAGTTCCAGCGCCGCTGCCGCAACCGCTGCTGCGCGCAACAAGCGTGCGCGCCCACTGTCGTTGAGCCGCTGTTCTGGCGCCGCAGTCAGCGCCACTAGAAGAGTCGGGTTCGAGCCGCTCACCTCGGTTAATTCGACCTCGGATATCAACAGTGGCTGGGCCGCCAGCAGCTCAGGTAGAGAGCCGAGCAGCCTCGACAGCAGTGGGGTCAGCACGGCACATGTAGCAATCGGTTCAATGCGGCGACTGGCAGCATTGCGAAAACCCAACTCATAGCGCCCATCGCGCGTCTTTTGCACAGCCAAGCGCGCGCGCCGCCGGTAGCCGTCGCTGCCCCCTTGCAGGGGAGGCAACCACGCTTCGACATCCAGCCCAGCGCGGCGGATATCGCGCGCCAAATTCTCTTGTTTGTAATCGAGCGCCGCAGCGGCATCGAGATGGCGCAGCGAACAGCCACCACAGCGCGGATAGTAGCGGCAGCCGGGCTCTTTTCTTTGCTCAGAATCGACGGCAATATCCACCGCCACACCCTCATCAAAATTGCGATGGCTCGCTTCGCGGCGCCAGGTCACCTGCTCGCCAGGTAGCGCACCGCGGACAAAACAGGCCTTGCCCTCCAGCCGGCCGATACCGCGACCATCGTGTGTCAGACCATCAATTATCAATGGCTGCTCGGGCTGGGCCAGCGGCTGATCGGCGGCCACTTTTGCAGCTGGGCGTTCGCGACGACTCCAACCGGCGCCGGGATTGCGCGGCCGGCGGTGCGGCTGGCCAGAGGTACTGCGGGGGCTGCGCGGGGCGCGACTCTTTTTCATAATCTGCCGTTCCGGTTGGGGGCTGAGGTGTCGTTATTAAGCGGCGGCAAGGATACCTTGGTGCGCCCGCCAAGTCGCCTCTGCTCTGCTTGCTGGCGTTTCAACGGCTTGCGCCAATGCGCCCAAACCAAGCCCTTATCGATCGGTTCTGCATTGCTTACGGCGCGATTGAGCGTCGCTACCAACTCCGCCAACTCCGCGCTAGTCGCACTCGCCCACTGGGTTGGAGTAGCGACGACCTGTCGCTCAGCCAAGTAGGCGGTGAGAGCACGGTAAGCGGCGGCACTTTCGCCGCCCAGCACCAGCGCCCGGCGCAGCTGGCTATCGGCACGCCTAGCTCGACGGCGCCAAACAAAGACTGCGAAGAGCACTAGCACAACTGAAACAGCTGACAGCAACCACAAGGAGATCACTTTTTTGTCCGCCATTGCCGGCGGCGCACCCTTTGCACCTAGGGTGAAAGTCTTTCCCGGGGCAACAACCTGCAACCAGCGCTGCTGTTGCGGCTGCCAGTAATCTATCGACAGCTCGGGCAGCGGGTAACTGCCGGTCTCGTGCAACAGGTAATCTAACTGCCAGACTATTCGGCTGTGCAGATCGCCACCGCGCCACTCGTCAATCCGCTCCAGCTCACTGGTGAAAAGTGTCACCGCCGGATCCGGCAGCCGCTTTTTTGCTTGCTCGGCAAGGTTTGGCAACAATCCGTTACTCACCTGCTCGGCGCTCAGCTCTAGGCGTTGGCGCACCACAGTGCCGGCCTGCAGAGATTCAGACGGCAAGCGGTTCCAGCGACTTTGCAGCTCTAATTGAGCGGCAACTGGTGGCAGAGCTGAAGTTTTCTGCGGTGCGTTTTTGACGGGCAGCGGCAGCACATTGAATGTCATCGATGCGCTGCTCACTGCGCGCTCAACCACTCTGATACCGTCTTTGCTCTCGCCGCCCACACGCAATGAAAACTGCTGAGAGGGAAAGCGCCACTCGCCCGCGCGCTGCGGAAAAAACGTCCGCTGCCAAACTTGGGTCGCCCAGTTGCGTCCCTCGATGCGACGCGAACCGTTGGTCGCCGAGCTCGGCTGTCGAACAACCAGTGCATCATCGAGAGTAAACAGTGGCTGGCCTGTCGCGCCGGCGAACCAGCCATCAACCTGCAACTCTATCTCTAAAGTCACCTGTTGGCCGATATAAATTGGCCCACTATTGAGCAGCCGCACTTGGCTGCGCACCTCGACCGCCTGTGCAGCCATCGCCACCAAGGTCAAGCAGATAACCAGAACCCACTGGCTGCACCGCCTATTCAACGGAGGTCGCCTCTCCGCGCTGCTGTTGACGTCTAAACTTGCGTTGCAAGAACTCTCCCGGGCCGCGGCTAACCTGCTGCAACCAAGCCTTGCGCAAGGCCGCTTCAGCGAGCTGCTCCGCACTCATCTGCTGATCATTTTGCCACTGCGCCAACTCACCACTGCTGTTGGCAGCTAACTCGCGCTCCTCTATCTGCAATTCGATCGAGTCGCGCTGCCACTGTTCGACCTGTTGACGCTCGCTCTGCTCCGCCATCGCCTCCAGCAGCGCAATCAACTCTGCGCGCAACAGCTGCGCGGCCGACCACTCTGGCTGAAACTGTAACGCGCGATTAACCGCGTTGAGAGCGAGATCATAGCGGCGCTCGGCGACGGCGCAGAGCGCCGCATTGAACCAACCATCACGGCTATTGAGGGCGGCAAACTGCTGCCGTGCCATGGTGAATTGACCATCGGCATAGTAGGCCGCACCGCTCCAATGCAGGTCGACAAAGTGGCTGGCCGCGCGGGCGTAGTCACCGCGCTGGTAGTGCCAGCGACCGAATTGATCGGGAGTTAAGAGCATAGCTAGCACACTGTCGCGCCACAGCGGCTCTCCCACCTCAGCTGCCTGCGCAGGCAGCGGCGAAACGGCTTGCACCAGACCCGCCAGCAGCAGCGCAAGCGGCAGTTGCTTACTGAGTGCAGGGCGCCGCAGAGCTAGAACTATTAGCCGTAAAACGGCCAACAGAAGCACTGCCGCAATAAAGTAGGGGCTCATATCTTTGTAGTCACGCTGCTCCAAGGGTTGCTTTTGCCACTGCTCAGTCATTAGCGCAGAGTGCCACTCGAGCAAAGCTTGGCGGGTATTTTTAGCAGAGTAAACACTCACTCCAGAAGGTTTGTCGAGCAGTGACTGGGCATTCAACCAGAGCAGATGAACGCGGCTACCCGCGGCGGACCAGCGCTCTAAGAGGGCTCTATCGCTACCGGTGAGCACGCCCGTCAATACCGCGATTGTGGACGGTGGCTTTACCCAGTGACGCTCGAGCTCGGCCAAATTACGACCATCCGACGGCATTACAGCCGGGCTTAACTGCTGCAGGTAGAGTGCACTAACCGCACTGTCGCGATTCATCGGCAGCGCCCGGTGGGCGCTGCCAGCAACAACCCAAAGCTCGCTGCTGACCGAGTCAGCTCGGCGCCACAACCCTTCGAGCAGATAGCCTGCGCGCTTCAACCGGTTTGGCGCTACGTCATCCACTAGTGCCGCTGAGGAGAGATCTATCACTACAGTCAGCTCGGTTGCCGCCAACGACTGGTCTTCTCTATCGAGGCGCCAAGCCGGCCCGGCCAGCGCCCCAATCAGCAGCACCACCAGCAACCAACGGCTGAGACTCTCAAGCCGCGAGCGCCAGTCGCGTGATCGGCGCTCGCACAAAGCCGCCGCCAAATGTGCCGGCAACTGCGCTGCAAGGGTATCGACAGCACCCCAACGACTGGCCAGCAGCATTGCTGCCGGCAAAAGCAACCAGAGCGGGCGCAGCCAATGCCAACTGTGTAACCACTCAAACACGCTGGCGACCTCGAACTCGCAGCCTGTGCCCATCACACTGCCACCACAACAACAGTACTGCAACTGCCAACAAGTAGGGATAGAGCGGCCATCGCTGGGGCTCCCAGCGCTGCTCTAACTGCGCGGGGGCAAGCGTATTAAGGCGCTCATAAACTGCTTTTAACTCCTCACTGTTGGCGGCCTGAAGCAACTCACCCCCGCTGAGTTGAGCGACCCTCTCCAACAACTCCAGAGCCAGTGGATAGTCGCCTGAAGCAGCAGGGTCACCCAACGCCACCGGGTATATCTCTATACCGCTACTCGCCGCCACTTTGGCGGCCTCTAGCGGCGGCACCAGACTGCCAGAATCTACTCCATCGGTGAGCAACAACAGACGTTTGGCGTGACTCGGATTGACAGTTGCCGTTTTGGCATAGCGCTCGCCACCCACTGCAGCCCCTTCAAAGAGTGCAATAGCCAAGCCAATAGCATCGCCAATCATAGTCTTATCACCGGCTAAACCGATCTCGCTCTCGTCGAGCAACTCGAGAAATAGCTCGCGGTCGGCAGTAAAGGGCATCTGCACATAGGCTTGGCCGCCAAATACCACTAGCGCCAGGCGCTCATCGCGCGCAGTCAACAACCACGGCCGCAGCAATGCTTTTACTGCATCCAGACGCGCCAGCGGCTGCTGGTCGAGGGCAAAATCTTCTGTCGCCATCGATCCAGAGATATCGATAGCCACCAGTAGCTCGCTGCGCTGCTCGCTTACCAAACGTTCGCTGCCCGACCACTGCGGCTGCAGCAGTGCTACCGCCATTAACAGCAGCGCAGAGCGCAGAGCGAGCGTCGGCACCTTATTCGCGGGGCTAGCGGACAGCGCTCTGTACTGTTCAGCCAACCCAGCGGCGCGATAGCGCGCCTGCGGCCAGCCCAATCCGCTTGGCATCGGCAAAAACAGGGCTATAGCTATTACACCCGCCACCCATGGCCACCACTCCAAAGCCGCCCAGCTCACTCTGGCTTACTCTGTGCTGTGAGGGTATGGCGGGCAATCCATCGCTCTGCCAGGGCCAACCAGCTGTGCCACTCTGCACTGCTGAGTTCGAGACTGTCCGGCTGCCAGAGTTGACGCTGCCACTGCTCGCCAACCGCACTAAACGAGCAGCCTGCGCCATTGGGCATAGTACTGTCTAACCAAGACCACCACGCTGTGCCGGCCAACTTGGCCACTTGTTCACGCTCACCCCCAGCGGCCAATGCCGTGCGCTTGAGCAACTGATTGAGCTTGGCAGCGGCTCGGCTACAACTCATATCACCGGCTTCTACCTGTACCACTAGCTGGCGCAGACTCGCTCGCGCCACGCGTCGATAGCGGTTGCCCTGAGAGCGCTGCAGCCGTGTAATTAAAACCAACAGCAGCAGCAAGCCTAACAGCGCCGATAAAGCCAAGGCTGCGGGGGTAGCTGGCAGATAGCTGATTGGCTCGGCCGACAGCAGCGCCGGCGTCTCGAGCAAACTGTTATTGTCACGACTCACTGCGGCTCACCACTGCACAATGTCGCCGGCAACTGCTCGCCAATTGCAACTAGCCCAGCACCGACGGCGGCGCAGCGCTGCTGCCAAGATCGCCACAGCGCACTATTGGCCGCATGTTGATTGGCTGCCGCAGCGCGACTGAGCGCCACTGACTGGACACAACCCGCGGCATCGAGCAGCTCACCGCGCAGGCCGGCCGGCGGTTGCCACTCGAGCGGATCGACCACCACCGCGAGCAGCAGCTGGTTGCGCTGCGCTAGATAGCCGAGCAGAGCTGATGGAAGATCGCGCAATAGCGACCAATCGGCGACCACTAACAGCTCTTTACCGTGCAGCTGCCGCGCAGCTAGCCGTTCTAACTCGGCGACTACCGATCCAACCGGTAGAGCAGTCGAGAGAGCGAGCTGGCAGAGTGCTATATTTAAGTCGGCCAGGGCCGAGAGCATTGGCAGCGTGCCGGCGCGATAGCGGACGGGGGCGAAGCGCAGGGGTTCGGCGCCACCTAAAAGAGTCATTGCGACAGGTTGACGGGCGGCCAATGCAGCGAACAATTGCTGCGCTGCGTACTCGGCTGCGATCACTGACTTGAGTTTATCCACACTGCCAAAGAACAGTGACTCACTCTGATCGACCAACAACAGCAGCTGCTGCTCACTCTCCTGATGGAAGACCCGCGCGTGCGCTCGGCCAGTGCGCCGAGTGACACGCCAGTCGATTGTGCGCACATCATCACCAGGCTGGTATTCGCGCAACTGATCAAAACTGAGACCGGGGCCGCGCCGTCGGCTCGGCTGTTCGCCGGGGCGGCGCTGCATACTGGCAACAGCTGGCTGCCTGCGCAGCGCTGCGGGGAGCGCCAACAGCTGCTCGAGCGTTACCGCTATGCGCGGATCGGCGTTCTGCTGTCGCGCGGGAAAAATATTCATCGGGTTACCCGATAGCCACCTGCGCCAGTAGCGCCGCCACCAGCGTATCGGCGTCGAGCCCGTCGGCTTGGGCGCTATAGCTGAGCAATAAGCGGTGGCGAAGCACTGCGGGTGCGACGGCGCGCACATCGTCTGGCTCGACCGCGTTGCGCCCAGCCAACCAGGCATGAGCGCGGCTGGCACGGTGTAGCGCAATGGTGGCGCGCGGGCTAACACCTGCCAGCAACGCCCCGGCGAGGGGTGCTTGGCTCTGCTCGGTGTGGCGCGTCGCCATAGTGATATCAACAATGTACTCTTCGATGACAGGCGCTACTGCGACTTCGAGAACCGATCGCTGCGCCGCCTTGATAATATTGAGATCGACCAGCGCTTGCGGCTGCCAAGCTTGCCGCTGTTCACGCGCGACCACTTCTAACATAGCCAATTCACTGGTGCGGCTTGGATAGCCGAGCTTGATTTTCAGTAAAAAGCGATCCAACTGCGCCTCTGGCAGCGGGTAAGTACCCTCCTGCTCAAGCGGGTTTTGTGTGGCAATCACCATAAACGGATCGGGCAGCGGATGGCTGGTTCCGGCCGCAGTCACTTGGCGCTCTTCCATCGCTTCTAGCAGCGCAGACTGCACCTTGGCCGGCGCCCGGTTAATCTCATCGGCGAGCACCAGCTGCTTGAAAATTGGCCCCGGTTCAAACACTAGGCGCTGCTCTTCGCGCTGCGGGTGGTAGACCTCGGCGCCGGTAATATCTGCCGGCAACAGGTCAGGAGTAAATTGAATGCGCCCCATAGAAGCATCGAGCATAGCCGCCAAACGGCGCACGGCGCGGGTTTTCGCCGTGCCAGGATAACCCTCGAGCAGCACGTGCCCCTGACAGAGCAAGCCTATCAACAGCTCGCGGACCACCTCGGTTTGCCCCAGCACCTGCTCGCTCAGCTGGCTCTCTAACCGATGCAGTTGACGCTGTAGATCAGAGCTACTTTGACCCTGTTGCGAATCGCTCATACCACTCACCTTTAACCCAATTAAGTGGCGATTCTACACGAGCCAAGCGCCCTCACCCAACCGTTACATATTGCGTCGATAGAGCCCGCCAACGGAGTAGAGAGCGGCACTCATCTGGCCCAGTGAGGCGCTCTTAGCGGCCTCCATAAGCTGATCGAATGTATTGCCGCGCTCCAGCGCCACCTGTTGCAACTGTGCCAACGCAACCGCAGCGCGCTCGCTCTGCAATGCCTGATAAGCGCGCAAATTATCCACTTGCTGCTGCTTTTCACCCTCATCGGCACGCGCTAACTCACGCCCCTCAATCACCTCTTCTTTACCCGCCTCAGGCAGGAAAGTGTTAACACCGATTATAAGCTGAGAACCGTCGTGCTTCTTATGCTCGTAGTACATGCTCTCTTCTTGGATCTTGCCGCGCTGGTACATCGTATCCATCGCCCCCAGCACACCGCCGCGCTCGGAGATTTTATCGAACTCAGCATACACTGCCTCTTCGACGAGATCGGTCAGCTGTTCAACGATGAAAGAGCCCTGCCAGGGGTTCTCACAGAAGTTGAGCCCAAATTCGCGATTGATGATCAGCTGGATTGCGACGGCACGACGCACCGACTCCTCAGTGGGCGTAGTAATAGCCTCATCGTAGGCGTTGGTATGCAGACTGTTGGTGTTATCAAAAATAGCATAGAGCGCCTGCAGCGTTGTGCGTATATCGTTGAAGCTCATCTCTTGCGCGTGCAAGCTGCGACCCGAGGTTTGGATATGGTACTTGAGCATCTGACTGCGCGGTGCAGCGCCGTAGCGCTCCTTCATTGCGCGCGCCCAAATGCGCCGGGCGACACGCCCCATGACGGTGTACTCGGGATCCATACCGTTGGAGAAGAAGAAACTAAAGTTGGGGACAAAGTCGTCCACATTCATACCGCGCGATAGGTAGTATTCCACCAGCGTAAAGCCATTGGAGAGGGTGAATGCGAGCTGCGAAATTGGGTTAGCCCCCGCTTCGGCAATGTGGTAGCCGCTCACAGAGACACTGTAGTAGTTGCGCACTTTATGGTCGATAAAGTACTGCTGCATATCGCCCATCATCGTCATGGCGAAATTGGTTGAGAAAATACAGGTGTTTTGCGCCTGGTCCTCTTTGAGA
>JBELGO010000021.1:0-412 GCA_042091915.1 SAR92 clade bacterium | reverse complement strand
ACAGTGCCGCGCACAGTGGCTAACGTGCGAGCTTTTATCTCCTGGTAAGTGGCGGCGTCGACTAGCTGATCACCACTGACACCGAGCAGCGCCAGGCCTAACCCGTTGTGGTTGGCCGGCAGTTCGCCTGCATAAACCGGGCGCGGCTTACCCGCCAATAGCTGATCAATCTTTTGCTCTGCACTCTCCCACTGGCCGCTCTCTTTTAGATGCAGTTCAACTTGCTGATCGATGGCGGCATTCATAAAGAAAGCCAAAATCATCGGCGCAGGGCCGTTGATAGTAATCGACACGGAGGTGGTCGGCGCACACAAGTCAAAGCCAGAGTAGAGCTTTTTCATATCATCGAGTGTGGCGATACTGACGCCGGAGTTGCCCACTTTGCCCCAGATATCTGGGCGCTCGTCTTCTC
>JBELGO010000020.1:22725-23076 GCA_042091915.1 SAR92 clade bacterium | reverse complement strand
AGCTAGTGACTCTAGGCCTGGCTGAACTGATCGACGAAGCCATTCGTCTCAGCCCACTCGATGCATCGGGCAACCGTCGAACTGTCAACAACCCAGTGGCCCGCGATGTTAATGTCTGCGCCGATCGCCACCAGCTGCTGCAGGTATTTATCAATCTGCTGCGCAATGCCGATCAAGCTTCGCCGCCATCCACACCGATCGATATACAGTGGCAACTCTCTACCTCGTCCATTCAAATAGATATCATTGATGAGGGCAGCGGTGTCCCCGAAAAACTTTTACAGCGCATTTATGAACCCTTTGTCACTAGCAAAAGCCCCGATCAGGGACCCGGATTAGGGCTATGGGTTG
>JBELGO010000020.1:9351-22715 GCA_042091915.1 SAR92 clade bacterium | reverse complement strand
TATGGGTTGTCTATCAGTTAGTCGGCAACATGAATGGCGAGATTACTTTGTTCAACAATGAACTTGCGCCCGGCGCAACCGCACGCATTACTCTACCGCGGTCAGCAACGCTCGCCAAAGGAGCTTAAATGAGCAAACTACTGGTCATTGAAGACGAACAGATCACCCGCGACTCGCTCTGCAAGCTGTTACAGCGCCACGGCTATACGGTCAGCAGTGCCGCCAGTTTAAAAGCGGCAAATGAATTGAGCAGCCTCACAGATTACGACCTCATCATTAGCGACTTGCGATTACCTGGCGAGCCAGGCAGTGAGCTACTACAGCACCAGCCGCCGCTACCTGTACTAATCATGACCAGTTATGCGAGTTTGAAATCGGCGTTAGAACTGATGCGCCAAGGGGCAATTGACTACATCAGCAAACCCTTTGAACACGCCGATATGCTCGCTGCCGTCACCCGTGCACTCAACCATCGACGCGCGCTGGAACCCAAAATCACCCAACTAAAACTTATCGGCAGCAGCAGCCGGGCTGAATCGCTGCGCAGCGAGATCGCCGCACTGGCTCACGCCACTAAGCCCATTTTGGTAACCGGCGAGTCGGGCACTGGCAAGTCTCTCGCTGCGCGATTGGTGCACAAGCTATCCGGTGCAAAACAATTGCTGCGCTTTAACTGTGCTGCCGATCGCAGCGAGCAATTGCTGACGCTGCTCGAACACTGCGACGCCACCAGCAGCCTTGTCCTCGATCATATTGGCCAGCTCAAGCCGGAGCTTCAGGAGCAACTGCTCAGCTCTTTAGATGACAACGAAATACGTCTTATCGCCCTCAGCGACAGACCCATTGACCAACTCGATCAACTCAGCCAACCGCTGTTGTTTCGACTCGGCGCTCGCCGCTTAACAATACCGCCTCTGCGTGAAAGAGCCGAGGATATTGGTGATATCGCGCTATTTTTGCTCCGCGCACTGAGTGGTCGCGAAGAGCTGAAAATCAGTTCAGAGGCAGCCACAGCTCTGGGACACTATCACTGGCCGGGCAATATCCGCGAGCTGCGCAACCTTCTCGAACAATTACTGGCCGCAACTCCCGAGCTCGATCAACTCTCTTTTGGCGATCTGCCGGAACATCTGCAAGCCTTAGCGGCCGAGCACCAAACGGCTCCATTGGCTCCGCAATCTGTGCCACTGACCCTCTCTCTTGAGGAGTATTTCTGCCAATTTGTGACGGTTAATCAAGCCACAATGAGCGAGACCGAGCTGGCCAAAGCGCTGGGGATAAGCCGCAAAAGTCTCTGGGAGCGCCGCCAGAAATTTAACCTCAAGCGACCCTCCACCGATTCGCTCGACAACTAAATTCAAGCGAGCCGTTTGCGCAGCGTGTACTGGGTAAAAAAGTAACAGTTTTTGGGTAGATTTCACCTCATTACTGCAAATTTTCGGCCGCCCCTTGCATCTGAACCGCAACGGCGTAAATTAATTCTCGAAGCGGGAAGGCTTCACAAGTTGAACAAACAATAAAAATAGTCAATAACAATAAATAATAACAAACCAATAACGATTGGACGGATCGGCCACTTAACTACAATGTTAAAGGGTCACTAGAAGGGGGATGCTTAACCGCTCCCCCTTTTTTAATGCCCGACGGCACAAAGCTCCCACCCCACCCCGCGCTCTGCTACACTGCCGATCAACTCTGCAGCGTGCAAACCTGTTTAAAGGTAGTCCACGCCGCTTTCAAAAAAATGCTCTACTGGCAGAACCGATGTTTCAATTCATTACTAATTTTCTCAACTCGAATAAATCAGGTGCAGACAGCGCAGCAGCGATAGCCCCTGAAATGATTGATCGCAATGCTCGCGAAGTTGTTTCCACCCTGCAAAAAGCTGGATTTGAAGCGTATGTAGTGGGCGGCTGTATCCGCGATATACTGCTCGGTCACAAACCAAAAGACTTCGACGTCGCTACCAACGCGGCCCCTTGGGAGGTCAAACCGTTATTTCGTCGCGCTCGAGTAATTGGCCGTCGCTTTCAAATTGTTCACGCCCAATTTGTTCGAGAGATTATTGAAATCACTACCTTCCGCGCACCTGCCGATACGCAAGAGAGTGGTAACAGTCGCCATATGAAACAGTCCGACAGCGGCATGCTGACCCGCGACAATGTCTTTGGCACCATGGAGGAGGACGCCCTGCGTCGCGACTTCACCGTTAATGCCCTCTACTACGACCCCTCAAGCGATACACTTTACGATTTTGCCGATGGCCTAGAGGATATAAAAAGACGTACTCTGCGCATTATTGGCGATGCAGCAACCCGCTACCGTGAAGATCCTGTGCGTATGCTCAGAGCCGTTCGGTTTGCCGCCAAACTCGACTTCAGCATAGAGAAAAAGACTGCAGCGCCGATCGCCAAACTCGCGCCAATGCTCGGTCACATCTCCTCCTCAAGGCTGTTTGATGAATCGCTCAAACTATTTTTAAGTGGCGACGGTTTAGCCACTTACCAAGAGTTGCGCCATTATCGGCTGCTCGACGAGTTAGTCCCGGGCGTTATTAGCACCGAACAAGACCCCACAGGCCATAAGCTCTTCGAACTGGCCTTTCGCAATACCGACCAACGCCTCGCTCAAGGCAAAAGCATCACTCCCGCATTTATCTGGGCTGCGCTGCTCTGGCCACAGATCGCGCACACCGCTGCCCAACTTGAAGCCAGCGGCCAGAGCACCTCTATGGCTGTCGAAGAGGCGGCCAACAAAGTCATGTCAAAACAGCTGTCGCGCACCTCTATCCCGCGTCGGTTCAGTCAGCCGATGCGCGAAATCTGGGAGATGCAGTGGCGTCTGCCGCAGCGTTTTGGCAGCCGAGCTGAGCGTCTCGTCGAACGCCAGCGGTTTCGCGCCGCCTACGATTTCTTACTGCTGCGCGAAGAGAGCGGCGAACAGCTCGACGGTCTCGGAGAGTGGTGGACTCGTTACCAGGAGAGCGATGCCGAGCAACGCCGTCAGATGGTTAATCTACTCGGCGCCAACGGGCCGCGTAAAAAACGCCGCCGGCGGCGTCCGCCACGCACCAAGCCCGATGCATAAACTGGGCTTATGAGTTCCTCTACGCTCTGTTTTATCGGCTTGGGCAGCAACCTCGAGCAACCTCGCCAGCAGCTCGACAGCGCCCTACAAGCTTTGCGAGCGAATTCAGAAATCACCGATTTAACGGTCTCCAGTTATTACACCACCGCGGCTATTGGGCCCGGCCAACAACCCGATTACCAGAACGCCGTGGCGCGCTTTGCAACCCCATTGGCGGCTATTCAACTGCTCGATTTATTGCAGAGCATCGAGAACCAGCAGGGCCGGGTGCGCGAGTTGCGCTGGGGAGCTCGCACGCTTGACCTGGATCTGCTGCTGTACGGCAAAGAGACACTCAACTGTGAGCGGCTTACTGTTCCCCATCCGCGCATATACGAGCGCCAGTTTGTCCTTGAGCCACTCGCCGAACTCGCTCCGCAGCTACACTTCCCCGATGGCAGCAGTGTGGCACAACGGTTGGCAAAGCTTCTTTAGCGAGTTACCCTAACTGATAACAAAAGTGCATTTAGTGACAGCGAATCCCCTATTCTATGACCGCCTCTAACACAGCTGTAATCGCACCTGCCGCTGACACCACGGTTGTGCAAACCATCAAACCCCCCGCGTTTATCGCCGTCGAGGGCCCTATTGGCGTTGGCAAGACCACCCTGGCCCATCGCTTGGCTGCCAGCTTTAACTATCAGACTCTGCTCGAAGAAGCTGAGCACAACCCGTTCTTAGAGCGCTTCTACCAAAACCCTCAACAACACGCACTACCCACTCAGCTCCATTTCTTGTTTGATCGGGTCAAAAAGCTCCAAGCTCTGCGTCAGGGGGATATTTTTCAGCAGGTGCGAATCGCTGATTTTTTAATCGATAAAGATCCACTTTTCGCCCAGCTGACGCTCGCCAGTGATGAACTCCACCTCTACCAAACTGTCTACGACAAGGTAATTGACGACCTACCCAAACCCGATTTAGTGGTCTATCTGCAAGCGTCGACAGATACATTAATGGAACGCGTCCATCGCCGCGGTTTAGCTCTGGAGCGCCCCATAGAGCGCAGTTACCTGGCCGCTCTCAACGACGCTTACACACAGTTTTTTTACTACTACGACGCCACCCCTCTTCTCATCGTCAATGCCGAGCAGATAAACTTGGCCGACGGAGATGCCGATTACGACAATCTTCTCGACTATCTGCTAAAACACACCAGTGGTCGCCACTACTACAACCCTACACCGCTGTAACGCTTGTCAGCCGCAATAAATCTGCTTAATGTGGCGCCCAGACCCGCCTGAGGCTTAAAAATGCAAAAAATAACCGTACCTGTTCTCAACGAAATACGCGCTCGCAATGAGAAATTTGCCGTGCTCACCGCATACGACTTCACCTTTTCACGGCTGCTAGAGCAAGCACAAATAGAAGTGGTGCTGGTGGGGGATTCACTCGGCAATGTGATCCAAGGGCGCGACTCGACTCTCCCTGTCACTGTTGAGGATATGGTCTACCACACCGCTGCGGTTAAACGCGGCAACGGTAAATCACTGCTCATTAGCGATATGCCTTTTATGTCTTATGCCACTGTTGAGCAGGCTCTGTACAATGCCAGTGCACTCATGCAGGCCGGCGCACATATGGTTAAGCTCGAAGGTGGCCGCTGGCTGGCGGAGACTGTCGCAGCGCTTACTGAACGCGGCATACCGGTTTGCGGACATATTGGTCTAACTCCCCAGTCAGTGCACAAAATGGGTGGTTATAAAGTTCAGGGGCGCGATGAAGGGGCGGCGGCGGCTATGATCGCTGACGCGGTTGAACTCCAGCAAGCAGGAGCTGACTTGATGCTGGTCGAATGCATCCCTAGTGCGCTGGGCCGCGATCTGCGCGCAGCACTTGAAATACCGCTGATCGGTATCGGCGCCGGTCCAGATACAGATGGCCAAGTACTGGTGTTGCACGATATGCTCGGCATATCGGCGCGACTACCCAGCTTCTCACACAATTTTTTGGCCACACAGCCGTCTATCGCCGAGGCTTTGAGCGCTTACGGCAATGCTGTGCGCAGCGGGGAATTTCCGGCGCAAGAACACTGTTTCGCCTAACATCAACTTTATTGAGTGCCACTTAACGGGAGAGATTGTATGAGCGACATTTATCAATTCGCTATCAATGATGCAGCGGGTAATTCACAGCCCTTGGAACAGTACCGCGGCCAGGTATTGCTGATTGTAAACACCGCCAGTAAGTGTGGTTTTACTCCGCAATACGCAGGTTTGCAGGAGTTACACGACCAGTACAGCGAGCGCGGCTTGACTATTTTAGCCCTGCCCTGCAACCAATTTGGCGGTCAAGAGCCCGGTGCCAACAGTGAAATCCAAGAATTTTGCCAAGTTAACTTCGGCCTGAGCTTTCCAGTAATGGGCAAGCTGGACGTCAATGGCAGCGATGCTCACCCACTCTACGAGTGGCTCAAATCGCAGCGCTCTGGTGTGCTCGGCAGCAAGATAAAATGGAACTTCACCAAATATCTAGTGGGTCGTGACGGCCAAGTGATTGACCGCTTCGCACCACTCACCAAACCAGCCAAACTCGGCAGCGCTATTGAACAAGCGCTGGACGGCTGAACTACTTTAGCGGTTTGACGTAGAGCACCAAATTGTGGCCGACCAGTTGATAGCCGTGGTCGGCGGCGATTTGCTCTTGTAAACGCTCTATCTCGTCGCTGTGGAACTCGGTCACAGCACCGCTCTCCGTACAGACCATATGGTCGTGATGGCCGCCGCGGTCTAACTCGTAAACTGCGGCGCCGTTGGCAAAGTTGTGGCGGATGATCATGCCCGCCGCCTCAAACTGGGTGAGTACGCGATACACCGTGGCGATGCCGACATCTTCACCGTCGTCGCGCAAAACTTGATAAATATCTTCTGCGCTCAAATGGTCCTCAATGCGCGCCTCAAGAATTTGCAGAATCTTTAACCGCGGCAGAGTGACACGCAATCCCGCTTTTTTAAGCTCTTTATCTTCGGATGGCATAGTTTTTCCTTCTCTACCCTTTTGGCTTTGGTTATTATCCACACTCGATCTATCGACGGAAACCCCTATGCAAGCAAGATTATTGACTAACGCCACCGCCATCTTACTCACGCTACTTTTAACGGGATGCAGCTGGGTGCCCGGATTGGGCGTTCACGACGTCACCATACAGCAGGGCAACATCATCGACCAAGAGAAGGTCGATCAACTGCTGCCCGGCATGAGCAAGGCCCAAGTCCGCTATTTATTGGGCACGCCACTGATCGCCGATACCTTTGATCAAGGCCGTTGGGACTATTACTTCAGCCGCAAAGATAGCCGTGGCAACAGCACCCAAGAGCAGATGACGGTGCATTTTGATCAAGACGATAAATTGGTTGAAATTACCGGCGACTTCCAGCCCCAAACTCCCTGACGCTGACTACTCCGCGCGCGCTTTTGCTGCGCGCTGTTTGCGGACCAGTTTTGGGTCGGCAATTAAGGGGCGATAGATCTCGACCCGGTCGTGCGCTGAGAGCACATATTCCGTGGCTGGAGGCAATCCCTTCGCACCTAGCGGCTGGGAAAATATACCCAGCGCCAAGTTTTCTACCGGCACCTCTGCCAACTCTTCAAATTGCTGGCAAATGCCGCTGAGCGCAACCGCCTCCAACGCAGTTGTACCCTTTGGGACATGCACTACCAATAGTTGTTGGCGCTCTGGTAGCGCATAGGCAACTTCGACAACCAATGTCTCCGCGCTTACCTCACTCATAACTTATTCTCTCTTCACTAGACGGTTACCGCGCCAGCTGTGTTAAACCGCATAAAGTTTATCGGCGCGGCGCGCAAAGCCATCAACTAAATTATTGGCCACACTGGCCAACAACTTACCGGCTGCAAAACTGGCAAAACCACCCGCCAACTCAAATTCTAAGGTCAGCGCCACTTTACACGCACTATCACTCAATGCGATGAATTCCCAGCTTCCGGTCAGCTGCTTTAACGAACCGTCTTCCAGCGTTAAATACATCGCGTGTGGATACTCGAGTCGATTGCGGGTCGTCAGTGACAAACCCACTCCAGCTTGCTTGAGCTGCAAAGTTGCCACCAGCAACTCCGAGTGCTCTTCCAGCACGTGGGTAGCAACGCAGCCAGAGACAAAGCTTGGGTAGCTGCGCACATCGTTGACCAGCTTAAACATCTGCTCTGCAGAGTGCGCCACCAATGCCGACCGGGCTACCCGTGTTACTGCCACAGCGCGGCCTCGTCTGGGCGACAGCGGCCACTGTAAAGGCTAATATTGAGCTCGTTTTTCATCCAACCAGTATACCAGTTAAGCGTCAGATCTCGCAGCTGCTCGTTGTGGTGGACTAGGGGCACTGCTAAAATCTTTTCACTCAAATCACACTGTACTTTTCAAGCGCACTCTACCAAGGGGACACTATGGCCCAGCAACGCGGTCAGTTCAGCTCCAAGCTCGGTTTTATTCTCGCTGCCGCCGGCTCTGCGGTTGGCCTGGGCAACCTTGTCGCCTTCCCGGTGATGGCCTCCAAAAACGGCGGCGCTGCCTTTCTATTTGTCTATCTGCTGTTTGTTGCGTTCATCTGTTATCCGGTTATGGTCGCCGAAATCGCTATGGGTCGGCGCAGTAAGCGCAACCCGGTTGGCGCATTTGGTGAGATTTCGGGCAACCAGCGCGGCTGGCGCCTAACCGGTTTGTTGGCGATTATCACCCCATTCATGATCGCGGTCTTTTACACGGTTATCACTGTCTGGCTGGTCGTATATATCGTCCATCTCGCCGGCGGAGGCCTCACTGCTTTGTCACAACCGCAGGCCTTTGGCGAGATCGTTGCCGCCCCCTCACTGTTTGGCTATACGCTGCTCTTGCTGTCGGGGGTATTTTTGATTCTTGCCGGCGGAGTCAAAGGGGGTATTGAGCGACTCGCTCGAGTGCTCATGCCCACTTTGGCCATTATGCTGATCGCTCTCACCCTGTTTGTATTAACTCTAGATGGAGCTGCCGCAGGCATCAGCTACTATTTGGTGCCCGATTTCTCCAAAATGAATTTGGCCACCATCAACGGCGCACTCAGCCAAGCCTTTTTCTCACTATCGCTGGGTATGGGAATTTTAATTACTTACGGCTCTTACTTCAGTCGCCAAGACAGCATCCCAGGCTCAGCGCGCATGGTGGCGGTGATGGATACCAGCATTGCATTTTTCGCCGGGCTGCTGATCCTTCCAGCGATTTTTGCTTTTGACCCCAACACCAACACCGAAGAGCTCTCTACCAGCAGTGTCGGATTAATTTTCTCTTTCTTACCGAAAATATTTCTCTCCATGCAGCTCACGGTTGGCTATGTCGGTGCCACATTGGTTGCCTTGGCCTTCTTTTTATTGGTCTTTTTTGCCGCACTGACCTCACTGGTATCTATTATCGAAATCCCTATCGCGTATTTTATCGACGAATTTGATCTCACCCGACGCAAAGCTGTCTTGCTGCAAGCGGGGCTGCTGACTCTGTTCGCAATACCGGCAACTATGTCATTTGGCATGGATGACCAACTGACCCAATTCACCCGCTACGGCGGAGCTGATAAGTCGTTTTTCGACCTGATTTATGACCTTTTTTACGAGACTATTCTGCCACTGGTGGGTTTTAGTGTCTGTCTGTTTACCGCCTACCGCTGGAAGCTTAGCGGCCTCACCGAAGAGCTTGAGGTAGGTGATCACCACTACCGTGGCTCGCTGCTCAACCGCTATATAAACTTCTCACTCAGCACGTTTATCCCCGCTATATTGCTCGGTGTATTTATCAGTACTTTCGCACACATCTATTTTTAAGCGGTGCAGCACATTAGTTTGGCTTATAAGCAGAGAAATTTACGCCACCGCCGTCAGTGGCAGCGTATAATCTGCCCATGAGTAAAAAGAAGCACAAACAGAGCCCTGGGCAGATCATCGAAAACCGCCGCGCACGTCACGAATACTTCGTTGACAAGCGCTTTGAAGCGGGTCTGTCTCTAATGGGTTGGGAAGTTAAGGCGTTGCGAGAGGGTCGCGTCAACCTCACCGACAGTTACGTGCATGTGCGCGACGGTGAGGCGTGGTTGATCGGCTGTAACATCTCGCCGCTGCCGACTGTCTCTACCCACTATGTCGCTGAGCCTACCCGCACCCGCAAGTTACTGCTCAATCGCAAAGAGCTGGACGATATGGAAGTGGCTGTCGGCCAAAAGGGCCACACCGCTATCTGTATGGCTCTCTACTGGAAAGCACATCTGATCAAAGCAGAAATTGCTCTGGCAAAGGGCAAGGCCGATCACGACAAGCGCCAAGATGCCAAGGAGCGCGATTGGGAGCGACAAAAACAACGCATCATGCGCGGGCGCTAAATGTCTAGTCAGATACCGCTCTACAGCGCCCATCTCACTGAGCAACTAGAGCGTATCAGCGGCGCATTGGCGGCGGCAAACTGTGATCATTTATGGATCGATAATGGCGGCCTGTTAACGCGTTTTGCCGACGATACTTGCTACCCGTTTCGCGCCAACCCCTATCTAGTAGAGGTGGTTCCGCTCACCGGCCACCCACACAGCCATCTGTTCATTACTCCCGGAGAGAAACCGCGATTAGCCATTCGCCAGCGCGAAGATATCTGGCACAGCCAAGCAGCTCTACCCGGGCAGTGTGACGCCTTTGATATCGTCCACTACACAGACCCGCGCGATCTAAAAAAATTGCTTCCCTCTGGGCGCGTTGCCGCGATCACTAGCCAACCCGATCACACATCCTCCTCGGTGGAGATTAACCCACCGCGCCTGCTCGATTGTCTCGACTATCAACGCGCGGTTAAAACCGATTACGCCATTGCACAAACTGTCGCTGCTACTCGAGCAGCGGCTGCAGGCCACAACGCGGCTTACGCAGCGTTTAGTGCCGGAGCCAATGAGCAGCAGATACATCGAGAGTATCTCTACGCTTGCGGACAGAGCGAATATGAGCTGCCCTACGACCCCATCGTCGCCACCGACAGCCACGCGGCTGTACTTCACCACACGCTACGCAGCGACCAAGCGCATCACCATCAAAGTCTGCTACTCGACGCCGGCGCCAGCAGCAGCGGTTACGGCAGCGACATTACTCGCACCCTTGCAGGTGCCAAAGCGCCTGCACTTTTTGCCGATCTTATTTCGGCGCTGGACAGCGCTCAGCAGCAACTTGCCGCGGCCGTCATACCGGGTTGTGAATTCATTGATCTACAACGCGACGCGGATCTCGCTATCAGTAAAATCCTCTGCGCCAGCAACATTCTCAACTGTTCGCTAGAGCAGGCGATTGAAGAGCAGTTGGCTAGCTTCTTTTTCCCCCACGGGATAGGCCACTTACTCGGAGTTCAGGTGCATGATCGCGGCGGCCAGCTCGCCGATGCGACGGGACGGCGCCGTCCGCCTCCGCAGAGCAACCCCATGCTGCGCTGCACTCGCCGTCTTGAAGAGAAGATGCTCGTCACGGTCGAGCCCGGCATCTACTTTATCCCACAGCTGCTGGCAAAAATCCCAACCCATCAGCGTCCCCTGATCAATTGGCAGGCTGTAGATGAGCTATTGCCTTGTGGAGGTATACGCATAGAGGACAATGTAGTCGCTGCACCACTGTGCGGGCGCAATCTTACCCGTGAGCAGCTCACTGGCGAGCCAATCTGATGAGCTCACTGACACACTTAAATAGCCATAAGTCTATCTGGCTGGGTGCATTAAAGGCTTTGACAACACCTGGCTGGCGATGGCTAACCACAGTCCCTGCGCTGCTTAATATGGCGGTGTTTGGAACCTTGAGCTATTTCGCTTGGCAGTGGCTACAAGGCGCCATTGTCGGTATCGCTGAACACACCACCATCACGCTTCACAACTGGAGTGGCGGCTTACTACCCAGCAGCTGGATTGAATCGGGCTTAGATCTTTTTTTAAGTGCCGCTTGGCTGCTGTTTTTATTGTTGGCCGGCACCCTCTATGCCTTTAGCTTTACCCTGTTGGCACAGTTAGTGGGCGCACCTTTTTACGCACTACTCGCTGAGCGCATTGTCGCTAGAGAGAGCCGTTCAGAGGTGGCACAGAACAGTCAGTGGTTGAAGTTTATCGCCGCTACCGTGTGGCGTGAACTGGGCAAGATAGCCTATCTATTACCGCGCACTGTGGCGGTACTCTTGCTATCACTGCTGTTGGGTTTGGTGCCAGTTGTCGGTGCCGGCGCCCCGCTGCTGTTACTGTTGTGGATGAGCTGGGCTGCGGCCCTACAGTATTTGGATTATGGCGCCGATGCCGACCGGACAAGTTTTGCCACACTGCGGATGCGCGCACGCGAGCAGCGTCTGACAACTCTGCTGTTTGGCGCAGTCGCACTACTCTGTGCTGGGTTGCCCGGCATCAATCTAGTGCTGCTACCGCTGACCACGGCCGCGGCTAGCCTCTACTGGTGTCGACGCTACGCGCCTACTAACCCCGCCTAAACTACTGCGCCGTGCTTTCAGCCGGCTGTTCGCTGGTCACTTCTGTCTGTGCTGGCTCGATATTATCAGCCGCGACCTGCTCACTGTCTGGATTACTGCCTTTGCGGCTGCGCGAACGATTGATCGGTGCATTCAACAGCTCAGGTTCGGGCATGGTGCAGGGCAACTTCATACCCAATAGCGCCTCAATCGGCTCGAGTAACATCGCGTCATCCTCGCAGGCGAAGCTGATCGAGGTGCCAGTTTTACCCGCACGGCCGGTGCGGCCGATACGGTGGACGTAATCTTCGGGCTCTTCGGGCAGAGTAAAGTTAACCACATGGCTGACGCCGTTAACGTGGATACCTCGACCGGCCACATCGGTGGCGACCATGACTTTGACGCGACCCGCTTTGAACTCTTCAAGTGTGCGGCTGCGCTTATTCTGAGGAATATCTCCCGACAGGATACCCACCCTAAAGCCCTGTTTGACCAGGCGCTCGTGTAGCCGGCGGCAGATATCGCGGCGGTTGGCAAACACCATCACGCTATCGACTTCATCACCGGTGAGGATGTTTTGCAAAACCGTATATTTCTCATCGGCACTGGTAATGTAAACCTTCTGTTCGACACTGTCGGTTGCCACGCGCTCAGCTTGCATCTCCACCTTGGCCGGCTTGTCAGTCCACTGCTCTGCGAGGCGCAGGACATCTGCAGTAAATGTGGCTGAGAACAGCATAGTCTGGCGATCTTCACGCTTGGGCGTCATACGCACCAGGCGGCGCACCTGCGGAATAAAGCCCATATCCAGCATGCGGTCGGCTTCATCGATGACTAGCGCCTCAACTTGATCTAAATAGAGATCTCGGTTGGTAGCAAAATCGATCAAGCGACCCGGGGTGCCGACAACAATATCAGCATGCTCAGCCTGAAGCTTGCGCAGCTGCTTCTGGTAGTCCATACCGCCCACTAGGCAGTGCACTTTGAGATCAGTAAATTTGACTAACTTTTCGGCGTCGTCGGCAATCTGCACAGCCAGCTCGCGTGTGGGCGCCAAAATCAGCGAGCGCGCTTCACCGGCATAGCGTTTCTCAGAGACCGGATGGTTAATCAGATCAGTGATAATACTGAGCAAGAACGCCGCGGTTTTACCTGTGCCGGTCTGTGCTTTGCCGACAATGTCGTGGCCGTGCAGCGTGTGCGGCAGGGAGGCCGCTTGAATTGGCGTACAGTATTCAAAACCAGTCGCCTGGATACCGCGCATCAATGTATCGGGCAGAGAAAAATCATGGAAACGCAGTTTACCTTCAACTTCGGGTACGCTGAACTGACTGAGGCTCCAACTGCCGGCAGGGCGCCTGCCCGAGCCACTGCGGCGGCGTCCGCGCGAACGGCGGCGACGCTGGCCAGCGTCAGAGCTTGATGAGTTGTCAGAATTTTGGGGTTGTACAGAATTAGCAGTAGAGTCAGTCAAAACAGGTTCACATATTGAGGTTGGGAATGGGCTGGCAACCGCGGTTGCGCAACTAAAGTGAGGCATCACAACGACACCCGAGAAAAATTTTGCGCACATTGTACCAGTAATTCAGGGCTTTTGTCGGCCGACTGGTGATTTTTTGATCAATCGCTCATTCTCTGCGCACTATCCGCCCAGCTCCTTTCGGCACGCTTTCTTTAAAGTTGAAGATGGCCGACAATAGCTGTGGGTATTCAACCCACTCCCGCTCAACGACACAGCCGCCACCAACAATGTCTCAACTATGACCGACACCACCGCACCCAGTAGCTTTCG
>JBELGO010000020.1:0-9341 GCA_042091915.1 SAR92 clade bacterium | reverse complement strand
CTTTCGCCACTCGTCAGCGGAGTTGTTGCGTCTCGCCGCCCCGATTGCCGCCGGGCAAATCGCCGTCATCGGCATGACCGTCACTGATATCTACATGGTCGGCCAAGTGAGCACCGACGCACTCGCCGCGGTACAGTTGGGCGGCAGTCTCTGGTCGATAGCGGTCTTTATTATCCTCGGCATCATGACCGGCAACAGCCCGATCATTGGCCAACTCTACGGGGCTGGACGCGATACGGGAGTGCGCCACCAATTTCAGCAGGTGCTGTGGATATCGCTGCCGCTCGGGCTGCTGGCCAGCGCCACAGTTGCGGCCGGCATTTGGCTGCTACCCAACCTCGACATCAGCACAGAAGTCGCCCGCCAAACACAAGCTTATCTGGCACCTTATTTAATCACCGCCATTATGTTGTCGACTTTTTTTGCACTGCGCACCACCTTTGAGGGGTTGGGTGACCCACGCCCGGTGATGGTCTTTAACTTTATTGCCTTCGGGCTCAATTTCCCGCTCAACTATCTATTTATTTATGGCGGGTTTGGCCTTCCCGCTCTGGGCGGCCCCGGTGCTGGCTGGGGCACCTTGGTAGTCATGTGTTTTTTGTTTGCCTCTATGCTGCTCTACGCCAAATACTCGACTAAATTGCGCTACCTGCAGCTCTACCGCGACTTTGCAACGCCGTGCTGGGCAACCATTCGCGATACACTTAAGTTGGGCATTCCCATCGCACTGTACATCACCGTTGAGTACAGTTTTTTTTCGCTAATCCCACTGTTTATCGCCCACTTAGGTGCCGCAGTCGTCGGCGCTCACGCTATCGCACTCAACGTCGACTCACTGGCGTTTATGGTGCCGCTCGGTCTATCGCATGCATTGTCGATAAAAGTAGCCCATTCACTGGGTGCCGGCCAACCAAAGCAGGCGCGGCAGATCGCTATTACTGGGTTCAAGTTGGTGTGGCTGTTAGCCGCAACTATCTCGGTAGGCAAGCTGCTGCTCAATGAAGAGATACCGCGCTGGTTCAGTGACGACAGTGCCACCCAGCTCATTGCCGCCAATCTGTTCTTATTTGCCGCCGTACTCGGCGCCATTGATTGTCTGCAAATCGCTGCCAGCGGCGCGCTGCGCGGCTACAAAGACACCCGCGTGCCGCTGTTGATGCAAGTGACCGCTTTTTGGGTAATTGCGTTTCCTATCTCTTATACACTGGGGCTGACTGACCTGTGGGGCGAACCGCTGGGAGTTTACGGCTTTTGGGTGGGGATGATTGTCGCGGTCAGCATTGCTGGGGTATTGCTCATTAGCCGCTGGAACCTTCTGTCAAAACGGTTTATCGCCAACAGCCCACAGTGATTCGCGGCATGTCATTGAGATCGCGATACCCGGCAATCTCACTAAACCCCGCATCGGCAAACAAGGCCGCTACTGCTTCGGCCTGGTTATAACCGTGCTCTACCATTAACCAGCCATCAGCGCTCAAGTAGTGCGGGGCGCTAGCAATGATATGGCGCAGATCGTCTAAGCCGTCAGCCCCGGCTACCAGAGCTGATTGTGGTTCGAAATGCACATCGCCACCGCTAAGGTGGGGGTCATCCAGCTCAATATAGGGTGGGTTGCTGACAATAAGATCAAGGTGCTCCCCTGCCAGGGCAGTGAACCAATCGCTCTCTCTCACTTCGACATTGTCCAGCGCATGGCTCAGGCGGTTGCGCTCAGCCAGCGCCAGCGCGTCGCTGTCGCGCTCGGCCGCAATCACGTGCCAGCCTTTGCGCTCACTGGCTAAAGCGAGTGCGATAGCCCCTGTGCCACACCCTAAGTCAGCGACTCGCGCACGATCTGGCAGTGCCAATGACAGGGCCTGTTCGACTAGCAGCTCAGTCTCTGGCCGCGGGATCAGCGTGCTTGGCGCACAGGCCAGCTGCAGTGTCCAAAAACCTTGCGCACCAATAATGTAGGCGACTGGCTCACCGGCTCTGCGACGTCGCAAACGCTCTGCATAATTGCGCAGCTGGTCGGCCTCGAGCAGACGCTCAGGCCAGGTGGCCAAATAAGTGCGGCTGACACCGAGCAGATCGGCCAAAAGCAGTTGTGCATCTAACTCCGGGCTGTCACTGGGCAGCTGGGCGCGCGCCAGCTGGCCGGCAATAGAGTGTTCGGGGTAGTTACTCGCCACTCAGGGCAGCCAGTTGCTCCGCTTGGTGCTCTTGTACCAGCGGCTCAACGACTTCGTTGAGAGCGCCTTCCATCACCTCGCCGAGCTTGTAGAGTGTTAAATTAATCCGATGGTCGGTGACTCGACCCTGAGGGTAGTTGTAGGTGCGTATCCGCTCGGAGCGATCTCCCGAACCGACCAGAGAGCGTCGCTCTTGCGCTTGCTCACGCGCATTGAGCTCGTCTTGAGCGCTATTCAAACGCGCCTGCAGCAGTGCCATCGCTTTGGCGCGATTCTTATGCTGCGAGCGCTCCTCCTGGCACTCAACCACCATACCGGTAGGCAAGTGTGTTAGCCGAATAGCTGAGTCGGTTTTATTGACGTGCTGGCCGCCAGCGCCGGAGGCGCGATAGGTATCGACGCGCAGATCCGCTTTGTTGATTTCGATGGCATCGCTCTCATCAGGCTCTGCCATAACGGCAACGGTACAAGCGGAGGTGTGCACTCGCCCTTGTGACTCTGTCTCTGGCACCCTCTGCACGCGGTGGGCGCCCGATTCAAATTTCAATTGCGAATAGACACCGGAACCGCTCACCCGGGTAATGATCTCTTTATACCCGCCGTGCTCGCCCGCGTTCTCACTGATAATTTCTATCTGCCAGCGACGCTTCTCAGCGTAGCGGCTGTACATGCGGAAAAGATCTCCGGCAAAAATTGCCGCCTCATCGCCACCAGTCCCAGCGCGGATTTCTAAGTAGACGTTTTTGCCATCGCGCGGATCGCGCGGCAGCAGCAATCGCTGCAACTCAACCTCTAGCTGGCTGCGGCGCTGCTGGGCGTCTTCGAGCTCCTCAGCCGCCATCTCGCGCATCTCTTGATCGCTCTCTTTCATCAACTCTTGCGCAGAGAGAATATCTGACTCACTGCGCTGCCAAGCGACAAAGTTGGCGACTACCGGCTCGAGTTCGGCGTACTCCTGAGACAGCGCGCGAAACTGATTTTGATCAGCAATCACCTCTGGCTCACTGAGCAGAGCCGAGACCTCACCGTGACGCTCACTGAGGTGTTCGAGTTTGCTGTGAATAGAAGCTTTCATTGCGATCCTTTAAATACGTGGTGAGCCGGTTTAATCGGCATGCAGATCAAATAGCTGCTGGGCCAGTTCAAGAATATCTTCACGACCCGCCTCGCTCGCTTGACGCAGTGCGATAGTGGGGGCGTGCATTACTTTATTAGCCAAGCCGCGCGCCAGCGTATCGACCACCTCTTCTGCCGGAGTACCGCGCTGCAGTGCGGCCATGGCGCGCTTTAACTCTTCAGTGCGCAGAGCGTCCACCGCCGTGCGGTAGGCTTTGATGGTGTCTACCGCGGCGAGTGAGCGGCGCTGTCGAAACCAGCGCTCAGACTCTGCCGCGACAATTTCGCGAGCCGCTTCTGCCGCGTCTTGGCGGGCGCGCAGGTTGTCTTCGATCACCTCTTCGAGATCATCGACGGTATACAGATAGACATCGTCTAGCTCACCCACCTGCTCTTCTATATCTCGCGGCACAGCGATGTCGAGCATAAAAATAGGGCGCCTGCGACGTTTTTTGAGCGCCGACTCTACGGCACCTTTGCCGAGTATTGGCAGCTGGCTGGCAGTCGAAGAGATAACGATGTCCGCCTGCGCCAACTGCTCGGGGATATCGGCCAACAGGACCGCTTCGGCGTTAAATTTACCGGCAAGTTCAGTGGCGCGCTGCAGTGTCCGGTTGGCTACGGTGATATTGCCAACGCCCCGCTCGGCCAAATGCCTGGCGACCAATTCAATAGTTTCGCCGGCGCCGATTAACAGCGCGCGAGCGCTAGCCATATCGGAAAATATCTGCTGTGCTAACGCCACCGCAGCATAGGCAACAGAGACCGGATTTTGACCGATAGCGGTTTGCGAACGGACGGTTTTAGCGGTACTAAAAGCGAGCTGAAATGCGCTGTGGAGCTCACTGGCAAGCGTGCCAGCTTGGCAACCGACGGCGTAAGCAGACTTGATCTGACCTAGAATCTGCGGCTCGCCCAACACCAGCGAATCGAGGCCGCTGGCCACGCTCATCAAATGACTTACTGCGTCTTGATCGCGATAGCTGTAGTAGCAAGAATTCAAATCATCCAGGGCGACGCCGCGGCTAGCCGCCAGCCACTCGAGTATCGCCTGATCATCGCAATCGCCGTGCATGTAGAGCTCGGTACGGTTGCAAGTAGAGAGCAGTGCAACTTCACTGAGACCCAAGGCATCTCGAGCCGAATGGAGTTGTGACTCCACTTTCTCCGGCGCAAACGCAACTCTGCCGCGCAACTCTAAAGCCGCGGTTTTGTGGTTAATTCCCAGCGCAATAATGCTCATGGTTGTGTCAAAAACCGCCTTATTTAGCCACTAAGCCGCCGCTGGATTGGCGCCAATAGATTAATTGACCAGCGATTTTACACGAGCCAACGCCGCTGTGGCGAACTCAAACAACATATTCACGCAACAATTTATGTTCTCTCTGCAATGCAGTCACCATCTGAGCGTCTAATACATTGTAATTAGACCAGAGTGGGCACATGATTCTATTCATGCATGCGTGCAGGGTTAAACAGTTGGCGACCCTCAGCGCTCTAGCTCTGCTAGCCGCTTGCTCCACAACAACACTCGAGTCCAACAAAGAGGACATAACCTCGGCACCTGAGGCGCCAATTACCTCACCTGTTGCGGCCGAGCCTATCCCTAAAGAGCAACTGCTAAACTTGCTCACCGCCGAACTCGCCTCGCAGTACGGCGACGACACCACTGCACTGCAGAGTTACCGGCGCGAAGGCGCTGCGCTCAACGATCCCAATCTGTTATTGGCCGCGCAGCTAGCCGCCGAACGCAATCGTGACTTTGTCGCCATGGAACAGAACCTGCAACGCTGGCTGGCGCTTTTCCCTGAGGATCTCAACGCTCACCGCGCTTCTCTGCGCAGCGCCGCTGCACAAGGTGATGGCGAGCGGCTTTTCAATGAAGCCGCGCAACTGTTCACTGCCACTGACAGCGTCGAGTTGCTCTTTTCCGCCGCCAGCTATCTCAAAGACAGCGCTGAGCTTAACCGCAGCTTTATCGCTTCGGTTAATCGCGACCGGGACAGCGCCAACAGTCGCTCACCCGCACAGCGGCTCGCCTTCCAATTACTTGATTGCCAACTTCAAGCTCGCACAGCCAGTACAGTCAAAGCGCGACAGGCTCTTATTCAGTGCTCTTTGCACATCAGCCAATCCAGCCAACAGCGCAGTGGCGCCACGCTGGAAATCCTCTGGCGCAAAAGCATCCAACTCACTGTGCAACTGCTCACTCAGTCGCGCCGTCACTTCGAGGCTATTGCACTGCTCAAACAAACTACCCGTGAGCACCCTGATGCTGCACTAAAATTCGATCTGGCTCGCTTGCTTCTCAATCTAGATAGACCCACGGCTCGCACTACACTCGCCGAGGTCGTCAAACTCGATCCCACTCACCATCAAGCGCGCTTACTGCAAGCGGTCTTACATATTGATAACAGAGATATACCCTCTGCTGAGCCACTGTTGAAAGCCATACCCGAACAGAGCCGATGGTTCTCAGACGCGCAGTACCAGCTCGGCCGCATCGCCGACTTCTACGGCCAACCCAAGCGCGCTCTAATGCATTTTCGCCGCGTTCAACCGGGCATACACTTTGATCGCGCCATGCAGCGCACCGCTGAGCTGCTACTGCAGCTCAATGGCTTGCCACAATTTGATCGCTGGGTGCGCTTACAGCACCGCCAATACCCCGAATACAGCGAGCAGTTCTATCTTTTGGATATCGAATTGACCTCGGCACAGCGCTCTGCAGACGCACAGCTGCAACTATTGGAAGCGGCCACAGCCAACTTGCCCAACTCTCTCGAACTGCAAACACTGCTAGCGCAGCAACTGGAAAAGAACCGCGATTTTGCGCGCGCCGCAGCGCAGTGGCAGCGCATACTGAATACCTATCCAAACCAAGCTTTAGCACTGAGCTCGCTGGGCAATATTAAAGTCAGTCACTTAGCGCAACTTGATGAGGGCCAAAAGCTCCTCTATCGCGCCAGCCAACTCGCCCCTGAGAATCCTGTCGTACTCAACCATTTGGGCTGGGCACTCTATCAACTGGGGGATATTGAAGGCGCACTGGAGCAATTACTCCGAGCCCGTGCTCTGGATGATAATGCAATGGTTGCCAGCCATCTTGGCGAGGTGTATTGGCAGCTAGAAAAGCCTGAAAAAGCGATAAATCTTTGGCGCGAGGCGCTGCGAAGCTTTCCTGACGCCCACTATGTGCGCGATACTATCGACCGACTAGATATCGATCTCAACGGAGTTTATGAGTGACCTCACGCAGGCAGCGCCCAAACCGCCGACGCTTTAACTGGCATGTGCCGCTCTTACTGTGCACTGCGCTGCTGAGCAGCTGTGCACACATCAGCTCGCCGCAACCCACAACATCGCCCATTTGGCAGCTCAGCGGCAAGCTCGCAGTGAGCTCCAATCAAGCCAGTGGCAGTGGCCAGCTGAACTGGCTTATTTATCCCCAGCGCTTTGCTATCTCTCTGCGCGGCCCTCTCGGTTATGGTTCTGCGCGGCTCACCGGCACACCACAACAGGCCATATTAGAGCAAGGTGGAAAGCGTATTAGCGGCAGTGTCGACCAACTCAGCCGTGAGTGGCTGGGCAGCGAACTGCCACTGCAAGCCCTGCAACACTGGGCGGACGGTAAAACGGCACCGTCTACTTTTGCCGTCCCGCAAGATCTGCTCTACAACGACCAGCGGCAGCTTCTCAGCTTCACGCAAGCGGGATGGCAGCTGCGATTAAGCCGTTATCCAGACGCTCAAAAATCTAGTCGGCCAAACAAAATCACTGGCCAACAAGGTGATCAACGTTTCACCTTAATTATTCAGTCACGTGGTGATCGACTGTGAAGTTGACCTTGCCCGCACCAGCCAAGATCAACTTGTGGCTGCACATTACCGGCCGCCGCGAGGACGGCTACCACAATCTGCAAACGCTGTTTCAGCTGCTCGACTGGGGTGATCAAATCAGCTTTGAACCCAACCAGAGTGGCCAAATAGAACTGCACGACCCGGTCACCGGCGTTAGCAGCCAAGAGAACTTAATTGTTCGCGCGGCGCAAAAATTGCGCGCACACGCCGGTTGTGCCGCCGGGTGTCAAATTTCACTGACCAAACAGATACCCATGGGCGGTGGCTTAGGGGGTGGAAGCTCTGATGCAGCCACCACTCTGCTAGCCCTCAACGCACTCTGGCAGTGCGGATTATCTATACCGCAACTCAGTGAGATCGGTGCACAGTTGGGTGCCGACATCCCCCTATTTGTCGAAGGATACAGCGCCTTTGCAGAGGGCATAGGCGAACAACTGACGCCTGTGAATATTCCCCGGCGCTGGTATCTGGTTGTCACACCTGACAGCCATGTCGACACAGGGCAAATTTTTTCTCATCCTCAATTGACAAGGGACTCTGCAGCGATCAAAATACGCGCCCTCTCAACGGCTCTGGGTCGAAATGACTGTCAAGCGGTTGTCGAGCAGCACTACCCGAAGGTAGCTAATGCTCGCCACTGGCTCAACAGTTACTCACCAGCGCTAATGACGGGAACCGGCGCAAGCGTGTTTGCCGCCTTTGAAGACAAAATTGCCGCGCAACAAGTTGCAGCTATTGTCCCAAAAGCATGGCGAGCCTTTGTAGCACAGGGTGTCGATGAGTCACCGCTACACAGCGCTATGCGGAACAACAAATTACTGGGGTGTCGCCAAGAGGCCTAAGGCAACGGGTTTTGATCCCGTCATTCGGAGGTTCGAATCCTCCCACCCCAGCCATCTTTCTGTACAAACCTATGACCAGGATCTCCGACGTGTCACGCTTAATGGTCTTCTCTGGGAACGCCAACCCAGAACTCGCCCAAGAAATCGCCAACGTCTTGCATGTACCGCTTGGTAATGCCTTGGTCGATTTGTTTTCTGACGGCGAAATTAATATTGAGATTCGCGAGAACGTGCGCGGCCACGACGTATTTGTCGTCCAGCCCACCAGCTCTCCCACCAACCGCAATATTATGGAGCTGATCCTGATGGTCGATGCGCTGCGCCGCGCCTCGGCCGGTCGCATCACTGCGGTTGTGCCTTATTTTGGTTACGCCCGCCAGGATCGTCGCGTGCGCTCTGTCCGCGTTCCCATCAGCGCCAAGGTCGTAGCCGATATGCTCTCAAATGCCGGTGTCGATCGGGTTCTGACCGTCGACTTGCACGCTGAGCAAATTCAAGGGTTCTTTAATTGCACCGTTGATAACGTATACGGCTCTCCAGTGTTGCTGGATGATATTAAACGCTGCGCCTACCCCAATCTACAGGTGGTTTCACCTGATATTGGCGGTGTTGTGCGCGCCCGTGCTGTCGCAAAGCAGTTGGATTGTGATCTGGCGATTATTGATAAACGTCGCCCCAGTGCCAATGTCAGTGAAGTGATGAACCTCATCGGTGAAGTAGAGGACCGCAGCTGCGTTTTGGTTGACGACATCGTCGATACCGCGGGGACACTTTGCAAAGCGGCGGACGCCCTGAAAGCCAAAGGTGCCACTCGTGTAGTCGCCTACGCTACACACGCCGTACTCTCCGGCAAAGCTATTGATAACATCAACAACTCACAGCTCGACGAGCTGGTAGTTGCCAACAGCATTCCACTCAGTGAAGCCGCCCGCGCTTGCAGCAAAATTCGCTCTCTAACACTTGGGCCACTTCTGGCTGAGTCGGTTCGCCGTATCAGTAATGAAGAATCTATCAGCGCGATGTTTTTGTAATATCGAGCTTAAAAATTTGTGAGATCGCTCACAAACACTGCCAATTTGGCGGATAACAATCCACTGCAGCTCTGGTCGCGGGGTGTGGTGGCTCAACAAGGAGACTACTATGTCTACTGATTTTAGTTTGCAAGCAACCAGCCGTGAGGATACAGGGAAAGGTGCGAGCCGCCGCCTGCGTCGTCTGGCACAAGTGATCCCCGCAATTGTTTACGGTGGCACTAAAAAACCAGCGCAGATCAGCCTGGTACACAAAGATGTGCTTAAGTCGCTCGAAAACGAAGCGTTTTACTCGCATATTTTGTCATTAGAAATTGACGG
>JBELGO010000019.1:0-23199 GCA_042091915.1 SAR92 clade bacterium | reverse complement strand
CGGTGTTGGCCGTTTTGCAGTGGAATTCTTCCGCGAGCCGGATCAACATATCGCTGCCAACCCCGGCCTTATCGCCGGCCTTGAGTGGATGACTCGCGGCCAATGGTTGTGTCTGCCGATGATTGTTGTTGGCGCCTGGTTGCTGGCGCCGAGTCGTCTCGGCAAGCGCTGGTTATAGCGGTTAGGCCGCCCCAACAAGTTACGAGAAGTTATGCACCAATACCATCAACTGTTACAACATATACTCGACAACGGCGTTGAGAAGAGCGATCGCACCGGCACCGGCACCACCAGTGTGTTCGGCTACCAGATGCGCTTCGATTTGGCCGCCGGGTTTCCCTTGGTGACAACCAAAAAGGTCCACCTTAAATCGATTATTCACGAGCTGCTGTGGTTCGTCGCGGGCGATACCAATATTCGTTACCTGGTCGAAAACGGCGTCGGTATCTGGAACGATTGGCCGTTTCAGAGTTGGCTCAAGGCAACCGGTCAGAGCGAACAGTACCCTATCTACTCTGCTCAGTGGCGCGCCAAAATGGCCGAGTTTGTTGAACAGGTAAAAAAAGATGCTGTGTTTGCAGCCGAATACGGTGATCTCGGCCCCGTTTATGGTCGCCAGTGGCGCAATTTTGGCGGCGTTGACCAGCTGGCCGGTTTAGTCGCTGATTTGCGCGCTAATCCAGACTCGCGCCGTCTGATTGTCTCCGCCTGGAACCCGGCTGATATTCCCGTGATGGTGAAGTCCGGCCTGCCGCCCTGCCATTCACTGTTTCAATTTTACGTGGCCAATGGCAAGCTCTCATGTCAGCTCTATCAGCGCAGTGCCGACGTCTTTCTCGGTGTCCCCTTCAATATCGCCTCGTATGCGCTGTTGACAATGATGTTGGCTCAGGTGGCTGGCTTGCAGTTCGGTGAATTTATCCACACTTTTGGTGACGCCCATATTTACAGCAACCATCGCCAGCAGGTCGCCACGCAACTGGCGCGTGACCCGCTGCCGCTGCCAGAAATGCGCATCAATTCCGATATTGATGATCTGTTTGCCTTTCGTTACGAGGATTTTGAATTGACCGGCTATCAATCCCACCCCCCTATCTCTGCACCGGTGGCAGTATGAGCAAGTTGTCACTGATTGTGGCTATGGGGCAAAACCGCGCCATAGGTAAAGACAATGCGCTGCCCTGGCACCTGTCGCAGGATCTGCAATATTTTAAGGCGGTAACGCTCGGCAAGCCGATCGTAATGGGCAGAAAAACCTATGACTCTATCGGCCGGCCTCTGCCCGGTCGGCACAATATTGTCATCAGTCGCGACCCTGCCTGGGCGGCCGAGGGTGTTACAGCGGTGACATCAGTGGCTGCGGCGCTGGCAGCTGCCGGTGATGTCGAAGAGGTGATGGTGATTGGTGGCGAGCAAATTTATGCGCTCGCACTCGAGCATGCCAGCCAGCTTTATATCACTGAGGTAGAGGCTGCCCCGCAAGCCGATGCCTTTTTTCCGGCTATAGACGCCAGCCAGTGGCGTGAAATTGAGCGCCAAGAGCCGATCGAAGAGCCAGGCCAGCCGCGCTACCAGTTTGCCTTGCTGGCCCGACGCGAAGCTTAAAAGCAGAGCGTTGTCCCCGTTACAAATGGTAACAATGCGCCCTCAGCGCAGCCAATTCCTGTGAGTAGCAAGCGGATAGAGGTTGTGCGGATTGCTTTGCACACCTTGCGCTGATAAAAAGTAGCCCTCTGTGGGAAGTCTCTTCGCGAACCGCCTGCAGTTTTTGCAGGCGTAGCTGCTCAGTGATGGCGCAATATGTGCCCCCCGACGGATACGCAAACCAACTAATAGACCCAGAAAGAGGGAACTATGAAATACCAACCACTAAAAGCAGTAGCGCTCTCAGCCGCAATTGCCAGTGGCCTGGCTGCATTCGGTGCACAGGCTGCAGAGGTCGGCGACGTACTCGCCGCCGGCGCTGACAAAGTGAAAGCCGCACAAGCTGCGCAGGGCACCGTCGATCGCATCGCCGATCAAACCGACACCCTGCTGCAAGAGTTCAAACAAGTGAACAAGCAGATCGAAAGCTTGCGTGTTTACAACTCACAGCTCGAGCGTCAAATCGAAAATCAAAAAATAATGATGGCTGATCTCGAAGAGTCTATTGAGAATGCCACCATTATTGAGCGCGGTATTCCGCCACTGATGGCCAACATGCTCGAAGGCTTAGAGGCCTTTATTGCATTGGACTTGCCGTTTGAGTCTGATGTGCGCGAAGAGGCGATCGCTCAACTGTATGTCAACCTAGACTCTGCGCGTTTCTCCAATGCTGAGAAATTCCGTCAGATTCTTGAGGTTTACGACATTGAGGCGGGTTACAGCAGCACCATCGACACTTACCGCGATCTGCTCGACATCAATGGCAGCGGTTCAGAGGTAGAGGTTGATGTTCTGCGCGTGGGTCGTATCGCTCTTATGTACCAGAGCAAAGACAAGTCACAAGTAGGTGTCTGGGACAACGCAGCGGAGAGCTGGGTAGAGCTGGGCTCTGAGTACCGTCGCCCTATCGACCAAGGTATTCGTATCGCCAAGAAATTGTCGCCGCAGGATGTAATTCAACTGCCCGTTAAAGCGCCGGAGGCAGCACAATGAAAAAGTTTATCAAGTATGCGGCCGCACTGGTTGCAGCCACCACACTTAGCGCTCCTGCGCTGGCCGCCGATGCCAAGAGCCTCGACGAACTGCTGCAGATGATTCAATCGCAAAAAATGAGCGAATCAAAAGAGTACAACGCTCGCGAAGCAGCCTTTAACCGCGATAAGTCTAAACAAGCCGCAGCGCTTAAAAGTGCCAAGGCAGAGAAAGCCGCTGAAGAACGTCGCTCAGACCGTCTCGAAGCCACTATTCGCGATAACGATGCGAAGTTGGCGACTCTGCGCGAGCAACGCGACAAGCGTTTGGGCTCACTCAAAGAGCTATTCGGTCACCTGACAGGTGCTGCTGGTGATGTGCGCGAGCGCATCAACACTTCTATCGTCAGTGCTCAGTACCCAGGCCGTTCAGAGTTCCTGGGCGAGCTGATCGCCAAAATGAGCAGCGATACTAAGTTGCCTTCAATTGAAGAAATTGAGCGCCTCTGGTACGAAACTCAGCGCGAAATGGTTGAGAGTGGCCGTGTTACCACTTTCACCACCACTGTCCTGCAGGCCGATGGTCAGCAAGTAGAAAAAGAAGTGGTTCGCGTCGGTAGCTACAACCTGATGAGCAACGGCGACTACCTCGACTACAACGCCGAGAAAGGTCTGGTCTCTGAGCTGGCTCGCCAGCCAAGTGCTCACCAAGGCGGCGCAGCTGATCTTCAAGAAGCGACTGAAGGTTTCACCAAAGTTGGTGTTGACCCCACAGGTCCTCTGGGCGGCAGCTTGCTCGCAGCCCTGATCAACACGCCGACTCTGGTTGAGCGTTGGCACTACGGTGGTATCGTCGGCTACGTTATCTCTGCAATCTTTGTTGTGGCGATTATTCTGGCTATCTGGCGCTTTGTTGTCCTGACCGGTATCACCAGCAAGGTCAATGCTCAGCTTAAAGCGAGCAGTGCTAACGACGATAACCCACTGGGTCGTATCCTCAAGGTATCTGAAGCCAACCCCGGTCTCGACGCAGAGTCTCTCGAGTTGAAACTGCACGAAGCGGTACTCAAAGAGCGCCCCGCTATCGAGTCTGGCCTCAATCTGCTGAAGATCATCTCTATGGTCGCACCGCTGTTGGGTCTGCTGGGTACCGTAACCGGTATGATCATCACCTTCCAGATGATCACGCTGTTCGGTACGGGCGATCCCAAGGCGATGGCTGGCGGTATTTCGCAAGCACTTATCACCACCGTACTGGGTCTGGTTGTTGCGATTCCAACCGTCCTGATGCACACCCTCGTTAACGGCAAAGCTCAAAGCGTTCTGCATATTCTGGAAGAGCAGAGTGCAGGTATTGTTGCCGGTAGCGTAGAGGGTCGCTGATATGTTTGGCGACACGCTTGCCGAGGTGGGTAAATTCATGGATTCAGGGGGCGGTGTGCTATGGGCCATCGTCATCCTGCTGTTCGTGATGTGGACCCTCTTGTTTGAGCGCACATGGTACTTAAAAACCCATGTCAGCCAAGACGTTCAGAATGCTCTAGACAGCTGGGAGGCGCGCAGTGAGCGCACCTCCAAGCGCGCCCACCAAGTCCGAGAAAAATTGATCTCGGAAGTGAGTGTCAAAATCGATGCCAACATCAACATGATTAAAACCCTGGTGGCGATTGCCCCGCTGTTTGGTCTGTTGGGTACTGTTACCGGTATGATCGTGGTATTTGATGTTATGGCTTTCACCGGTGGCGGCGATGCTAAGGCGATGGCCGGCGGTGTTTCCAAAGCTACTGTTCCGACAATGTCGGGTATGGTGGCAGCACTTTCGGGTGTGTTTGGAATGACCTATGTTGAGCGGATGGCCGAGCGCGAGAAAAACTTGCTCGAAGACCATCTGACAATGGATCACTGATTTAACTGGCTGGGCTGCTTGGCAGCCCAGTTGTGTTAACCAGTGGCCGAACTTTGGTGCGGCGCAACTGCAGCACCTGGTGAGAGGCAACTATGCGAACTAGAACCAAAAAATCACAGCAGCAAGGCCAGGCGATCGACCTGACGCCAATGCTCGACGTGGTTTTTATTATGTTGATCTTCTTCATCGTCACCGCGTCGTTTATTAAAACGCCTGGTGTCGAGGTAACAAAAGTGGATGCGATTACCGGTGAGTCCTACAAAAAAGTGGGTATTCTTGCCGCCGTCACAGAAACCAATGAAATTTGGATCGATAAAAAACGGGTCGAAGAGTCGGCGCTAAAAATTAGCCTGAAGCGACTTTTTTCAGAGAACCCCAAGGGCGGCATGGTGATCCAAGCCGATAACGAATCCAGTATCGAAACGGTCGCTAAGATCGCCGACGCCGCGCGCGACATCGGCATCAGCCCAGTGGCTATTTCGGTAGAGAACGATTGAGGTAACTTTATGTCTGCAGCAAGAGTAGCACTGTCTGCTGCACTTGGAGTGCTGGTCACTTTTGCATTGGTAGTATTGATGTACAAGTTGATCGACTCCGGCAAAAAAGAGATGGATGAAAAGCCATCGATTAAAATTGCCGACTTTCTCCACGTGGATCGTCAAGTGACAGAAAACGCGAAAAAGACCGAGGTGCAAAAGCCGGAAGACCCCGAGCAACCACCACCGGATGTACCGCAAGACCAGCTTGAGTTCGACCTTCCAGACAATGCAGTCAATATGTCTGCACCCAGTGTGGGCGGTCTGAAGATTGGCAATGGCGGCGGTTTTGCTCGGGATACCGACTATATTCCCGTCTATGTGCCACAGCCGCGTTACCCGCGCCGCGCGCAAACGCGCGGTACTGAAGGCTACGCTGTGATCGAAGTTATCATTACCACCACCGGTGGTGTGCGCGATCCTATTCTTATCGAAGAGTGGCCCGAGGGCTGGGGCTTCGGCCGCGCAGCATTGCGCGCAGCTGAGAAACTCAAGTACAACCCCCGAGTTGTCGACGGTACCCCGCAAGAAGTCCCCGGTGTGCTGTATAAGTTCAGCTTCCAGATGGCTAAATAGGAGAGAGACTGATGAAAAAAGTTATATCACTGCTCACACTCTCTTCGCTGCTGTTTGCACTGCCCATGGCTGTCACCGTTATCGATGGCAGTTCGCCGCTGGCGAGCACTGCTCGTGCAGAAGAGAAGAAAGAGCCAAAATATAAAGACGTTAAAACCCGTCAGCGCCAAGCAGTTGGCCGCAAATGTGCCAAATCTTTAGAGGGCATTCAGGTCATGCTCGAAGAGGAGAACTGGCCCGAGGCGTTGGAAAACCTCAAGCGCGTTGATGCCAGCGACAAAACCTGTGAATCCGACTACGAGCAAACTCAAGTCTGGAAATTTATGGGTTATGTCTACTACTCGCTCGATGATATGCCTCAGGCTATCAACCTCTACAAGCGTGTTGTCTCAGGTGTGGGTACGCCACCTGAGTTGCGTCTGGACACCCGCTACACCTTGGCTCAGCTCTACACCGTGCAAGAAGACTATAAAAACGCAGCGGCACAGCTCGAGGCGTGGATTAGCGAATCGACCATCGTCGGCAGTGATGCCAAGGTGCTGTTGGCGCAAATCTACTTCCAGCTCGACCGCAAGGCAGAATCGCTGGCTCTTGTGGAAGAGGCGATCGGCGACTATGAAGCGCGCGGCGAGATACCCAAAGAGGGTTGGTGGAGTCTGCAACGAGTTCTTTACTACGAGAAAAACGATTATAAAAAAGTCGCCTCAATTCTCGAGAACTTGGTTACTCACTACCCCAGCTGGAGCTACTGGCGTCAGTTAGGTGGTATGTATGGTGAGCTAGAGCGCGAAACTGATCGTCTGGTCGCTACCGAAGTGGTCTACCTCAATAACCAGCTCGAAACAGAGAGCCAGGTGATGAGTATGGGCTACATGTATCTCGGTGCCGGTGTGCCCTACCGCGCGGCAAAAATTGTCGAGCGCGGCATGCAGGAAGAGAAGGTCGAGCGCAGCTTGAAAAACCTCGAAGTGTTAGGTACCGCGTGGTACCAAGCCAAAGAGCTTAAGCGAGCGCTAACGGCACTTGAAGCGGCCTCAAAGAAAGCTAAAGACGGCAATATTCAAGCGCGCCTGGCAGGCCTCTACTTGGATCTGGGCAACGACCAAGCCTCTTACGATGCTGCAGTTAAAGCTGCCAAGCAAGGCAAAGTGAAAAAGCCCGATGCCAATTACATGTTAATGGGCAATGCGCTGGTCAATATGCACTGTTACAAAGATGCTATTGACGCTTTCAAAAAGTCGATTAAAGCGGCCGGCGATGATAAAAAAGCCAAGCGTTATCCACAACAGTGGATTCAATACGCAGAAGCCGAAGGCGATCGTTTAGACAAGCTTCGCAAGGCGGGTGCACAAGTGCCCAGCTGCCGCAAAGTTTCCTAATCGCACGCATCTAAAGAAACCCGCTCCGGCGGGTTTTTTTTCGTTCAAATGCCCACTTTTTACAATTGTGCTCTATTAAAAATTGCTAATATAAATGCAAAGTTAAACGATATTCACAGTGAGAGGGTCGTCAAATGTCAGTCTCAACGCCAGTAAATACGCACTACCAAACGGTTATACGCAACGGCCTCTTTTTTGATGGCAGTGGCGCCAGCCCGACTCAGAGTGACATCGCCATAAACGACGGCGTTGTTGCCGCCCGCGGAGACCTGAGCACAGCCACAGCTGACTATGTTGTAGATGCACAGGGCCGCTGGGTAATGCCTGGCTTGCTGGATATACACACTCACTTGGATCTCGAGGTTGAGCTCGACCCCGCCCTGAGCGAAGTAGTGCGCCATGGCACTACAACCGTTGTGGTCGGTAACTGCTCATTGGGCGCCGCCTTTGGCCATCAGCGCAACACCGGCCAAGATCCCATTGTCGACTGTTTCGCACGGGTAGAAAATCTACCTAAATCGCTGCTCAGCCGCTGCGGGGACGCCATGCACTGGAACGATACGGCCGGCTACCTCAACCATTTTGAGAACATAGCGCTGGGCCCCAACATTGCCCCGCTTATCCCCCACTCTATGCTGCGCATCGAGGCGATGGGGCTTGAAGCAGCGATCAGCCGCGCCCCCACAGAAGTGGAGATGCAGCGCATGGTAGAGCTTCTCCGCCAGGCGATGGAGCAAGGTTACGCCGGTTTCTCTACCGACAGCTTGCCCTTCCATTATTTGGCCAATAACCCCAATACAGAGAAAAAAATCCCCACCCACAACGCCAGTAGCAAAGAGCTGAGCACGTTGCTAGATATCGTCCGAGAGTACGACCGAGTATGGCAAGCCACGCCAGATTCACAAGATAAGCTACATACTTTTAGGCTGTTCTCGCGTACCAGTGGTTGGTTTAAGCGCCGCGCTCTGCGCACCTCGGCACTCACTGCGATCGACACCACATCCAATCGCCAAGCCTGGCGTCTGACGCTGTTTCTGGCCAAGCTGTTCAACTCTTGGCTGTTCCGCGGCAAGTTCCATTTTCAGGTCCTCTCAACGCCGTTTAAAGTCTGGGGCGATGGTGCCACCACGCCAGGCTTTGAAGAACTGCCCGCAGCAATGCAACTGATTGCCAAAGAGGTCGACGACCGCCAAGGGCGTGCCGATCTGATGGCGCAACCGCAGTTTAAAAAACAATTTGTCAAAGACTGGGATGAGCGCAATCCAGCGATCACTTTCAAGCGCGAACTGGCCACCATGGTTGTCGACAAAGCCCCGGTCAAAGCGTGGAGCGGGCGCAACTTTGCCGAGCTGAAAGCGCGTTTCGAGCAGTGGCAGCAGCAAGGCGACAGCCTCTGTTTAGATGAGACAGAGCAGCAATTTTTTGCCAGCTGCCCAGCTGGAAATCTCACCCAGGGGGAGTTTCTGTTTGAGTTGATTCGTCACTTCGACCGCGACTTGCGCTGGTATGCTGTCTCTGCCAACGATCGCCCAGAAATCCTAGAGAAGCTGCTGTTTAACCAGCACACCTTGCCCGGCTTTAACGATTGCGGTGCGCACATCACCAATATGGCCTTTTACGACGGCAATCTCATTACACTCCAAATTGCACAACGCCACTCGCTAGATAAAGTAGCTGAAGCGGTGCAACGTCTCACCCGCGATCCAGCTGCTTTCTTTAATTTAAAGACCGGCTCGCTGGAGATTGGCGACCAGGCAGACATCACAATTATTAACCCAGAGCAGCTCGCAAAGCACGATGCTCAAGCGGCTCGCCAGTGGATTCATCGCGATCTCTTCAACCACGACCAGTTGGTTAACCGCCCAGACCATGTCGTCGACAGCGTTTTTATCGCTGGCCAACTCGCCTGGCAACACGACGCCCCGGCACAGGCTTTGGGCAAACAAACGCTGGGCAAGGCACTGCGCGCTGCTTAATCGTAGTGGCGCAGCGAGCGGCTCGATTAGTCGCTCAGCACTAGTTACATTGACAGAATAGCAATGCCCAACTAGCTTCAAAGTAATCACCAAAAAACTTTGAGGCAGGCTATGGATAGCGTTGCAGCAGTGTCTAGTGCGATGAAGGTTCGCGGCTCGGTCGATAATTTATTTGCCACGACCCATACTCATTGGGCACTAGCTCTTGCTGCGTTGTTAAGCCTGACACTGCTATTTTCTCAATGGTCAGCAGAACCGTTTCGCAGTGCACCTGTTAGAGAACTACCTGCGTTAAAACCGCAACCCGGCTCAATCGCCACTCAAGCAGCTCCAATAACATTGCCTGCAACCGCTTACCAGCTAATGGGTAGCCAGCTGGACAGTGAAAAGACCGCTATCAATTTAGAACAGCTTCCGCAAACGCGTCTGCAGTTACTCCTCAAGGGGGTATTTCACGGCAGTGACGAAACTGCGGTGGGGGCAGTAATTACAGGAAAATCAGGCCCTAGCTTTTACCCGCTGGGTGCACCGATTGACGAAGGAGTTGTATTAAAACAGGTTCTCGCCAATGCGGTCGTGCTGGAGCGCGAGGGTTTTCCCGAGGTGCTGGAATTCGGTCAACAGTGGAGTCATCAAGCCGTTAGCAATAAAGCTCCAGCATTGAATACAGCAGCGCCCCCCTCAGAACAGGTAGTGGAAAATCCCAGCCCTGGATTAGACCAGCGCTTACAACAATGGCGACGGGCTTCACAGGGTGTTGAGCAATGACAGCTTTTTAATTTATGTGTCTTTACTCTGTAGATATTTGAGGCTCAACAAAACGCTCTGGTTCAGTTTGTGCGTAGTTATCTTTAGTCAAAATACGTTGGGCAATTCGACGGAGTCTGCAGATAGCATAGCACCCTCCTCGGTCTCGCTTTCACTCTATCTAGCAGGTATTAGTGATGTAGTCGGCTGGGCTTCGGCCATAACAGACAAATCGATAGTTTTGCACCCATCGGTCAGCGGGCAAGTAACGGTTATCGCAGGCGAGCCCATGCCCCGCGAAGACGCTTACCAGCTATTTCTTACCGTTTTAGAATTACACGGTTTTACCGTTGTGGAGAGTGCTAATGCACTGACCGTGATTCCAGCCCAACTTGGGCGGGAGCAGTCGATTGGACTCACTCGACGATACATTGAAAGCGACAATCTGAAACCGAGCCAGAATCTACGGAAGAGGTTCTACTCTAGAGGCTGGATGTAGGGTCCAATGAAGACAGTGAGCGATAGATCGGCTACAGTTAGGGTTCTAAGAGAACCTCGGAGAATCGCTATGCCTTTAAAAGCTACTTCAGTGAGATTAGATGATGACACCTTAACCCGTGTAGGCCGGATGGCTGAAGCGATGGATAGGCCTCGCGCATGGCTTATGGCCGAAGCTATCAAGCAATATGTGGCTCGTGAAGAGTGGTTTATCCGCGAAGTAGAAAAGGGAGTAAAAGCGGCTGATGAAGGCCGTTTGATTGACCATAAAGACATCAAAGCGAAGTGGGAGGGCAAGCGTGCAGCTCAGATGGACTGACCTTGCCGGCATCGATTTAGAAAAAATAGAAGCCCATATCACCGAAGACAACAGCCCCGTTGTGGCAATCGATGTGGTGATGAATATTATCGATACGAGCCACTTAATCTTACCCGAACACCCAAGTGCTGGCCGCCAAGGGCGTGTGAAGAATACGCGAGAACTGGTGATCGATGCTTTACCCTTTATCGTGATCTATCGAGAGCATGTGACGACTAGCTGCATTGAAATATTACGTGTTCTACACGAAGCCCAGCAGTGGCCGACAGCCTCGCTAGATTATCAATAAAAAAGCCCGGCTGGGGAAACTCAGCCGGGCTTTTTGTCGGGTGGGCTACTACAGCTGGCTGAGATCGCGCACCGCCCCTTTATCGGCACTGGTTGCCAGTTTTGCGTAGGCGCGCAGTGCGGCCGAGACTTTGCGCGGGCGCTCTTCGGCGGGTTGCCAGCCGAGTTTGTCTTGTTCGGCGCGGCGGTTGGCGAGCTCTTCATCGCTGAGCAGTACGTCGATGGTGCGGTTGGGGATGTCAATTCGAATCCGGTCGCCGTTGCGCACTAATCCGATAGTGCCGCCGGCAGCGGCCTCTGGTGAGGCGTGGCCAATCGATAGGCCTGATGTGCCACCGCTAAAGCGGCCATCGGTGAGCAGTGCGCAGGCTTTGCCGAGCCCTTTCGATTTTATGTAGCTGGTGGGGTAGAGCATCTCTTGCATGCCCGGGCCGCCGCGGGGCCCTTCGTAGCGGACAATGACGACATCGCCTTCTTGAACTTGGTCGCCAAGGATCGCATCGACTGCGGCATCTTGGCTTTCGGTGACAAAGGCGGGGCCTTCAAAGACCAAGATAGATTCATCGACGCCAGAGGTTTTAACCACACAGCCGTCGGTGGCGAGGTTGCCGTAAAGTACGGCTAAGCCGCCCTCAAGGCTGTAGGCATTTTCTAAGCTGCGAATACAGCCATTGGCGCGGTCGGTATCCAGCGACGGCCAGCGGGTTGATTGGCTGAACGCTGTTTGTGAGGGCACGCCGGCAGGGCCCGCTTTATAAAAAGTGCGTACGGCTTCGCTGGGGTCATTGGCTAAATCCCAGTGATCGAGAGCCTCTTGCAGAGTGTTTGCATAGACCGTGGGCAGCTGGTTATGGATTAAACCAGCGCGGTTGAGCTCGGCAACAATACCCATGATGCCGCCGGCGCGGTGAACATCTTCGATATGGTATTCAGGTGTATTGGGGGCCACTTTGCAGAGCTGGGGTACTTTGCGCGACAGCTCGTCGATATTGCTCATGTCGAAGTCGACGCCGCCCTCTTGTGCGGCGGCAAGAAGGTGCAAAATAGTGTTGGTTGAACCACCCATGGTGATATCGAGTGTCATGGCATTTTCGAACGCTTCAAAGCTGGCGATAGAGCGCGGCAGCACCGATTCGTCATCTTGCTCATAGTAGCGCTTGGCCAGCTCGACAATAGTTTCACCGGCTTTTTCGAACAGTGCGCGGCGGTCTGAGTGGGTCGCCAGCACCGTACCATTGCCGGGCAGTGACAGCCCCAACGCCTCAGTGAGGCAGTTCATCGAGTTGGCGGTAAACATACCCGAGCAGCTGCCGCAGGTAGGGCAGGCAGAGCGTTCAATCTCGTCTACCTCTTCATCGGTGGCGTTGTCGTCAACCGCAACGACCATGGCGTCGACCAAGTCGAGTCCGTGTTCGGCGAGCTTAGTTTTACCGGCTTCCATAGGGCCGCCGGAGACAAATACCACCGGTATGTTAAGGCGCATGGCGGCCATAAACATTCCGGGGGTGATCTTGTCGCAGTTAGAGATACACACCAGCGCATCGGCACAGTGGGCGTTGACCATGTATTCCACAGAGTCGGCGATAACATCGCGGCTCGGCAGGCTGTAAAGCATGCCGTCGTGGCCCATGGCGATGCCGTCGTCTACGGCTATCGTGTGGAATTCGCGGGCAATACCGCCGGCCTCTTTAACTTTGGCAGCGACTATTTCGCCAAGGTCTTTAAGGTGTACGTGGCCGGGTACAAATTGTGTGTAGGAGTTGGCGATGGCGATCATCGGTTTGTTGAAGTCGTCATCTTGTAGGCCGGTAGCCCGCCACAGCGCGCGTGCGCCCGCCATGTTGCGGCCTTGAGTGGTGGTATGTGAACGGTAGCGTGGCATAGTTCTGCTCCTAAAAAAGAATGGGGTGGTGGCAGCGCTTAGAGCGGCTTGCGGTAAATTTTTGAGTTGCGCTGGTAGTTGTAGAGCGACTGCTTCTCGGCAGGAAGCTCGCCAATGGCGGCCTCGACAAAGCCCTGCTCGCGGAACCAGTGAGCAGTTTGTGTGGTGAGTACAAACAGTTGTTCAAGCCCCGCTTGACGTGCGTCAACTTCTAGCGTTTGCAGCAAGCGCGAGGCGATACCGCGCCGGTGGAAATCTGGGTGTACCGCCACGGCGGCAAGCTCGGCACTGCTGCCATCGCCTGCCGGGTAGAGCGCTGCGCAACCAATCAGCATCCCCTCGGGGTGAACGACAACGGAAAACTGCGAAATCTCGCGCTCGAGTGCCTCGCGAGAGCGGCGCACCAACACGCCCTGTTCTTCAAGCGGGGTGATAAGCTCGAGTATGCCGCCGACGTCCTCGATTGAGGCTGGGCGAATAATCTCACTGTTGTCGCGCGCAATCAGGGTGCCGGCACCATCGCGGGTAAACAGCTCTGTGAGCAGTGCGCCGTCGGCATCGCTATCGACAAGATGTATACGTGCAACACCGTTGCGCAGTGCTTGGTAAGCAGCGCCTAGCAGTGGCGCGCGCTCAATATGGGCGGCATGGGCACGCTCCAGGGCGAGCTCGTCGAGCGACAGCGAACGGCGCAGTTGGTTATTATCGTCTAGCAGCTGCTGCTCGCTGGGTGCGAGCATAATCAGCTTCTCGGCTTCCAGTGCTATCGCTATGCGCGCAGCAACATCGGCATAGCTCATATTGAACGACTCGCCGCTGGGCGAGTAACCCACAGGCGAGATCAGTACTATAGCGCCGAGCCCCAACTGCTCGTTGATGGCTTTGGCATCGACACGGCGCACCTCTCCAGCTTGTAAAAAATCGGTGCCATTGAGTACTCCAACCGGGCGGGCGACGACAAAATTGCCGCCTACCACTTTGACTTGAGCGCCGTGCATCGGCGAGTTGGGCAGCCCCATTGAAAACTCAGCTTCAATTTTAAACCGCGCCGCGCCAACTGCCTCGCGCACACACTCCATGGCAACGCTGTCGGTTACGCGCAGATGGCTGGCAAATTCCGCATCTACCCCCGCTGTTTGGCAGCGCTGGTTTATCTGTGGGCGCGCGCCGTGCACAACCACTAAGCGGATCCCTAAGCTATGCAGAATAGAGAGATCGTGAATGGTGCGATGAAAGTTTTCGCCGTGCAGCGCTTCGCCGCCCAGGCTGACCACAAAAGTTTTGTGGCGGTGGGCATTAATGTAGGGCGAGCTACCGCGAAAAAAGCGGACATAATCGTTATTTGTCATAGCCGCGATTATAGGGGAGAAAGGCCGACATGTGCAGAGTTTGTGGTGCTTGGCGAGCGCGTGTGGATTGCCAATAAGTAGACGCCATCGCATACTGCTGGTTACGCCGAAGTTAGGATTAAAGCCTCTTGGAGTTATTTATGAACGCAGCTGCGCCACTTGTCAGCCAGCCCCGCACGCCTGGGGCAAACGTGCTGCCCGCAGCAATAGCAGAGTTGGCTGGCGAGCGTATTCACGCATTTGGCAGTAGTGCAGAGCAGCAACAGTGGCTTGAGCAAAAACTGGCTGATAGCCACTTTGCCAAGCAGTTGCAGCGGGTTTGGGGTTGTAGCGATTATTGCGCTCAACAGGCTGGCCAGCACCCAGAGCTGTTTATGGCTCAGGTAGAATCTGGCGAGCTAGAGCAGAGCTGGAGCCGGGCCGAATGGGATGCCCAGTTAGCTGCCAGCTTGGTGGGTTGCAGCGACGAGGAGCAACTCGGTGAGAGGCTGCGTCAGTTTCGCCGCCGCGCCATGCTGCGTATTGTCTGGCGCGACTTCGCCGGCTTAGCGCCACTGTTAGAGACTACGGCCGATATGAGCGCGCTGGCCGAAGTCTGTGTGCGCGCCGCAATCAATTATTTAGCGCCGCTCGCCGAAGCGCATTGGGGCCAGCCGATCGGGCGAGAGAGCGGTGAACCACAGCAGTTATTGGTATTGGGTATGGGTAAGCTGGGGGGGTATGAGCTCAATGTCTCTTCAGATATCGACCTAATTTTTGCCTACCCTGAGCGCGGCGAAACACGACCGGTGGCAGGCAGCGCTGCCCGCAGCATCGACAACCAAACCTTTTTTATTAAATTGGGCCAAAAGTTAATCAAGGCACTCGATGCGCCCACAGTCGAGGGCTTTGTTTTTCGTGTTGATATGCGTCTGCGCCCTTATGGCCAGAGCGGGGCACTGGTACTAAATTTTGATGCTATTGAAGAGTACTACCTTACTCAGGGGCGGGAGTGGGAGCGCTATGCGATGGTCAAAGCGCGGGTAATCGCCGGGCCGGTGCAGGCTGCCGCCGAGCTGATGGCCACCCTGCGCCCCTTTGTTTACCGCAAATATCTCGATTACGGCGCTATCGATGCGCTGCGCGAACTGCAGCAAAATATTCGCCGCGAGGTGGCGCGCCAGCAGTTGGACAACAATATTAAGCGCGGCGCCGGCGGTATCCGCGAAGTGGAGTTTATCGCCCAAGCGCTGCAAATTATCCGCGGTGGGCGAGAGCGCCAACTGCAAACGACCGAGCTGGCAGTGGCCTTGGCAGAGATTGTCGCCGCCGGCATTTGGCCGCAAGCCGAGATCGATAATTTGTGGCAGAGCTACCAATTTCTGCGCCACTCGGAGCATGCCATACAGGCGATCAACGACCGCCAGAGCCAGCAGCTGCCCACTGACGAGTTGGATCAGCTGCGCGTGGCAGTGCTGGCGGGCGCCGCTGATTGGCCCGCCTATTTAGAGCAGTTGCAGGGCTGCCGCCAGCAGGTCAGCCGTTGCTTTGACGCGCTGTTTGCCGAGCCGGATGAGGATGAACAAAACGCCAGCTGTGACTGCTGGCCGCTGCACGGTGAGCGCGCCGAGCTTGAAGCGCCATTAGTGGCCACACTTGGCGAGCTCGGCTACGACGATGCCGCCAGCGCCGCCAATGCCCTGCTGAGTTTCTCCGCCAGCCGCGCCGTGGATAGTTTGGCCCGCGAGCCGCGACAGCGTCTGGATCGCTTGATGCCAAAAATTATTCCCGGTTGCAGCGGCGAGCAAGCAACACAAACGCTTTTGCGGCTGCTTAAATTAATTGAGTCAGTGCTGCGCCGCAGCGCCTATTTGGCCTTGCTCAATGAGAATCCGGCAGCGCTAGCGCAGTTGTTGCGGCTGTGTCGCGGCAGTAGCTTTATTGCCGAGCAGTTAACCCGCTACCCGGTATTGCTGGACGAGTTGCTCGATGCCGGCACGCTCTACACTCCCAGTGAGCGCACTGCACTGCGAGAGGAGCTCGCCAACAGCGTGCTGCGCATTGCCGACAGCGACCTTGAGGAGCAGATGAATGCACTGCGCTATTTTGTCAGTGCCCATAAATTGCGGGTTGCGGCGTGCGATCTAACCGACGTGTTGCCGGTCATGCAGGTGAGTGATTATCTTACCTGGCTGGCCGAAGTGGCCGTTGAGTACGCTATTGAGCTGGGTTGGCGACAACTGGTAGAGCGCCACGGTGAGCCGGTTAGCCGCGATGGCCGGCGCCCCGGGTTTATCGCCGTAGGTTACGGCAAGCTGGGCGGTATTGAGCTGGGCTATAACTCCGACTTGGATATGGTGTTTATCCATAATGCCGATAATAATCTCGCCACCTCGGCCGCGGTTGGCCAGCGGCAGATAGATAACGCGACTTTTTTTACCCGCCTAGGGCAGCGCATCATCCATATTTTGGCCACTCAGACTCAGGCCGGCAGTGCCTATGAGGTGGATCTGCGTTTGCGTCCTTCGGGTAACTCGGGGCAACTGGTGGTGTCGCTGGAGGGATTTGCCAAATACCAGCGCGAGCAGGCGTGGACTTGGGAGCAGCAGGCTTTGGTGCGCGCGCGCTGTGTCGCCGGCGACACAGCTCTGGCCGAACAGTTTGCCGCGCTGCGCCAACAGCTGCTGTGCCGGCCGCGCGAGCGCGCTGTGCTGCGCCAAGAGGTGGTGGCTATGCGCGACAAAATGCGCCAGCACCTGGGGTCGAGCCCAAACGCCGGGCTGTTTGATCTCAAGCAGGATGCTGGAGGTATCGTCGACATTGAATTTATGGTTCAATTCGCACTTTTATTTGCAGCGCACAAGGCACCCCAGCTGGTGCGTTGGAGCGATAATATTCGTCTGCTTGAAGCCCTTGCTGAGGGTGGGCAGTTAACGCCGCAGAGCGCCGCAGCACTCACACAAGCGTATAAAGCCTACCGCACTGCTGGCCACCGTTTGCAGCTGCAGGCGCAGCCGGCGCGGCTGCCGAGCGATGCGCTGCTTGAACAGCGCGCTGCAGTGCAAGCTGTTTGGGCCGAGCTAATGGGCGCAGAAACCGATTAATTACTGTTAGGGAACATATCATGACAATGTCGTTTGCAGACCGCGACGGGTATATCTGGATGGACGGCGAGATGATCGACTGGCGCGATGCCAAGACTCATCTTCTCACCCACACCTTGCACTACGGGTTGGGTGTATTTGAAGGCGTGCGGGCATACTGTGCAGATGACTTGGGTACCAGCATCTTTCGCCTCCAAGAGCACACCCAACGCCTGTTTAACTCGGCAAAAATTCTGCACATGGACATCCCCTTTAGCCAGCAGCAAATTAACGACGCGCAGCGCCAAGTCGTGGCAGCCAACAACCTCAAAGAGGCCTACTTGCGGCCGATTGTTTTTCTCGGTTCCGAGGGAATGGGCCTGCGCGCCGAGGGGCTCACTGTGCATGTCGGTATTGCCGCTTGGGATTGGCCGAGCTATATGAGCCCAGAGGCTCTAGAGGCCGGCATTAAAGTGCGCACCTCTTCGTACACGCGCCACCATGTCAATATCACCATGGTAAAAGCCAAAGCCTGCGGCAACTACATCAACTCGCTGCTGGCGCTGCGCGAAGCGCTCGCCTCTGGCTGCGAAGAGGCGATTCTGCTCGACCCAGAGGGTTATGTCTGCGAAGGCAGTGGCGAAAACTTCTTTATGGTTCGCGACGGGGTTATCTACACCCCTGAACTGACTTCGTGCTTGGACGGTATCACCCGCAACACAATTATTACCCTGGCCAATGAGTTGGGTTATGAAGTGCGCGAAAAGCGTATTAGCCGCGACGAAGTGTATATCGCCGACGAGGCCTTTTTCACCGGCACAGCCGCCGAAGTGCTGCCTATCTGCAACTATGATGACCGCCAGATAGGCTGTGGCAAGCGCGGGCCGATTGGCACGCAACTGCAAGCAGCCTACTTTGATGTGGTGCGCGGGCGCAACCACGCCCACCGCGACTGGTTGGCACCCATCGCGGATTGATTGCGCGCGTGGCGGCGATTTGGGTAGTCTCCGACGGTAAGCCCGGTCATCTCAACCAAAGTTTGGGCCTGGCCGAGGCGCTGCAGCGGTTGCGCCCCAACCTCGAGATAGCCACGCTGTCGCCACTTGCGCGCCGCGATCTTTTAGCGCTGCTCGTGCGCCGTGCGCCGCGTTCGCTACTGCCAGACTCTAAACCCGCTGCACTGCTTTGCGCCGGTCATGCCACCCACCTCACGACACTGCTGTTGGCGCGTTACTGCGCTGCGCCCAGCGTGGTGATGATGCGCCCATCGCTGCCACTGAGCTGGTTCGACTACGCCCTGTTACCGCGCCACGATCATCCGCCACAACACTCTAAACTGCTGCAAACAGAGGGCGCACTCAACCGTATGCAGCCCGCCACCAAGCGCCCCGTCAGTGGTGTTATCTTGCTCGGCGGCCCGTCGCGTCACTATCAATGGGATGAGCCGCAACTGGTAGCTAAAGTGGCCGCGGTAGTTGGCAGTGATCAGCGCCACTGGCAGTTGAGCGGCTCGCGCCGCACACCCGCATCGACACTCAACGCGCTTGCTGCGTTGAACTTGCCCAACTTGCAGATCTGCCCGCTAGAGTCTCAGTCAGACGGGTGGCTGGCCGACCAGCTCAGCCACAGCGAGCGCTGCTGGGTGAGCTGCGATAGCGTCTCAATGGTCTACGAGGCGCTCACAGCAGGCTGTAACACAGGGCTTTTTGCGCTGCCTGAGAAAGGCGGTAAAAACCGTTTGGCAGAGGGTATAGAAGCACTGCGAGTCAGCGGCCAAGTGGCCTGGTTTGACGGCGCGCTGCCGCCGCCGTTGAGCTCTGCGCCAGCTTTGGCAGAAGCCGAGCGAGCCGCCAATTGGCTGCTCAGCCACGGTCTGTTGACATGAGTGCGGCGCGCCTCGCTTACAGTGCGCTCTACTATGCGCTGTTGCCTGTGGTGGTGCTGCGCTTGCTGTGGCGCTCGCGCCGCGACCGCGACTACCGACGGCGCATTGCCGAGCGTTTTGGTTTTGTCGCCCCGCAGCTTGCCGATGCGCCGGTGATATGGCTGCACGCCGTATCCGTAGGCGAGACGATAGCTGCAGTACCGTTGATAGAGACGCTGCTAGTGCGCTACCCCAAACACCGGTTGTTGGTCACCAGTATGACGCCGACAGGCTCAGCGCAGGTGCGCCAGCGCTTTGGTGAGCGCGTCGCACACTGCTATGCCCCCTACGATACCCCGACAGCGGTGGCGCGGTTTCTGCGCCGCACCCGCCCGCAGCTCTATCTGATTATGGAGACAGAGCTGTGGCCTAACTCGGTAGCTGCCTGCCGGCGCCGCGGTGTACCGGCCCTGCTGCTCAACGGCCGGTTATCGGCTAAGTCGGCGCGCGGTTATCAGCGTTTTGGCCGGCTCAGCGCTGAGTTAATGGCTAACCTGAGTGGTATTAGTGCCCAAACTGAAAGTGACGCGCAGCGTTTTACCGCGCTGGGCTTGGCGCCGGCGGCCTGCACCGTGAGTGGTAATATTAAGTTTGATCTTCATCTACTGCCTGCCCAGCGCCAAGCGGCCGAGCAGCAGCGCCGGCTGTGGGGCAGCCAACGGCAGGTATGGCTAGCTGCCAGCACCCATCCGGGCGAAGAGGCGCAGCTGTTAGAGGCCTTTGCGCTACTGCGCCAGCGTTGCCCGCAGCTTTTGTTGGTATTGGTGCCGCGCCATCCAGACCGCGCGGCCACAGTCGCCGCACAAGTCACCGACCGTGGCTGGCAGTTGGCGCGCCACAGTGGCCAATCGGATAGACCATTGTCTGCATCAGTGGATGTCCTCTTAGGCGACACCATTGGTGAGTTATTGGTTTTTTACGGGGCGGCGGATATCGCCTTTGTCGGCGGCAGCCTTATCGAGCGCGGCGGCCACAACCCTATTGAGCCGGCGGTATGGGGTTGCCCAGTTGTGGCGGGGACGAGCCAGTACAACTTTAGCGAGGCCAGCCAGCTGCTAGTTGCCGCAGGCGCTATGCAGCTGGTAGCGGGCAGCCAAGAGCTGGCCGAGGGTGTCGACGGTTGGTTGGCCGATAGCGCCGCCCGGGCTGCAGCTGGCAGTGCGGGCGAGCGTATAGCCGAACAAAATGGCGGTGCCTTAGAGCGCCAACTAGCGCTTATTGCCGCGCAGTTAGATTAGCCGTTTTTGACAATTTGCTGCGGCGATAACCAGCTGTTGAGCTGGTAGATATCGTCGGGCGACAGTTGCCCGGCAACCTGCTTTAAGCGCAAGTGAGAAAGAATATAGTCGTAGCGGGCATTGGCAAAATTGCGCTGCGCTTGGAACAGCGTGCGCTGGGCAAACAGTACATCGACAATATTGCGCGTGCCCACTTCGTAGCCGGCTTGGGTGGCGTCGAGTGCGCTCTGCGCAGAGACCACGGCTTGGCGGCGGGCACTGACGCGGGCGGCATTGGTGGTCACTAGCTGGAAGCTGCTGCGGGCGTTTTTGACCGTATTGCGGCGCGCCAGAGTGTAATCTTCGCTGCTGCGCACCGATTCTTGGACGCTTTGGCGGCGCTGGCTGCTGACCAAACCGCTGGTAAAGAGTGGCATAGAGACCGAAACCGCCAGGGTGGTGGTTTCGTTGTCGAGCTGGCTGTCGATTGCGCTGAGTAACGCGTCGTTGATGCGATTAATCTGTTGGTAGTCGCGATCGGTCTTGCCGTCATTGTAAGAGAGCGACATCGATACCGAGGGCAGGTGGCCAGCGCGTCCTGCGCTGGCGCCAGCGCGGGCAGCATCGCGCAGCAGTGCGGCACTCTGCAGTTCCGGGTTGTTGGCCAGAGCAAAGTTAACCCACGCCTCAGCAGTTTCGGTGGGGGCATCGGCACTAAAGTTGCTCGCTAACCCCGCTAGCACTTCGTAGCGACTGCCGGTGAGTACTTCAAATTGTTCAAAAGCGATAACCAGCGCGCTCTCAGCTTCCAGAGTATTGACGCGCGCGTCATCAAAGGCGGCTTGCGCCTCGTGAACATCGGTGATGGCGATCAGGCCGACGTCGTAGCGCTCTTGGGTCTGCTCTAGCTGGCGGCCGATAGCGCGCTGTTCGGCGCGGCGTGTCTCAAGGTTGTCGGCGGCGCGCAGGGCGTTGAAGTAATCTTCTGCAACACGGACAATCATGCTCTGTTGTGCGGCAGTAAATTGCGCTTTGGCGGCCTCACTGAGAGCACTGCCGCGTTTAAACTGGTACCAGGCGGGCAGGTTAAATACCGCTTGGTTAAGGCTGGCCCCCCAGCTGCTGGATTCGCTCTCGGTGGCAGCATTGGTGTTGCTACCCTCTACTATTATTGTGGCGGTCTCATCCTCGCTGCGCCCGTAGCTGCCCACTGCGCTCAATTGCGGTAGCAGTGCGGCGCGGCTCTGGGTTTTTACCTCGCGGCCGGCCAAGTAGGTCGCTTGTGCAGCATTAAGGATAGGGTCGTTGCTCAGCGCTTGACGAAAAATCTCCTCTAGATCGGCACTGTGGGCGAAGCCAGCCGAGGTCAGCGTGATGGAGAGAAGCGCGGTAGAGAGCGGGTTGCGTAAGGCCATGAGTATTCCTTGAATATAAAACCAGTTAAACGCTCAGCACCTAAAAAAGATGACTAAGTGAAAGCTTACCAAAGCAGTAATATGTGTGATTATCGCGGTTATCGCGCTCTATGGCTATCCCGTCATTACTGCATAGCGCACACGGGTCACAGTTGCTGTTTTATCGATAAGGAGTGGTTATGTCAGAACAGCCTATTGAACACCAATTTAGTTTCGCCGATTGTGAAATAAAAAAAGAGCAGTCGGCTTATAACGGGTTTTTCACTATCAACCGCTATAGTTTGCGCCACCGCTTATTTGCCGGCGGTTGGAGTAGCGTCGTAGAGCGCGAGCTGTTTGAGCGCGGCAACGCCGCTGGGGTGTTGCTCTACGATGTGGCTTTAGATCAGGTGGGGGTGATCGAACAGTTTCGTATAGGTGCGCACCGGCAAGAGGGGTCGCCGTGGCAGTTTGAGGTGGTTGCGGGGATTGTTGAGGCCGGTGAAAGCCCTGAGCAGGTCGCTCATCGCGAAACCCAAGAGGAGGCCGGCTTAACGTTGCAGGATCTCCACCCTATCGCCAACTATTTGGTCAGCGGCGGTGGCACCGACGAGCAGATGGCGCTTTATTGTGGCCTGTGCGACCTCTCTGCCGGTGGTGGCTTGCACGGTTTGGCTGGCGAACATGAAGACATTAAACTGCACTGCCTTTCTTATCAAGCAGCCTGCGCAGCGCTGGATGCGGGAAAGTTCAATAATGCCGCGCTTACTATGGGGTTATTTTGGTTGCAGCTACATCGAGACCGGCTGCGAGGCGCTATGCTAAAGTAGCCGCCGCAAAATTAACCGGCCATCTCAATCGCCACAAGGCTTTTATTTTATGCAGCTAAACAGGACAGACTATGTTTAACCGCCGCCACTCCGCTGAGGCGCTGGGGCGTTTGCATTCCACTTTTGAGCTCAACCATGCGCGTTTGGGACGGCTGTTGCCGCGTGCAGCATCAGTCGGTACGCAGCTGCATTGCCAGTTGAGCAGTGGCTCAGTAACGCTCACCTTGACTGAGTGCGCCCCATACAGCGATGTAGTCACTGTCGCGTTAACCAGTGAGGGGCCGGAGTGGATTCCCGCCGTGCGCTTGCAGGTGCGCCGCTACCATGACGCCGGTATGAGCGAGGTGATTGATTGGTGTGGTGAGCGCACGGTGCCCTGGCAATTAGTCGAGCGGCCGCTGCAGTTAGCCCGCGATGAAAAGATGCAGTGGAACAGTTTCCTTGCCGAACTTTTAGCGCAAATGAGCATTCACGGTCGCAGCCAGTTGGCTGCGCGCGACAGCCACGGTACGGCTCAGCCATGAGCCATTTGCTGCAGATTACCGATCTGCATATCTGTGCTGACCCGGCCGAACAGCTGGCCGGCATTAACAGCCGCGAAACGCTCCTCCAAGTATTGGACTCCATCGCCGCAAGCGTGCCTCGCTCGGTGCAGCTGTTGCTGACCGGCGATGTTGCCGCGCATGGCGAATTGGCGGCCT
>JBELGO010000018.1:0-24124 GCA_042091915.1 SAR92 clade bacterium | reverse complement strand
CGATGCTCAGCTACATCTGCGCACTCGTTGTGGCCACTGGGTGATGGTTGAATATCCCGATGAGTTCAACTCTCAATCTCTGGCGTTTATAGGTCGCTCATCAGCCCGTTGATCGCTGCTAGGCAGCGGTAATTTAGCTGAACAAACAAACGTCCAGTAGTTGTACTAACGCGATAAAAATTTGCTACATTAGCTTCCAAGGTTTGGGGTATCCAGCCACTGGATTTATTTAGATTGGGAGTAGAAGCACCGCAATGCTCACACCAACGCTCGAAGAGTTCTCCAAGATGATTGGCCATCTTTACGACGGCCATATCGAGGAAGATCCCTACAATAATTTTTTATCCGCGATACGCAAAGTTATCGATTCAAACTTTGCTTCTATCACCCTTCGCGAACCGGTTGCCGACGACGGCGGTCTGCTGTTTGTCAGCTGTGAAAACCTGCCTAAAACCTTTATTGACGATCACGACAACCCCTACACCGATCGCTACTACACCGCCAATTTGATGACTAATCTGCCTTGGGGCGAAGTGGTCACTCTCGATGAATGTCACTCCTACAGCTCGCTAGAAGACTCTGAACTCTACGAGTTCTGCATGAAGCCAATCAATATCCACCATATGGTCGGTATCGATTTGCGCAATGCCAATGGTCAACGGTTCAGTGTGCGCTTCTGCCGCCCTAAAACAGCTAAGAATTTTGGCAGTGAAGAGCGCGCGCTGCTGACACTGATGGGGCCACATATCCAGCGCGCAGTTTCCAACGGTATGCAGCTGATCCAGCTAGATGCTGAGCGCAAGCTCTACAGCAAGACCTTTAGCCGGCAGAGCATTGGCATTATTACTTTGGATGAACGAGGCAAAGTAATCACTCGCAATGCAGTTGCCGACGAACTGCTGCGCAACAAAGATGGCATCCATATTATTAACGACACCATTCATCTCGATAGCTCCACAGCTAGAGCGAAGTTTTCTGGCTATATCGACGAAGTGTTAGAGGCGCAGCGCCAGCAATCAGTGGCTCAGGTCAATGCCCTTTCAGCTGATCGTCCCTCGGGCAAAGCGGATTTAGAAATTCTCATAAAACCGATGATGATCGACAAAAGTGTCGATCCCAGCCACACACCGCATATGATGGTTTTCGTCAACGAACCTGAAAAAAGCTACGACATCGACATACGTATTCTCATGTCGATCTATGGGCTGACAAAAGCTGAGTCGATGCTGGCCAAGTACCTCGCCGAAGGCGCCAATCTCGACCAGAGTGCGCAGCAGCTTGGCATTGCGCGCAACACCGCGCGCGCACAGCTACGCTCAATATTTGCCAAGACAGGTGTGTCGCAGCAATCTATGCTAGTGAGCCTCATTCTAAAAAGCCTAGTCACCTTCTCTTGAGAAGAACAACAACAGGTACAAAAAAGGGCCTCTACTGAGGCCCTTTTTTTTATAGCTGCACAAAAACTAAAGTGGCCGGACGTTCTCTTTTGACCAAAATGCGCGCATCGCTGAGATTTTACCCTCATCGTTGACGACGAAGTGATCAATAATCTCAATCCCCACTTTGGCACCTAAGCTCGCCTCAATAGCAAAGGGAACGGTAAATTCGTTGCCCGCACAGCGAACAGCTCCGGTAGTATTGGCCGCGCTGACACTGTCTACAGCCACCTGATAAAACCCCGCTAAAGCTTCTCGGCCCTGTATCACAGGGCTACCGACGGGGTCTTCAACGGTGGCATCTTCTGCAAAAAGTTCCAAGACAGCCGCCAAGTCACCAGCGACTAAAGCCGCTAAGTATTGATCAATAATTTGTTGTGCATCAGCCGGGTTCATTGTGACTCCTCAGAGCAGTTAAATTGGCAGACCATCATCTATGTTGTGTTGCTTGTCGGCCGGTGTTGCCATGCCCTGCACATGGTAAATTCCGTTCACCTCACCGTGCACCGCCGCAGCGCCTGTACGCGATTGGTAGAACTGCGAATACCACTTGCGGCCGGTGCGAAACGGGCCATCTGTTTTCAGTTGCATGATCTTCAAAGCGGGTTTTTTATGTCGCCAAATTTGAAAATCGGTCGCAAAAGCCTCCAGTGCGCCCGCCTGCTGAAGCGCTGCATTGCTGCGATCCTCATCACTCACTGGCAACTGCGGGGCTTTGACTAAACAACCGTGCCAGGCTTTTATTTTGCCGTCATCCACGGGCGTATTAGCAATTAGTTCATACTGCACAGAATCGCCCCAGACCTGCTTTGAGAGCAAAATTCCGGGCCCGGTATACCATGTGGTGGTGTAGAGCATAACGCCGCCATACAGCTGCATCGGCCCGCCTTGACGTTGAATATAGATATGCTTGCGCGCCTCGTTTTCAAAATACTCAGCAGGTGCACCGTGGGTGGGGCCGAGGTGGCGAATATCAGACATATTGTCGAGCACCTCTTGCGGATGGATATCCAGCTCGCCCAGATGATCTAGCGTCCACTGAACCCACTGTGGGTCATCCCACTCGGGCAAGGCAGGTGCCGCGTAGTCGGGCTCACCACCCTCTTCATCAAACCACGCCATTATACAGCCCATAGTGTCGACCACCGGGTAGGACTGGATAGAAGCCGATTTCGGGCAGGGGCCATCGTGATAGGGAATGTCATCGACATCGCCGGCTGCGTTGTAGCGCCAACCGTGGTAAGGACAACGGATAGAGTCACCTTCTATCTGGTGGCCGTTGCGCACAATCATTGCCGAATCACTGGCGGTTAAATGGGTGCCCATATGTTTGCAGTAAGCGTCCAAAAGTATCGGCTTGCCGCTCTCACCGCGATAAAGCGCTAAATCTCGACCAAAAAAGCGCACCGCCATCGGTCCCTTGTCGAGTTCACTTTTCTCGGCAATGACAAACCAGCCACGCGGAAAAGTGTGTGGTCCCAGATCATAATCAGCTGCTTTTGCCATGCTGTTCCCCTAAATTGTTTTTTTGAGTATAGCGCTGCCAGCTACCGCGTAATCGTCCGTTTGGAGGAGCTGGCGGTGCGTTTAAAAATTGGCGTCGCGCTTTTCAACAAAGGCATCGCGCGCCTCTTGCGAGTCACCTTCGGTATAAGCCTGCAGGGTAAAGCCCTGCTCCCAGCGGTACTTGTCCTCGAGATTGCCATCTTCGATACCGGTCAATGCCTCTTTGGCCAGTGCGATCATCGCCGGGCTCTTCTCGGCAATTGTGGCGGCAATACCGCGCGCGCAATCGCGCAACTGCTCTAACGGTACTACCCGCTCAATAGCTCCTAAACGGTAGCCTTCTGCGGCATCAATAAACTCCCCAGTAAAGTACATATGACGGACTTTTTGCACGGGGAAGAGTCGTTGTAGATGAGCACCACCGCCCATCGCGCCGCGATCCACTTCGGGCACACCAAAACGGGCACACTCGGAAGCAACCACAATATCTGCGGCGCCGGCTATACCAATGCCCCCCCCCAGAACAAAACCGTGCAGTGCAACAATCACCGGGACTCGGTTGCGATGTATTGCTTCAAACGTGTCGTAGTTACCTTTATTCACCGCAATAATCTTACTGCTATCCGCCGCCAGCTCTTTTATGTCGACACCGGCACAGAACCCTTTGCCCTCAGCCCTAACGATAATAACTCTGACCTCATCCAACCCACCTAGGCGATGCAACTCTGCGGCAATAGCCGCCCACTCACTGCTATCAAAAGCGTTGACCGGAGGCTTATTAAAAATAAGTTCAGCGATGTAATCGACTATCTCGGTTTTAAACGGCATATTTTTCTCTCTTCATTTTCATTTTTGGTAATCGAGTTTGCCATCTAGGGCGCTTTTTTGAGTGTCTCTAACTGGGCTAAGCGATCCGTAGCAGTAGCCATAATCTCTTCAATCAAACTCTCAACCGGTGGGATATTATCGATAGTCCCGGCAATTTGGCCACCGGGCAAAACTCCCTTATCCGGCCTGCCACTGACGATGGCTTGTTGAATCATCATCGGCGCATTAGCGGCCATCATCGTCTGGGCAAACGTCACATCACCGCTGCGGGACATCTGCCAAGCTGACTTCATCATGCCCAGCAGTGAGCTTTGGGTCATGCGGCTGAACGCGAGGCCATTTTTTATCGCGCGCAACAACATCCCCAGTGACGAGCTGCTTTCTAAGGAGCGCAAATAGCGGTTGTAGAGCATTCGCTGCGGTATGCCATCGAGCACCGTACGCACGACCATTTGGTCTGGAGTAGCAGAAATGTAGCACTGTTTAGTCGCCATCGGCACCGGGGATTCCTGAGTCAGCAAAAAACGTGTCCCCATGGCTATACCGCTGGCGCCAAATGCCAAGGCTGCCACTAAACCATCACCATCTTTGAAACCACCCGCAGCAACCACAGGAATATCAACGCTTTTTACCACTTCGGGCAGCAGGACTGTACTGGCGACACCACCGGTATGCCCCCCACCCTCACCACCTTGTACGACGAGAGCATCGGCACCCATAGCCACAGCCTTAGCGGCGTGCTTAGCGGCACCGATGGTGGGCATGCAAACTATACCTGCCGCTTTTAATTGGGCGACCAGTGCCGGCACCGGCGAGCGCGAGTAACTCACCGCCGCGACCTGGTACTTAATACACAGCGCGACAATCTCTGCAGCATCGGGCACAAACATGTGAAAGTTCACCCCGAACGGCGCATCGGTAGCAGCTTTGACTGCTTTAATTTGATCTTCAATCTCGCGTGGCGTCATCACCGCGCCAGCAATAAAACCAAAACCCCCAGCGCGCCCAGTGGCAATCACCAAATTGGCATCGGCCACCCAACCCATTGCCGTCTGTACTACCGGGTATCGGCAGCCGAGAAGTTCCGTTAGCGCTGTTTTCATATTGAGTATTCCAGTCTCTATCTTTTGGACGCCTCTGCAAACGCTTAACGCTATTTAAAGCGCTTTTCGTAATGCAGTTGGACGATAGGCGCAGGCGCAAAAGCATTGCCGGCAGTAGTTGAATAAACGATACTTTTTTTCATTGAAATGGGTCAAGTTATCCCGCGCTTGCGCTATAGGCCATAGCGACTATAGAGCTCGGTTGCCCGTCTCACGGCAGACTAACTATAAAGTAGCACCGCCTAAAATAATAACCAGCCAGCGGCGTTTAAATAGAGAGAGGAGTTTTTATGAGTGACATTATTGCCTCACATCACGCGGTAGTTACACAGCTTACTGGGCCTGGCGCGCCGTTCGAAGTGGTTGAGATCCCGCGCGGCAGTCACACTGTAAAAGCTTATAAGAATGCACCTGCGACTCTCCTTGATATCCTCAATCAAGGCCGCGAATTTGGTGGACAGCTGTTCATAGACACTGCGCAGCAACAATTTACTTTTGAACAATTTTTCACCGCCAGCGACCATCTGAGCAGTTACTTAGTGCACAGTGCTGGGGTTAAGCAGGGTGACCGCGTCGCTATTGCCATGCGCAACAGCGCTGAGTGGCTGATCAGCTTTAATGCCATCATTAGTTGCGGTGCGGTTGTGGTGCCACTCAATAGCTGGGGCCGCGCCGAAGAGCTCCATCAAGGGCTGCAAGATAGCGGCGCTAAACTAGTTATCTGCGACAAAACCCGCCAAGAGTTTATTGCCCCCGAAGAGTTTGGTATTGATTATATTCTCAATGATTCTGAACAAAGCGGAGCGCGCAGCTGGCAACATGCCCTGTTAGAAGGTGCGCAATTACCCGCTGTGTCAGTCCAAATCGCAGGCACAGACGAGGCCATTTTACTGTTCACCTCAGGCACCTCGGGGCGGCCCAAAGGCGCTCTTTTTAATCACTTCAACTGTGCTCAAGCACTTTTTAATATTGAGCTCATCGGCGCAGCCACCTATATGACTAACACCGATCTGCAAAATGCCTATATGGCTAAGCAGATTCCTGCAAAAACTCTTCTTGCAGTACCCCTTTTCCATATTAGCGGCTTGTTCTCACAATTTATTGTCAACTTAAAGTATGGGCGTGCCATCTACCTGATGTACAAATGGGATGCCGCAGAAGCCGAGCGCTTAGTTAAAGAGGCCGGCATCACCGTATTGATGGGCGCACCGACTATGCTGATCGATATCCTTGAGCGCGGCAATATCAGTCAGGAAGAGGCCTCGCGGATAAGCAATATGAGTGCCGGTGGGTCAGCGACACCCGGCAAACTTTATGATCTCTACGACCAGTACCTCCCTGAGAGCATGGCGGGTGCCGGCTGGGGGCTAACCGAAAGTGGTGGTACGGGAGCTGCTTTTACCGGGCCTGTGGTGCGCCAACGTCGTGGTGCATCGGGTTTTATCAGCCCAATAGTGGAGTTTAAATTTCTTGATGCGCAAGGCAATAACCTTCCAGACGGTGAACCTGGAGAGATCTGGATTCGCTCTTCAAGCACTGTTGATCGCTATATCAGTGGCGCCAATGATGGTAGCGACTTTGAAGATGGCTGGTTTAACAGCGGTGATATCGGCTATATCAGTGAAGAGGGGCTGCTTTATCTCTGCGACCGCAGCAAAGACATGATTATTCGCGGCGGCGAGAACATTTACCCCGCGGAAATAGAAAACTGCCTTCTCTCACTTAATGGCGTAGCTGAAGCGGCCGTAGTGGGTATCCCCTGTGAACACTACGGCGAAAAGGTGGCTGCCGTTGTGCGCAAAAGTGACAACGGGCTAAGCCAAGAGGCTGTTATGGCCTACTGCCAGCAGCATCTAGCCGGCTTTAAGGTGCCTGCAGAGGTAGTCTTCACGCGCACAGAGCTACCGCGCAATGCCACCAAGAAATTACTCAAAGCCGCCATTATTGACGCCTACTTTGGCGGTTAGACACCTTATTTAAACAACGCCAGAGTCAGTTTGGCTCGGGTTAACCGTTTTGGGATTGACTATGAAAGATTACGAAAAATTTCGCGAAGAGACACGCAGCTGGCTTGAGGCCAACTGCCCTGCTTCGCAACGCCAACCCGTCATAGAGTCGGAACAGATTTGGGCTGGCCGCGATCAAAAATTCCACAATGAAGAAGCGCGCCAATATTTTGAGGCTATGCGCGACCGCGGCTGGACTGCACCCGATTGGCCCGCTGAATACGGTGGTGGCGGCTTAGACAATCAAGAGGCAAAGATTCTCAGCCAAGAGATGGCGCGCTTAAACTGCCGCCCTCCTCTCTACGATATGGGAATATGGATGCTCGGCCCTGCCCTGCTCGCTTACGGCAGTGAACAGCAAAAATTAGAGCATATACCGCGTATTGTCCGCGGTGAAGTGCGCTGGGCTCAGGGTTACTCAGAGCCAGCGGCAGGCTCAGACTTAGCCAGCCTAAAAACTAAAGCGGAAGATTGCGGTGATCATTTCTTAGTCAATGGTACAAAAATTTGGACTACTAAGGCGGATTGCGCCGACTGGATTTTCTGCTTGGTTCGCACCGATCCCGATGCCGCAAAGCAAGCGGGGATCAGTTTTTTGCTGATCGATATGCACAGCGAGGGCGTCTCCACTGCACCGATTAAGTTAATCAGCGGAGCATCCTCTTTCTGCCAAACTTTTTTTGACAATGTCAAAGTTCCAAAAGACCAGCTGGTGGGAGAGCTAAACCAAGGCTGGGCAGTGGCTAAAGAGCTCCTCAAACATGAGCGCAAGTTGATGTCGAGCATGAGCGCTATGGTCGAGAACGAGCAAGAGAGCATCGCTGAGCTGGCTAAAAAACATCTCCCTGTAGAGGCTGACGGCAAGCTCAGCGACGGTGCCATACGCCGCGACATAGCTCGCCATCTTATGAACCAAGGCGCACAAGAGCTCCTCAATGAACGGCTTTACCATCAAGCCAAAGCTAAGGCGATAGATCCGCGCTTGGGTATGACCATTAAACATATCGGCACGGCTGAACTGCAGCGCAAAGATGAGCTACTACTGGAGATACTCGGCAACCGCGGGCTCAGCTGGGAAAACTCATCCACTACCGAAAACGAGCACGCTATCGTAAAAAATTGGGCCTATGACAAGGCCCATACCATTGCCGGTGGTACCTCTGAAATCCAACTCAATATTATTGCTAAGCGCGCGCTAGGCTTACCTGGCTGAGCAAGACAAGGAATTGACCAATGATTTTAAACGAAGAACAGAGCATGCTTCGCGATACACTGCTCGACTTGCTTGCCGAGCAATCCCCCCCTGCTGCACTGCGCGATTGGCGCGACCGCGATGGCATTGCCAGCTTTAACCCAGAGCTCTGGCAGCAACTCGCCGAGCTCGGCTTAGGTGCATTGGTGTTGCCGGAACAGCACGGCGGTTTAGGCTTTGGGTACCTGGGTTTAGGCGCTGCCATGGAGGCACTGGGTCGCAACTTAAGTTTAACTCCGTTGGTGGGCTCAAGTGTTTTGGCAGGTGAACTTATTGCCCGCGCCGGCAGTGAACAACAGTGCAACGAGTGGCTTCCGGCGATCGCTACCGGCACTGTTTTTGCCGTTGCCATCGATGAGGCCAGCCACCACAATCCCAAACAACTTCATACTGCCTTAAAAGATGGCAAGCTCAACGGCCGCAAAACTATGGTGCTCAATGCAGACTGCGCTGAGCAATACCTAGTCGTGGCCAACAGTGACCAAGGGCGTGTCGTAGCCGTGGTCGCCGCCAATAGCGTTGAGCTAGAGTGCACCACAGAACAGCTCATGGACGGCAGTTGTGTCTCTACTCTGATCTTTAAGAATGTCCAGCCACAAGCGCTTTTAGGCTCGGGTGAGTGCGCGCAAGCGATTGGCGAGGCACTGGATATCGCAGCTTTAGCAACCGCCGCAGAACAGCTTGGCGGAGCCGAAGCGCTGCTCGAACAGACCGTTACATTTATGAATGAGCGCGAGCAGTTTGGGGTAAAAATTGGCAGCTTCCAAGCACTCCAGCACCGCTGCGCACAGCTTTTTTGCGACCTGGAATTGGCTAAAAGTGCGCTCGCAGGCGCACTCTACCAGCTCGACAACGGACGCGTGGAATTAGCCAAGATGGCTAGCCAAGCTAAAGCATTGGCCAACGATATCTATCTAAAAACCAGCAATGAAGCGACCCAATTACACGGCGGCATGGGTGTAACGGATGAGATGGATATCGGCCTCTATTTAAAACGCTCACGAGTTTGCAACCAACTGTTTGGCGATAGCCGCTACCATTGCGATCGTTTTGCCTCGCTAAGTGGTTTTTAACGCGTGTTCTCACTGGTTGCGCTGCTCGATCAACGCGCACAAAACAGTCAAAAAGACTGGCAGAGCTACTGGCAGCAGTGGCTAGCAAACCAAAAGCAAGCACTCCCAGAGCAGTGTTACTGGGCAGAGTTAGATGTCGCCAGCCAAGTTGCTGCCCGATGGCAGCGGGCTCATCGCGGCACAATAGAAACTGCTCGGCTCGCTCTTATCGATAGTGATTTAGGCAAGTTAACTCGGTTTTTAAACCCGCTAGAGGCTCTGTTACCAGCAGGTGGCGCACTTTACTTGTGCCGCTTTTCTGCGCCACTGCAAACGCCCTTAGAGTCTACCGAGCGTATTGCAGGCACCCTGCAGTTGTGCAGCTTTAACGCTAAACAGGAGCTCTCTGAGCTGGAGTTTGAACGGCGCTGGCTGCAAGAGCACACCGCTATTGCGATAGAGACACAAGCAACCACCCACTACCGCCAGCACCGAGTTATCCGAACCCTCCGTGGCGAGACGCTCGACGCCATTGTAGAGGAGCAGTTTCCCATAGCGGCAGCTAACTCGTTAGAGGTTTTTTTCGATGCTGTCGGTAACCCAGAGAAGTTACAGCAGCATATCAGTAGCATGCAGCGGAGCTGCGCGCGCTTTATTGATATGCAGACAATTAATGTTATCCACCTCAGCGACTGGCCTTTGCATATAGAGCCAGAAGACAGCTGATCGCCACACAGAATAGACACAGGAGCAAAATATGAGTGAACAAAATAACAGCACTAACGCAGACCAATTGGTCGGCAAAGTCGCGCTGATTACCGGTGCCGGCCAAGGCATTGGCCAGGGTATTGCGCTGTCGCTAGCCAAGCGCGGCTGCCGTGTCGTCGCCGTTGGCCGCACGCTATCTAAATGTGAAACAACCATCAATTTACTGCACGAGCAGTATGGTGTGGACGGGCTGGCGGTCAGTTGTGATATCGGCCAGCTGGATGCCCTGGAGAGTGTCGTAGAGCAGACCATTAACCGTTTCGGGCGGCTAGATATACTGATCAACAATGCCGTCACCACCTCTATCGGGCCGCTGTTGGGACAGAGTATGGAGCAGGTACAAACCACCTTTACCGTTGGCCCGATGGCGACACTGCGTTTGATGCAGCTCTGTCACCCACATTTGGCGGCCAATGGCGGCAGTATTATCAATATGGCCAGCTCCGCAGCCAAGCGCTGGGATATGAGCAACTACGGTGTCTATGCTGCCGAAAAAGAGGCTATCCGTGCGCTTACCCGCACCGCCGCCAGCGAGTGGGGTCGCGATAATATTCGCGCCAATTGCATTTTACCCCACGCCAACTCACCGGCATTAGAGAAATGGGCCAAGCACCGCCCCGAGGAGGCCGCGGCGTTTGTAAAAACCATCCCGCTACAACGCATCGGTGACTGCCACAGCGATATCGGCGAGTTTGTCGCACAGCTCTGCCTGCCTGCCAGCAGCTATGTAAGCGGCCAGAGCATTGCTGTAGACGGTGGCCAAGCCTGCATTAGCTAGTTTTACAGCCACAAAAAAACCGCCACTGTTTCCAGTGGCGGTTTTTTTTGGCGTTTTAAAATGGCCCGCCAACGGCGCGGACCAGATGCCATTTACATCTCCCAGCTGATATCCAAACCAACAGTGCGCGGTGCGCCGTATTGGTGTAGGTTGAGACCCAGGGATGCACCGTAGTTAAAGCCAAACACCCCGTAATCTTCGTCGGTAATGTTTTTACCCCAAAGCGAGACAACAACATTACTAGAATCCAACGCTTTGCTCCAGCTCAAACGGGCATTTAACAGCGTGCGCGATTCGTTCTCGTGCTGAGCAAACGCCACCGGTACGTCTTCTCCACCGACAGAATACTTGTCGGTTGAAGCGGCAATCGGCTGGGTCTCATCTTGGTAGCTGACATCAGCCGCCAGAGACAACCTGCCACTAGCACCATCCATGATAGTCCAATTTGCACCAACGATGAGTTGGTTATCAGGAGAGAGCCCTCGTTTAGCGATATCGGTCATATCCAGTGAGTTGTCCGCGGTAATATTCGCCGGGTACTCATCAAAATCACCGCTCATTGCTGTGTAGTCAATATTCAGCATGAGGTTATCGGTAGGCGCTAGTAGTAAACTCAACTCCAAACCGTCACGGTCAGCTTGCCCTGCATTTTCAATCGAGCTGGTGATACTTCCACCATCTGACTCGAGTGTAGAAACCTGCATATCGTCATAGCTGTATGAGAACAGCGCACCATTCAGTTGGGCTTTACCGTCCCAGAAAGTGGTTTTAAGACCTAATTCCATACTGCTAATGGTCTCTTCATCGAAGGCGTCCGCTTCTTCTGAAGTGAAGTTATAGACATCGCCGTTGAACCCACCTGATCGATAGCCGGTCGCATAAGTGGCATAGACATTAGTATCGTCACTGATGAAATATTGCGCGGTTACTTTGCCCGAGATATTGTCAAAGTCCTCTTCAAATTTTTCACCAAAGTTACTTCTTTCGGGAAGGTCAGCTACTTCTGCATTAGTGACATAAGAATCACCAAAACCAACACCACCATAGCTCAGAGAGAATGCATCAGTCCGCCCGTAAAAAGACATACCCCGCCAGAGATAAGTAATATCTTTGGTCTCTTCGGTGTAACGTAACCCAGCTGTTAAAGCAATTTTGCTTCCTTCTGGCTGCCAAGTGGCTTGACCAAAGATAGACGTTGCTTCGCTAGAGATGTCATACGCTTTAGATTGTGACGAAGCTAAGGGGAATGTTGCCAGCTGGTGGTTGCGCAGCTCGGAATCTGAACTGTAGTAGTAAATACCCACGGCGTAATCAACAGCGTCGGTAGAACCGACTAACTGGAACTCTTGCGAGAACTGCTCATGGTCCACCGTAGCGTAGGTATTGAATACCTCTGCACGGCCACGATCTTGTATTGCACTGATCATATCGGATGCCATTCCTGGTTGCAAAGCTGGATCAATACCTGGAAGGTTTCCACCCATTAAGCCTGCAATAGTCAGTATTTGGACACTCCCCATGACACCGCCATCAACAGAGTTATCCATACCGTCTAAATCTGAGTTATTCATGCTTGAGATTTCTCTCACGCCAGTGATCGACTTGAACTGCAAAGAATCAGACATATCCCAGGTGAGTGTGAGGCTGTGAGCATCTACTTCGTTGCTCGCCTCTGAAACAGAGTCACTAGAACCCGCGTTGGGTTTTTCATCAAAATCCTGCATGTCAGCCCAAGCAACATAATCGTCAGCCCATTGGACAATTGTTGCATAGTCTGCACCAAATCCTGTGAATGCACGGTAACCATCTGCAGTTAGCTGGATCGTATCTCGAAGAGAACTTCCTGTTATATCAACGGCACCAGGATAACCAGGAGTGCTTGCCACGGCAGAGGCCATTGGGTTAAAGCCTACGACACCCATCATCTGTGTGTGCTCGTCTACTTCATCATGGTTAAAGGCATAATCAATCGACAAAGTCTCAGTAGGCTCAAAGCGAGCGGCAAAGCGGTAACCTTGGCGATCGATATTTTCGAAACCACTCTGGTCGCTGTTAGTGTTGCCATAGAGATCATCGCGCTGGCGGCTGTAAGCAGAAACGGCTACACCTAACGTGTCTGATACCGGCACATCAAAACGCATGCTCAGAGACTCATGCCCTTTGCTACCAACACCCGCTTTAATTTTAGCGGCTGCTTCTTGTCCAGGCTTTTTGGTAATAAAGTTAACCGCACCACCGGTTGAGTTGCGCCCGTACAGGGTACCTTGTGGGCCTTTGAGCACCTCTACGCGCTCCAGGTCCATGGCATCAACACCGTTACCTGAGCCAGAGCCGAGATAAACACCGTCAACGTAAAGGGCGTTGGCTGGGTCAGTAGAGGGGCTGTTAGGATTGCCCGAACCAATACCGCGAATATTCAAACTGATACTGCCGCGTGCAGATGGCGCCTCGTACCCAACCACGCCAGGTACTTTTTCAAACAGGTCAGACACATTGTTGATACCTTTCTGTTCGATCATATCGCTGGTTAAAGCACTGATTGCAATCGGTGTATCTTGCAGGCTGGCTTCACGCTTTTCTGCGGTAACGATAACTTCTTCAATGGCAGCGTAAGCGCCACTGGCAGTCATCAGCGCTGCGACCAACGCGGTTTTTTGAAATGGTTTGGCAATACTCATAGTGATCCCCTTTAGGTGTTGTTGTTACTACCACTGTTACTTCTATTTTAGCCAGGCAAGCCTGAACTTATTGGTTGAGCCTTTTATCGCCGGCGAAGGCTACTACGTTGTCCGGCGGAGCAACCTGCCCCGCCGGGGTGCGATCTAACTGACCGCGAAAATGGTGGCTCAAATCGCCAAAGTAAGTCGGCAGTATTTTTCTCTGGGTAAAATACCAACCCTCTTGGTCGCAACTAAACTGGTCTGAATAGCGCCCACTCATGATGGTCTGCTCGACGCTGCCCTCCAGTGCCTGGCGCACGACAAACTGTGAGCGCGCCACTGCGGTGTTACTTTTTTTGTCTATTTCTATCACCACATTGGTAACACAGTGTGCCGTACATGGCGTGCCAGTGCTCGGGTAGACAATAATCTGTTTGAGGTAAAAGTCTTTCAGTGGTTGATAACCAGCCACTCGCCAACCGCTGGGCAAAGAGACCACGCAACCGCGCTCAAAGAGGCGCGCCAACGCTTCTAAGTCGCCACTGTCGATATACTCTGCATAGCGATAGATAAGCTGCTCTACCGCACGGTAGTCGTCCATCTGTACCCTCTGTCCGGCAAACTTTTACCGGTATTATTTTTTTAATACAACAACAGTAGGCGCGGCTGAGACGTTAGGACAGAACTTAAAAAGCCAAAGTGATGGGCAAAAAACATCACACCTAAAGACACTTTTAAAGATTACTGGCTGTTTGCTGTACTGTTGTGGCCGAGGTTTGATGTTGGTCTCGGTAACTCTTGGGGGTAATCCCTGTCCAGTGTCTGAACGAGCGAACAAATGAGCTCGGCTCGGCGAAACCCAGCAGCTCGGCCAACTCATTGATTTTGATCGCACTACTTTTTAGGTGGTTCATAGCGGCTTCGCAGCGTACCTGATCTTTAATTATCTGAAAACTGGTCTCCTCGGCGAGCAATCGACGCCGCAAGCTGGATTCGGACATATGCAACCGCTCTGCCACGTCGCTAAAGCTCGGTAGCCCCGCGCTAAAATCGGCGCCCAACAGCCCCTTAATAGCCGAAGAGACAGAGGCCGGCTGCCTCTCCACCGAGCTGAGCTGGTAGATGCTGGCATCCAAAAAAGACTGCAGCGTGTCTTTGGTCTGGACTACTCGGTAATCCAGGGCTGCACTGGGGAATTCGAAGGCATTTTCATTAGCGCCAAAGAGCACGTGGCAACCCACTGCCTGGGCGACATTATTTTGGTAGACCTCGCCGATACACGGTGCTGCCACCGCCATTTTGTAACTCTCAAGAGCATGGCCAATAAGCCACCCACACAAGCCATGCCACACCATTAAGCCAGAGGCTCGCGCAACCGTGGTTAAGCTTTGAGATTTAGACCAATCCGCAGGGGTAAACAGTGGCGAGATGGCACTTGGCTCTATCTGGTAGTGCAGTTTGGTGCGCTCCCCCACCTGCTCTACCCGGATAGAGTGGCCGGTTAAGCTCTGTGTAGCCGCACCAAAACGCTCGGCGCGCTGAAGTGATTCACGAAGAGTTGGCGCACTGACAATGGCATAACAGAGAAACTCAAAAATATCAGAGCCCAAACCCGCCGCCCACGGAATAGTTGAGTTGATGGTTTGCAGACGACGCACAGAGGCTTGGTAAAAGCGCGAGTAAGATTGCGAGGATAACGGCTCATCGGGCGCATAGTTGCGCAGCTCAGCCAGTGAGCAGCTAGCTTCAGCAGCCACTGGGGCGACATCAATACCCAAGCGTTCTAGGTAATCGATTAAATCATGAAACTTACTGGCAACTACCGTAATCTGTTCCAACACGCGGACCCTCCTTATACCTGCATGGCCGCAGTGACTGCATTGGTCAACTGGAACGGCCGATCGTGCCCTTCTTTTTTTGCGCTAAGCGAGTACATTAGCGTTTTGTTATTGCCTGAGTATTGACCGTATACAAGTTGATCTCAACTACTCGAATAGGCAACAAGTACTGCAAACGGAGTATCTTTATCGAGCTGTTGAAAACGGTTAAAGATACTTAACCGGTAAAATGCGAGATTGCTTGCCAGCCACGCAGCCGCTTAAAAGAAGCGCGCAAAAATAGTTTGGAGTTTTTATGAGTTATACCGCACTGGCCTCACCGATGAATATCGGCGCGCTGACCTTAAAAAATCGTTTTGTTATGACCGCCATGGGCAGTAATTTTGCTGAAGAGGATGGTCGCTGCGGTGAAAAACTCAAAGCTTACTACGAGGCTCGCGCACAAGGTGGTTGCGGGCTAATCATTCTAGAGACCACCTCTATTGCCCACCCAGCCGGTTGCTCGATGCCGAATATGGTCGGCGTTAGCGGTGAACAATACCTGCCCGATTTGACTGACCTTGCTAGCCGGGTGCAGGCGCATGGTTGCAAAATTGCCCTGCAGCTCAACCACTCGGGCAAAATCTCCCAGGAAGACGTCGCCGCTGGCCGACCCTTATTGGTGCCTTCAAAACCGGAAAAAAGCAGCAACGATATGATGCCGCTACTCACTCGAGAAGAGCTGGGCAACTTTATTAAGATGGCCGGGCCGGATGGCAGAGGCCCGCAGTACAAAGTGATGGATCAGAGCGATATCGACGCACTGGTAGCGCAATTTGCTGACGCCGCAAAGCTCACCCAGCGCGCCGGTTTTGATGCTATTGAGCTGCACGCCGGCCATGGCTATGTGCTCTCCTCTTTTTTATCGCCGGCCACCAATAAGCGCGATGATCAATACGGCGGCTGCATTGAAAACCGCGCCAGACTGATGGTTGAAGTGTTGTCGGCCATCCGTGTTGCTGTCGGCGAGGGTTTTCCGATTCTGGTGCGCCTGGACGCCTTTGAATATCGTATTTCCGGCGGTATTACCACCGATGACTTCATCGCTGCCGCTAAACTAGCCATTGCCGCCGGTGCCGACGTCATCGATGTCAGCGCCTACTCCAACACCCAAAAAGGGCAGGCTTTTACAGAGGCGCCATTGGTCCACCAAGAGAACGGTTATCTGCCGTTTGCAGAGCGCGCCAAGCGCGAGCTCAATGTCCCGATTATGGCCGTTGGGCGCATCGAGACAGAACGTGCAGAACAAGACATTGCAGCCGGTCGCTACGATCTGCTCGGTTTGGGCCGAAAGATTATCGCTGACGAGCAGCTGCCCAATAAAATTATTGCCAACCAAGCCGAGCAAGTGCGCCCCTGCATTTACTGCTATATCTGTGTCAGCCAAATTTTTATCAACCAGCCGCTGTGTTGTGCCGTTAATGCCAGTGTTGGCCGTGAACAAGAGAATTTAATTGCCACTAGCAACAGTGGCAGACACGCCGTGGTGGTCGGTGGCGGCCCCGGCGGCATGGAGAGCGCTCGGCTGTTGGCCGAGGCTGGTTGGCGGGTTTCGCTCTATGAGAAAGAGCCGCAACTGGGCGGCACTGCCCGTATCGCAGCCCTTGCCTATGAGCCCAATGGTCGATTGATTGATTACTTGGCCAATGAAATGACTCGTTTGGGCGTCTCTATCAACACTGGCACTGGCGTGGATCTCGACAGTTTGGCAGCCTTGAATGCCGATGCCGTCGTGGTGGCTTGTGGCGCCGACCGCACAGCGCCGCCAATTGATGGCCAAGAACAAAACCATGTGTTTGATGGCGAAGAGATGCGAGGGTTGTTGCTCGGCGGCGATAGTCGCGGCCTCAAAAAACTCAACCCTCTCTACCGCTTAATGATCAGCACAGCTCAAGCCTTGGGGTTATTGCGACCGATTGGTTTAGTTCGGCAATTCAGCAAGCTGTGGATGCCTCTTGGCCACCGGGTAGTCATTGTAGGCGGAGGGCTTGTCGGAGTTGAGCTGGCAGAATTTTTAGTTGAACGCGGGCGCAAAGTGACCGTGCTCAACCTCGATGCAACGCTGTCCCCAGAGCTGAGCATTGTGCGCCGCGCCAAAGTGATACTCGATTTGCGCGAGCACGGCTGCGAGCTCTACAACCGCTGTGAAAATATCACAGTTGAGCGTCATCAAGTGCATTACTCAGTCAAGGATGAGAGCTTCAGTGCCGCTGCCGATAATGTCATTATTGCCTTGGGTGCAAACCCCAATACAGCTATGGCAGAGCAGTTGGCAGGCCGCGGACAACGGGTAGTGAGCGTCGGCGATTGCGACGGAATTGGCTATATTGACGGCGCCATCCTCAGCGCACGCCAGCAGGTCGCCACATTATTGGCGGACTAAAATTGCACGCCAATATTGGGGTCTAGCTCTTAGCTAGGTGCAGAAAAACGGGCACCTCACCACCGCCATCCACCTCTAGTGTGGCACCAGAGACGTAAGCCGATTGTTTGGAACTGAGATAAAGTACAGCATCGGCTATGTCTTGTGGCTCTGCCATACGCCCCAGCGGCAGCATGGCGGCAATGTTGCGATAACCCTCTTCACCACCGTAGTGCTCTGCTGCAGCTGGATTGTTGACTAAGCCAACAATGATTGCATTGACTCGCACCTGGGGGCCCCACTCCATCGCCAGTGATTTAGTCGCCGAGAGCAAACCCGCTTTAGCTGCACCGTAAGCCATTGTCCCCGGCGCAGGGCGAGCACCGGCCACACTGGCGATATTAACGATAGCACCTTCGCCTTGGCTCTTTTGCATCGCTTGATAGGCCTGTTGAGACATCACTAAGGGTGCGGTGAGATTGAGTGCAATAATTTTTTCGGTCAGCGCAGCCGGTGCCGTGGCCGCGTCAACACCGGGGGTACCACCGGCATTGTTGACTAAAATATCTAAACGTTTGTAGCGCTCTAAAGTCGCATCGATCACTTGCTGTGACTGCTGCGGGTCGCGTATATCGGCTGCAATAAAGTAGGCCTGTTTGCCATTTGCTGCAATCGGCTCGCTCGGCTGGCGACGACCGCAGAACACCACATCGGCCCCCGCTTCTAAATAAGCGAGGGTAATCGCACGCCCAATAAACCCACCGCCACCGGTGATAATGGCGACTTTTCCCTCGAGCTCTTGTCCTGATTTGTTACTCATAGCTGGCACTCTAACTGTTATAAATAGGGCGGATGAATAGTGGCGGTATTGTCGACACTGATGGCTGCACCGTTTATGTGGCGCGCCTCATCGCTGGCTAAAAACAAAATCGTGTTGGCGATATCTTCTGGCTGGCAACCGAACGGCGCACTGCGCTGGTACTGGTCTTTATCCCCTTGCGGCAGTGTCGCGGCTATTTCGCGGACCATCTCTGTATTGATGCCATCGGGGTGGACAGAGTTACAACGCACCCCTTTTGCTTGCTGTTTGCACAGCACGGCAGTGCTCATAGTTAGGCTGCGCACCGCGGCTTTGGCGGCGGTATAAGCACAAAATTGCGGCATACCCATCAGTGCAGATGATGAAGATAGATTAACAATTGAACCGCCGCCCTGCTCTGCCATTAGCGGCAACAGCGCTTTAATGGCTAAGAACACCGAGCCGGCGTTGATCGACATCATCGACTGCCAACCCTCTAGGCTCTCCTCTTCGACAGTGGCAGCCTGAAGGATGGCAGCATTATTCACCAAGATATCCAAGCGCCCATAGTCGCCGCGTAATTTTTGCTCGAGCTGCTGCCAACCCTCAGCCAGCGAAACATCTTGCTCAACAAACACAAGCCCAAGCTCATCCGCACTGGCTCTGCCGCGCTCGCCGTTAATGTCGGTAATTATGACTGTGGCACCCTCTTCTTGTAACCGCTTGGCAGTCGCTAGGCCCACCCCGCGCGAAGCGCCGGTGACCAGTGCCACTTTTCCAGATACTCTCACAAAAATCTCCTTACTACTCTGAATGGACTAGCCAATTGGCTGGCCGCTGTTTGGGTATCGTGCAAAATAGTCAGCACGTTAATTCCACTACTGATTGGAGCTACTATGCCCACGCCCTCTGTGAAACTTGTTGTAAACCATCCCAACGATCTGCTCGATCTAACTGGGCAGACTATGGGTCCCACCGAGTCGATTGTGGTTGACCAAACCCGTATCGACCAGTTTGCTGAGGCCACTGGAGATCACCAGTGGATCCATGTCGATCCCGTGCGTGCAGCGGATGGCCCCTTTGGTGCCACGGTAGCACACGGTTATTTAACGCTATCGCTGGCCAACTTATTCTTGCCGCAGTTGCTCCAAGTGGACAATGTCTCTATGGGTGTCAATTACGGGGCGGACAACATTCGTTTTCCCAATGTCGTCCGCGCCGGTAGCCGCATCAGCGGCCGCGGTGAAGTTATCTCTGCAGAGCCACACAAAACTGGCGCCAAACTAGTGGTCAGAGTCACTATCGATGTCGAGGGCGAAGAGCGGCCCGCCTGCATTGTCGACACGATCAGTCTTTTTTACCCCTAAAAAGCATGCCCCGCCATTGTGCGGGGCAGTTATCAATCGAGCTTAAATACGCGGCGTGCATTTTCGCGCAAAAACTTTGGCCACACCTCATCCTTAAATGGCACGTTGGGCATATCGGCAAAAATGCGCTCCAGCGATAAACCCATAGGAAAATAGCCTGCGTACATCACCTTGTCTGCACCGCGAGTATTGGCGAACTTAACAATATTCTCAGGGTAGTGTTTGGGTGCGAAAGCGCTGGTCATATAGTAGAGATTGGGATACTTAAGCATTAACTTCCAGGCTAAATCGGTCCATGGCTCCCCCCCATGGCGCATCACTACATTGAGCTCGGGGAAAAACCAACAGATCTCATCCAAGTGCTCTACCTTTTGTGGCTCCATGGGGATGCGCGGCCCGGGCACACCCACACAGGGGCAAAAGGGTATATCCAAATCGATACAGGTGACAAAGACCGGGTACCAGCGCTTGTCTGCAAGCGAGACCTGCGGACAGAGCCCCGACGGAAACGCTGTCACTGCTTTTAAATCGTACTCCTCTTTGAGCCGACGTATTTTGCGCACCTCTTCCATACCGCGGTTGGGGTTGGCGTCGTAACAAGCAATGAATCTATCCGGGTGGCGCTTGACTGCTTCGTTCTGAGTGAAGTATTGATCTTCGTCGACACCAATCATCGCTTTCTCAATACCGAACTCATCCATTTTATCGACGGTATAGGCGATGTAATCATCCTGGTGGCCAGTTTGGGGCAGATCTTTAAACATATACTGGGCTGGCATCTTAAACATATCGCGACTCTGCTGATCCATGAGCAGCGGCTTTATAAAGTCGTAATAATCGGAGGTATCGTTGTTGGGCACCGCCATCATTAAATCTATGATTCCAATATCTTTGGGCATCGCCATGCGGCGTCTCCTTTGCTGTCGCTGGTTAGCTGATTGAGGGGTAGTCGACATAGCCGGCAGCGCCGGGGGTATACAGTGTCTTAAAATTAATACGTGCTAGCTCTGCGCCACTGCGCAATCTGGCAACATAATCTGGATTGGCCACAAATGGGCGACCAAATGAGACCGCTGCAAGCTCGCCTGAGGCTATCGCTTGATCAGCTTCAGCGGCATCGTAGCTGTCATTGGCAATAATCGGCCCGCTGAAGTGTCTGCGCGCTAATGCGATATTGTCCAAGCCGGTGCTGGCCATACGAATCACATGCAGGTAGGCAAGGCCGAGCTGATCGATGGCAGTCAGTAAAGTGGCAAAGGTCTCTGCGGGATCATCATCGTGCAGGTCGTTAAACGGGTTGCCTGGGCAAATACGCAGACCGACGCGGCCAAAGCCTATCGCTTCTCCCATCGCTTGGAGTGTCTCTACGACTAAACGCACTCGATTAGCCGCACTACCGCCATACTGATCGGTACGCTGATTGCTCCCGGTAGAGAGAAACTGTGCCATCAAGTAACCAGAGGTGCAGTGCAACTCGACACCGACAAAACCCGCATCTATGGCATTCTTGGCCGCCGCGACATGCTCTTCGATCAACGCGGGGATCTCTTCGCTAGCCAATGCTCGCGGCGTTGTCATTTTTTGCATACCAGTCTCGGTATAGATCTCGGCACTGCAAGGTATCGCTGATGGCGCCACAAATTCACCGCCGGCCGCTTTGTTGTCGGGGTGCCCAACGCGACCGCAGTGCATAATTTGGCAGATCATCACACCGCCCTGTTCAGTCACAGCAGAGGTGACTTTCTGCCAGGCACTGACATGTGCAGCAGCGTAAATACCCGGCGTGCGACAGTAGCCTTGCGCATTGGGTGATGGGTGTACACCCTCGCTGATGATTGCGCCTGCGCCTGCGCGCTGGCGATAGTATTCAACCTGCATGGTGCCGGGCATATCACCCTGCTCAATACGGCTGCGCGTCATCGGCGCCATAACAGCCCGGTTTTTGAGCTGCATGTCACCCAGCGTTAATGGCGCCAATAAATTTTGTAGTGTGCTCACAACGTTCTTCTCCTACCCGCTCAGCGGGTTTTAATTTTTGGCGCTGCTGCCTTGCCGCGCATAGTCAGCAAAAATTGCTCAGCAGGTGCCGGTGGGGCTACTACCGGCAGCTCTTCGCTGAGTGGGTTCTGCCAAAATTTCTGCCAAGAGGGCCACAGGTCGTGATAGGCACCGGCGTAGGGCTCACGGTCTGGCCAACGCATTTTATTATCGCCCACTGGGGGCTTGTTAAGATCGGTGGCATACCAGTAGCAAGGCAAACGACGTTTAAAGTACCAGCGGCCATCGATACGCTGATAGTTATCCCAGTAAATCATCTGCATGATCACCCACTCAATATCACCATTTTCACTCGGTGTTTCATGCTCGTTTTTAGAGTAGACCACCCCGACTGCCTCATCGGGGTTAATAAATTCAATAATATGGTTACCGATATGATGCGAGGTGCCCGTAAACTGATTGCGCATGGTTTCATCTAACCATTTTTTTAAATGGGCACGTCCAGAGCTCTGTTTGCCCACCTTGACGTCCTCGGGAAACAAATTAGCCATCGCATCCAAATCGCGCATATCCAACGCTAAAGAGTACTTTGCCGCCATTTGACGTATTTCATCGAGCGACTCTAAACGGTCGATACGCTGCTCTAGAGTTTTCTCTGACATGGTCACCTCAATTTTTGTTGTTGGCTGCCGCTTGCCCCGCTACACGGCCACTGAAACTAGCATCGGCAACTGAAATACCCGAGCAGTAGCCATCACCGCGTCGCGGCACCCCACAAGCGGTGCGACCGGCTGCGTACAAGCCCGCTATCGGTTGTTCAGCTCTATCCAATACCTCGCCTGTTACGCTGGTCTTCAGACCGCCAAGGGTGAAGTATGGCATGTGTACACCGCGGCCTGGCGTGCAATCTAATGCGACCAAGGGCCCATTTAAACACTTCAGCCACTCGCTGTTTTTTTGAAACTGTGGGTCTTCTCCTACAGAGGCGAAGTGGTTGTAACTCTCCACACAGCGCTCTAACAGAAAACTATTTAAGCCAAGCTCTTCAGCCAACTCGGCCACAGTGTCACCTGTCGCCGCTACCGGTGCGCCCAAATACGAGCGCGTCTCGTAATCACCGTAATCTTCGACATTGAGCAACAGATAGATGCGCTCACTGCGCTGCTCTAGCAGCGCTGCGCCTACTCGCCCATGGTAGGCATCTTCATTAATAAAGCGCTGACACTGCTGGTTGATAAAAATACCGTAAGTGAGCGAGGCTGGCGGGTAAAACGGCAAGCTGACGAACCCTTCATGCATATTGATAGCCACACCACCCGCTGCAACACCCATTGCGATACCACTACCGGTGTCGCCTGGATTGCCGATAGGCACCGTACAGCGAAGCAGTTGCGGCGCGTACTCAACAACCATTTTTTGGTTCATTACAAAGCCACCTGAGCAGAGTACGACGCCACTGCGCGCCTCAATGAAGATCTCTTGCATATCGATACGGAAAACAACCCCGACTACTTTGGTCTGTTGGGTAGTGGAGTCCACCACTAAACGCAATGCTCGGCTATTAAAAAACTCTGCAATATTGCGCTCAGCCAATGCTGCTGAAAGCACTTTAATAAACAAGGGCCCACCGTTATCGCCCTTAATTTTAAGGTTGTGGCCGCGCGGTGCCGGAGGTGACAAGGCGGCAAATGGTTGTGTTTTTTCATTGCCGGTATAAAGCAGACAGTCGTCGCTCAACGCCATCATCGCACGCTGCTTATATTCACTCTCTTTAAAGGGGACACCGAGCTTTTCGAGCCAATCAAAATGCTCGACACTACCGTCGCAGTATGCGCGAATTTTTTCGCTGTCCGCTTGCGGGCCATTGCTGGCCATCAGATAGTCATACATTGCCTGCGGGGTATCGTCGTAGCCACAAGCTTTTTGGATGCGCGTACCGCCGCCTAAGTACAACTCAGCCGAGGAGAGTGCGGTTGAGCCGCCAGCTGCTGAGGCAACATCAAAGATCGCTACTTGAGCACCGCTGTCATGTGCCGCGATTGCAGCACAGGCCCCGGCACCACCATAGCCAACCACCACAACGTCGAAGCTGTGGTGCCAGTGGTTGACAGACAAACTGTCGACTGTAGCGGCTGATGAGGTGATCATTGTGGGCCTTTTAAAAAACCGCATCTAAGAGGTTTTTTATTTCAGTTGTTGTTCATCTAAGGTACCCAATGTTAATGGCCGCGGCAGCCCACAAATGGACGATGTTGAGGCGGCTATGGCAAGGCACTAAGGGCATGTTCACACCTGCTGCGCACCTAGTCCGAATGCGGGTATCTCAAGGCAA
>JBELGO010000017.1:0-24317 GCA_042091915.1 SAR92 clade bacterium | reverse complement strand
TATCACCTCAGCGTAGTTATCGCGGTTAAAAATAGCCGAACCGGCAACAAAGGTATCTGCACCCGCTGCTGCTATCTCAGCAATGTTCGCAACACCGACGCCGCCATCAACTTCCAGACGAATAGGATAACCGCTCGCTTCGATCAATGACTTGGCTTGAGTCAATTTTTTCAGTGTACTGGGGATAAATTTCTGGCCGCCAAAGCCGGGGTTTACAGACATTAACAAGAGCATATCCAAACGCTCCATCACCCACTCCATGTTATCCAAACTGGTCGCCGGATTGAGCACCAAGCCGGCCTTGCAGCCGAGATCGCGAATCAATTGCAGTGAACGATCGACATGCGCAGAGGCCTCGGGGTGGAAGGTGATGTAGGTAGCACCGGCGTCGGCAAACATACGGATTAAATCGTCGACCGGCTGCACCATCAAATGGACATCGATCGGAGCAGTGATACCGTGTTTGCGCAGCGCCGAACAGACCATAGGCCCAATGGTGAGGTTGGGGACATAGTGGTTGTCCATCACATCAAAATGAACCACATCGGCACCGGCGGCCAATACGTTATCGACCTCTTCGCCAAGACGGGCAAAATTTGCCGAGAGGATTGAGGGGGCAATGAGAAAGTCTGACATGGAGAACTACCTAGTAAAGTGACTTAATTTGAGCGCCATTCTAGCAATAATGTTCGCCCGGTGGGACACACGCATCAGTGACTAGCGGTCTAAAAGCTGCTCGGCAGCCAGCGGCAACTGACCGGCGCGCACCGCGCGCAATAGATCGAGTAGGTCGAGCACCAAGCACGGGGCACCATCATCGCCCAACAGAGCGCCCGCAACACCGGGGATTAGTGTGGCCGGCGCGCCGAGTGATTCCACTCGCTGCTCACTGTAGTCGCCGACACTGTCGACACGCAGCGCCAACTGCCAACCGTCGCAATCTACTAAAACTGCGGCACTGGAGTGCTCAGCTTGAGTGGGCTTGGAACCTAAAAGTTTGGCCAGATCCGCCAACGGATAGCTCTCTCCGCAGATTTCACGCCCCTCACTGAGTGAGGCAAAGGTCTCTACACGTTGAACTGCGCTCCCGCTGAGCAGATAGTCGCAGCCGCCGACCCGCACCGCTAAAACGCGCCGCAACTCAATGGATATCGGTAGCTGCAGTACAAAACGACTACCGCCGCCCGGCTCGCTGTGCAGATGTAGCGCACCACCCAGATCGCGCGCCGTACTTGCAACAGCTGCCAGGCCTATTCCGCGCCCGGCAATCGCCGAGAGCTGACTGGCACCGCTCAACCCCCCGCGCAATAGCGCTGCGACCAACAGCGGTTGGCGCTGAGCATCGCTGCCGTGCAGAAGACCGCGCTGGGCCGCAATCTCACTGAGCCGATCGAAATCGATACCGCGCCCGTCGTCTTCGACGACCACCGTCAACACCGCCTCACGGCATTGACAGCTGACTTTTATTAGGCCACTCGGACCTTTGCCGACAGCACTGCGCTGTTCGCGCGGTTCGATACCGTGGCAGATGGCATTGCGCAGCAGGTGTTCGACAAGCGGCACTAGCTGTTCCAATACCGTTCTGTCGACTTGTGCGCTGGTATCGATATCGATACGCAACTCAACCGAGCGATCCAGATCAACCGAGACGGTCCGAACCAGCTCTCGCCAGCGCGGTAAAACACTGTTTATTGGCACCATACTCAACGCTATCAGTTGACGCTGCTGAGCCTCGAGAAGCACTAGCTGACGCTGATGGGCTAACTTGAGTGAGCGATACTCAGCTTTAGGGAGCTCTTCACTCACCGCTTGCAGCTGGCTGAGCAACAGCTGCTGTGCAACACCTGCCTCCACCATCTGATGGATCAAATTATCCAGTGCCGCTGGCTCGACTGCGATGCGCTGCTGACTCAACGGCAGTGCAGTGGGGGCGAGTGAGACAGCACCAGAGCCAATCTTATAGTCGCCGATAGAGTCCGAGCCGAGCATGGCATGGAGGTTATCAATTCTCTCTCGCCACTCCAGGCGGCTCTGCTGTGCCACATTGGCAGGGTCACTCAACTCGCTCTCCAAAGTGTGCGCCAGCTCTGCCAACGGCTCTGCCCCGACCATCCGCGCACTTCCTTTGAGCGCGTGGAGCTGGTGACAAAATTGCTTTACCACTTCTTCACTGAGCGGCGCCGTGGCCGCCACAGGTTCCACCAGTTGTAAAAGCGCTGCGAGCCGCTCATGCGCCTCTTCTATAAACAGCTTGTGTAGGCTTGGGTTTTGTTCAGCCATATTGGCCTCCGCGCCAATGTTGTGCTGCCACTGTCTTCGCTATGTCGGTCAGATCGTTCTGAGTAGCTGGCGAAAGTACTGCGATCTCAAGCGGCTCAGAGCCGTAGCGACGCGCCAACACAACCTGTAGTGCAGCCAACAAATTCGCTATCGATGTTAACTCGACAGCATGAATACGCTGATCCAGCTCTCTGCTGTACTGATCCAACTGCGCAGCTATCTGTGCAACCGCCACACTGAAATCTGACTGGTCAAGCAACCTCTCGATAACAATGATAGAGACGCAGATCTGCTCTGCTAATGCCCTTTGTGCAGTTTGCACCGCGGTGGGCTCTGCTTCTGGAATGGACGCGGCAGCAAACGCTTGCTCGACACGGGCGGCATCCTCGCTGCGATTGGCCGCAATTAACAGCCCATACAGCTCAGCCCATTGCGACCACAGGCCTCCGGCCAGAGTGGCTGCGGAAGAGGCGATATGTTCGTCGAGCTGTATCGCTAGTTCGGCACAGCTCATTCGCGCTCGGCACCCGGTTTGGGGGTATTGGCCAAAAGCTGTTCTATCTCGCGCTCAAAGGCCTCTAGCGGATTCACTTCGGGTTCATCTTGTGCACCAGACTGCTGCGTCCCCTCGCTGCTTCTGTGCGCCAACTCACCCAGAGAGAAGTGGCTGATCGACCGGCTTATCTCGACCGCCAACAGTGCCAGCTGATCACTGCTCTGGGCATTGGCCCGACTGCGCGATAGCGTGGCGTCGGCCTGATCCTCCACCTCACTCATTCGGGACGCGATCTGCTCGGCTTGCGCCGCTTGCACTGCACTGCTCGAAGAAATTTCGGCAATAATTGGCAGCAGCTGGTTAGTGCTGTTGTCAATCGCCTCAAGCGCCTCGCCAGCGGCGGCTATTCGCTGCTTGCCCTGACCCAGCTCAGCGCAACTTTTTTGCATAGCAATATCAGCGGCACCGCTGTGCTCTGCTACGCTGTTGAGCAATTCAGCTATCTCTGCGGCCGCGCCGGCAGCACTCTCGGCAAGGCGTTGAATCTCATCGGCGACTACGGCGAAGCCGCGCGCTTCATCTCCCGAACCGGTCGCTTGAATAGCGGCATTGAGCGCCATGACATTGGTCTGATCGGCAATTTCTGAGATGACTGCAGCTATCTTGCCAATCTGCTCTGCACTGCCTTTGAGTTCGCCAAGAGAGTCGGCCGCAGCGCCAAGCGCACTGTCTATCTGATCAATACTAGCAGAGCTCTCGGCAACTCGCAGTGCGCCCTCGGCAGCAGTTTGGCGCGCCTGCTCGGCCATTTTTTGTGACTCTAGCGCGCGTCCAGCTGTCGCCTCTACAGAGGCCACTAACTGCTGCAAGCTTTTATTGGCTGCACCGAGCTGTTCGAGCTGCAACTGCGAACCCTGCTGCAGCGCCTGCGATACGCTCTGCTGTGCTTCGCTCTGCTCACCGATCTGCAATGACTGCCGAGCCGCAGCGGCGACCAGTCTGCGCAGCGCCTCCACAGCGCTATTGAGCGATTCGGCCACTACTGCAGTGGTACCGCTCTGGGCGGTTAGCTGGCGGGTTAAATCGCCTTCACCGACAGCGTTGAGATCGCTAATTAACGCCTCAAGTTCCGCCTGCTGCTGCTGTTGTTGAAGTCGCAACAAACGGGTACTGACGGCCGCGGTTCGCCACACCACTAGCAGGTATAGCAGCGCAGCCAGCAAAGCAGTTAATGCCGCCCAGCGCAGCGGTTGGGGTGCCCGCTGCCAGAGCGGCTGCGCGGCGCGACGGCGAATCTCTCGCTCAATAAGATCTAACTCTGTCAACAGCGGCTGTGGGTAACTGCGCGCGCGCTCTGCGCCCTGTTGCAGCAATATAAAACTCGGCAGACTGCGCTCAAATTTTGACAGCGCGGCGCTTACTTCGAGAAACTGTGTCGCCGCACCATTGCCTGCAGAAATTGTCTCTAAAGCCTGCAGCGCTTGGCTGATTTTTGCTGCTGTCTGTTGCAGTTGGCTGACAGCCATCGCCTCATCACTGCCCGCCAACTCGGCAATGCCGCGGTCAAAACGCTGCAATTGCCACAACTGCTGCTGCGCCATGACTACGGTGGCGGTCTGTGCGTCGGCGGCAATCAGCGCCTCCACTTGCTCTGCCAGGTTCTCCTCCAGTGCCGGCAGAGCGCGCGCAGATGCCGCCACCAATGTCTGCCAATCGCTCGCCGCTTGGCGCTGTGCGAGCAAACCGGCCAACTCGCGGCGCAGTACGACTAACTCTTGGGCAAAGCTGCGCAGCGCCGCTGGCACTGGCTGTCCGCGTCCATTCGCTTCGCTGTGCAGCTGCTTGTAGAGCCGCCTCCAGCTGCGGTGGAGCGCTTGATCACTCTCGTCTAAGCGCTCAAATGCTCTTGGCTGGCCGGTGGCTGCCGCGCGGCTGAGCTGACTGATTTGACGCAGTTCGCTGCGCAAAACCGCACTGTTGTCGAGCTGTTGTTGATCGGCCAGCTGCGCTCGGTAGAGCTGCTCAATAAACACGGCGCAGACGCCTGCAGAGGCTATCGCCACCAGTAACAGGGTTCGTTTTATCCAGACACTCATATCTTTGCTCTCGTTATTTGCACGGTCAATCACAACCCTACTGTGTTGCTGCCTCGCCCTGCCCGGTTACAGCGCGAGATAAAAACGGGCTGCGCCGATCAAAATGGTCGTAGAGTCTGTCGACACTCAACGCGGTGAAGCTGCTCCCCTGCGAGTCGACCACACTGGCAGTGGCCAGGGCACCGAGCGCGCTCGATCGGCTCAGCGGCTGGCTGTGTTGGGCGGTGATGATTGCGCCGACGCTGTCAACTTGCAGCGCCAACCACTGCTGGCGCCACTCTATGATCAACCATTTCTGACTGGTAGGCGTTGATTTGAGCCTCAACTCTAGTAACTGCGCTACATCCACTACGCTAATGGCGCGACCGCGCCATGCTGTCACTCCGAGCAGCCAGCTGGCGCTGTGCGGCAAATCAACAAGTTGGGTCGGAGCCACTACGGCGGCGAGCTGCTCAAGGGCGACCGCACAACTCTGCCCCGCCAAGCTGAATGTCGCAAAGCGCTGCGAGGGCGAAGCTGCCGAGGAGTCCGAATCGGAGGAGTGACTCATGTCAATTATCGCCCTATTGAAGCCACTTGATCATCGCTGCGAGGCAGAGCCGAACGCACCATGGTCAGCCGCTCTTCTGCGCTGAAAGGGTTAACCAGATAGCCATCGGCTCCCATTAACTTGCCGCGCGCCTGATCGAACAAGCTCTGTTTGCTGGAGACTAGCACGACCGGCAGCTGGCGCATCTCGCTGTGCCCTTTGAGGATCGCGGTCAGCTGCAAACCATCGGGGCGCGGCATCATAATATCTACCAGCACTGGATCGGGCCGCTTGGCGACTACAGCAGCGAAGCCGTCTACCGCTTCAACAAGCTCTGCACCCACTTGCTCTAAGATGACACGAGCGGCGCCGCGCACAGTTTGGCTGTCGTCGATAACCGCTTTCCGGTAGGGCGATAAGTCCATATATTTAGCTCTTAGTTGCGGCGCAGTGCCCGGTCAGTTCTGTTTTATATTCTAACGCTATTAATGCTTGTGCCACAGTGGCAAATCTCTGGCGCTCAGGTGACAATAGTTGCCAGCTGACCAGAACCGACGGAGCGCGGCCAATGCCTAGAAAACTCGGGGTAGTGATGGACCCTATCGAGACCATCAACTTTAAAAAAGATACCACACTCGGCCTGCTTCTGGCGGCCCAGCGGGCCGGCTTTGAGCTGGTCTACATGGAGCAGAGCGATCTCTACATCGAAAGCGGCAGAGCCTGCGCCGCCATGCGCGCTCTAAAAGTCTTCGACGATGCACAACATTGGCACACCTTGGGCGCAGCTGTGGATCAGCCGCTCGCTGCACTCGACGCCATCATCATGCGCAAAGATCCGCCCTTTGACGGTGAGTTTATCTACTCGACCTACATCCTCGAGGCCGCCGAGCGTGATGGCGTGCTGGTAGTAAACCGTCCCCAGAGTTTGCGCGACTGCAACGAAAAGGTCTTTGCCACACAGTTTGATGGCTGCACACCTCCGCTGTTGGTCAGCCGCGACCAATCTCGCCTCAAGCAGTTTCACGCAGCGCACGGCGATGTGGTCTACAAGCCCCTCGACGGTATGGGTGGCAGCTCAATTTTTCGTGTCCGTGAGGGCGACCAAAACCTCAATGTTATTTTGGAGACGCTGACAAAATTTGGTACCGAAACGATTATGGCGCAGCGCTTTTTGCCACAGATCGACGCTGGCGATAAGCGGGTGCTGGTGGTTGACGGCGAAGTGATCGACCACTGCCTAGCACGGCTGCCGACCGGCAGTGATTTCCGCGGCAACCTCGCCGCCGGTGGCCGCGGCGTGGTGCAGCCGCTGAGCGATCGCGATCGCGAGATTGCGACGGCGGTAGCTCCGAGTTTGAAGCAGAAAGGGCTTTTGTTTGTTGGCCTCGATATCATCGGCGACTATTTAACCGAGATCAATGTCACCAGCCCCACCTGTCTTCGCGAAATTGAAGCGGCCACTCAGATCCCTATCGCCGATAAATTAATCGCTGCGATTGTGCGCCAACTCGATAGCGCCGGGGTTGCAGAATAGTCTGCGCGCCGCCATATTATCTCTATGACTGATTCCACCGCCCAATTTCAATCACTCAAGCATCACTTCTTAGTAGCGATGCCGGGCCTCAACGACCCCACTTTTGAGAGCGCTTTGATCTACCTGTGCGAACACACCGCAGAGGGGGCGATGGGCTTCATCGTCAACCATCAGCTGGATATTCCGATCAGTACGGTATTCAAGCAGCTCGAGCTGACATTTGATGAGCAGTGCGGCTTGGCACCGCTGTTTGACGGTGGGCCGGTACAGCGCGATCGCGGTTTTATTTTGCACGATGCCTGCGATCGTCAGTGGCAGTCGACGACCCATCTGCACAGCGACATCTGTCTGACCGCTTCGCAGGATATTCTCGCCGATATCGCCCTAGGCCGCGGGCCAGACTCCGCACTGGTGACCATTGGCTACTCCGCCTGGTCGGCCGGCCAGCTCGAACAAGAGCTGGCTGACAACGCCTGGCTGACTGTGCCCGCCGATAGCGATATCATTTTTCGTACGCCGATGGCCGAGCGCCAGCGGGCAGCAGCCCAATCGATTGGCGTAGATTTGCGCGCCCTGGCACCCGATGCCGGCCACGGGTAGCGGCTGTTGACTCCCAATACACCTGAACAGTTGCTGGGCTTTGATTTTGGCTTGCGTCAAATTGGTGTCGCCACTGGCCATACGCAAACCGGTTTAGTGACGCCGTTGCAGATTCTCACCTGCAAAGATGGCGGCCCGCCGTGGCAGGCTATAGCCCGCTTGATTGAAGAGTGGCAACCGGCCCGCTTACTGGTCGGCTTACCGCTGAATATGGATGGCAGCGACAGCGAGCTGACGCGTTTGGCGCGGCGCTTTGGCAACCGCCTCAACGGCCGCACGGGTATTGCCGTGAGTTGGGTAGATGAGCGTCTGAGCAGCCGCGAGGCGCGCCACCACAATCGACAACTTGACAACCCCAGGGCTCACGATCAGATCGACGATCTAGCGGCGGCACTCATCGTACAGCGCTATCTAGAGCAGCTGGCCGCTCACTGAAAAACTTCCGGTGCCCGCGCCTGCAGGGCGGCAATCGCCGGCTCAATGACTCCAGAGTTCACTAACTGCAGCAAATGTTGGTCGAGTGTCTGCATGCCAACCGCAGCACCGCTTTGCAGTGCCGAATATATTTGTGGGATTTTATCTTCGCGGATCATGTTGCGCACTGCGCTGGTACCGATCAATATTTCGTGTGCAGCCGCGCGGCCACCGCCGATCTTCTTCAACAGTGTCTGCGAGACCACCGCTTGCAGCGACTCAGAGAGCATGGAGCGCACCATAGATTTTTCTGCGGCGGGGAAGACGTCCACAATGCGATCAATGGTTTTCGCCGCCGATGAAGTGTGCAGCGTGGCAAAAACTAGATGGCCGGTCTCCGCTGCCGTCAGCGCCAGGCGGATTGTCTCTAGATCTCTCAGCTCGCCGACTAGAATAACATCGGGGTCTTCTCGCAACGCGGAGCGCAGAGCGGCGCTAAAACTGTGAGTGTCGCGGTGAACCTCGCGCTGATTGATCAGACAGCGGTTGCTCTGGTGGACAAACTCAATCGGATCCTCAATGGTTAATATATGGTTTTGTCGGCTGCTATTAATGTAGTCAACCAGTGCCGCCAAGGTGGTCGACTTGCCCGACCCAGTCGGCCCCGTCACCAGTACCAAACCGCGCGGCAATTGCGCCAAACGCTTGAAGGTTTCACCCAGACCGAGTTCATCGAGACTCAGCACCTGGCTGGGTATGGTGCGAAAAACCGCACCCGGGCCGCGGCTGTGGACAAAAGCATTGACTCGAAAGCGCGCCGTACCTGGCAGCTCGTAGCTGTAATCACACTCCAACTGCTGCTGCCACTCGGCGCGGCGCGCCGCCCCCGCTTCACCCTCGCCAAAGGTCGCCTCAATCATCGCCGCGACATCGGCCGCTGCTTGGTTGGGCAGATTCACCTGAGTTACCTCGCCGTCAATTCGCAGCATCGGCGGCAACCCCGCCGAGAGGTGTAAATCTGAGGCTCCCTGCGCAGCACTGAAAGCCAGCAATTGATTAATGTCCACATTTATACCCCGCGGTTGTGCTGGTGGCGGTTAACCGCTGCCGCCAGTTGCAGTATGCTGTGCAGCCAATATTCAGATGAGCTTCAGCCATGAGTTCAATAGCCGATAACATTAGCGCCGTGCAACAGCGTGTGCAACACGCACTGCACAGTGCTGGCCGCGCCGATAACACCGTTCAACTTTTAGCGGTGAGCAAAACCAAGCCCACAGAGGATATTGTTGCCGCACACGCTGCCGGCCTCACTGCCTTTGGGGAAAATTATCTACAAGAAGCGGACGATAAAATCTCTGCCTTGGCCGAGCTCAGCGCCGTATTGGATTGGCACTTTATCGGCCCACTACAGTCAAACAAAACTCGTCGCGCCGCCGAGCTGTTCAGCTGGGTACACAGCGTCGACCGCCTCAAAATAGCCCAGCGCCTTGCGGCGCAGCGCCCTGCACACATGGCGCCACTGAATATCTGCTTGCAGATCAATATCGATCGCGAAGAGAGCAAATCTGGGTTGCTGCCAGAGCAGTTAGCCGAAGTAGCTGAAGCAGTATTGTTGCTGCCGCAACTGCGCCTGCGCGGATTGATGGCCATCCCACAAGCGCGCACAGATCTCGCTGAGCAGCGTCAAGCTTTCGCTGCGGTGCGCCAACTGCGCGACACCCTCAATGCCACCCTGCCGGGGCTGCGCGGACAACCGATGGACACTTTGTCGATGGGTATGTCTGGCGATCTCGAGGCCGCCATTGCTGAGGGAGCGACTATTATTCGCATTGGCAGCGATATTTTTGGCGCACGAGCGCCACTCGGTTAGGATAAACCGCTACAATCTGCACATTATTATGGACCTCTGATATGGATTCACTGTTATTTGTTGGCGGCGGCAATATGGCGCGCAGTTTAATTGGCGGGATCATCGCTGCAGGCCACCGCGCGGAGGCGATTACTGTCTGTGAGCCCAACTCCGGTGTGCGCGAATCTCTGGCCGGCGACTTTGGCGTCAACGTTGCCACTGAACTCGATACCGTCAGTTGTGCCCAACATGCCGATGCCATTATTTTGGCAGTAAAACCCCAAGTCATGGCGCAGGTAGCCGAGGGGCTGGCCCCCGCCTTAGAGCATCGACCGGTAGTCATCTCTATCGCTGCGGGTATTAATTGTCACGCTCTCAGCCACTGGCTGGGAAGCGCCACACCGATTGTGCGCGCCATGCCCAATACCCCCGCGCTGTTGCAACAAGGCGCCACCGGGCTGTTTGCCGACGGCTCTGTGACCGCCGAACAAAAACAGTTAGTCGCGGGCTTATTCAGCGCTATCGGCGTCGCTGAATGGGTGGCAGAGGAGAAGTTAATTGACACTGTTACCGCTCTCTCGGGCAGTGGACCCGCCTATTTTTTTCTACTCATGGAGCTGATGGCCAAAGTGGCAGAGGAGATGGGGCTCAGCGCAGAAACAGCGCAAAAGCTCGCCATCCAAACCGCGCAAGGTGCCGCCAATATGGCGGTGCATAGCGATGACAGCCCGGCCACTCTGCGCGGCAGAGTCACCTCACCCGGCGGCACCACCGAGCGCGCGCTAGCGCTGTTTGCCAGCCAGGGGCTTGAGGCCACCGTGCGCACCGCGATGCATGGCGCCGCAGAGCGCAGCGTAGAAATGGCGGCTGAACTCGCACCGCCGATGACATCTCAAGGAGAGTAAAACGATGGTCTACCTGCTGGGAATACTCTTGCAACTGGTCAGTACCTTGCTGCTGTTGCGCATCTTGTTACAGGCGTTGCGCGCCGATTTTTACAACCCACTGTCGCAAATGGTATTTAAACTCTCGGCGCCTGTGGTCGAACCGCTCAGTCGCCTTCTGCCCCCCATCGGTCGCTTTAATCTCGCCGCCCTAGTCGCTGTGCTCGGCATCCGTGTGGCTTTTTTCTCCTTCGGTGGCAACCCGCTGCCAGCTGCGTTCCTCGGCGCCAGCTACTCACTTTTAGTGCTGCTGTTTGACCTCTATTTTTGGGGTATTTTTATTCTCATTATCGCCAGCTGGGTCGGCGGTCACGGCAATCCCATGCTGGCGGTAGTCCAGCAGATTGTCGAACCCTACCTCTCTGTATTCCGCCGTGTGATACCGCCACTGGGTATGATCGACCTGTCGCCTATGGCGGCTATCTTCGTCTTGATCATGTTGCGCGACCGCGGGCTGCCGATGTTTTTCAACTGGCTGCAGGGTATTTTGTTGTAATGTCAGCTTGCCGCGGCACAGCTACAAACTTAGACTCAACCCTATTCAATACATTAGGTAACTCTATCCGCCATGTCTGATACTCCGCAGGCCGACTCAGTCGGTATCGTCGCCAGTCGCACTGTTGCTATCGAGCAACCGCTGACGCTCGCTTGCGGTGAAGTGTTGGAGCGCCACGCGCTTGAGATCGAGTGCTACGGCGAGCTCAATAGTCGCGGTGACAACGCCATACTGATCTGCCACGCTCTCAGCGGCCATCACCACGCCGCCGGCTACCATTCTGGCGATAGCCGTCCCGGCTGGTGGGATCACTACATAGGCCCCGGCAAGCCGATCGATACTGCGCGTTTTTTTGTGGTCTGCCCGACCAATATTGGCAGTTGTTTCGGCAGTACCGGTCCGCTGTCGATCAATCCAGCTACCGGCAGCGCTTGGGGTGCTGCATTTCCACCACTGCGCGCGCGCGATTGGGTCAACTCACAGCGGCTGCTGATGGATAGCCTTGGCATCAATCGCTGGGCTGCCGTTGTCGGCGGCAGTCTCGGCGGGATGCAGGCGATGCGCTGGTCACTGGAGTACCCCGAGCTGCTCGACCACTGCGTCGTTATCGCCTCGGCCATGAAACTCAGCGCTCAAAATATCGCCTTTAATGAGATCGCCCGGCGAGCGATCAAGTCCGATCCCGATTTTTGCGACGGCGACTATGCGGCACAAGGTCGCTCTCCGCAGCGCGGCTTGGCCTTGGCGCGGATGATCGGCCACGTCACTTATCTATCAGATGCCCTGATGGGACAGAAGTTTGGTCGCGAGCTGCGCCTGGGTGACTTTTCTGCCGGCAGCGCTGATCCAGTGCAGTTTGAGATAGAGAGCTACCTCAACCATCAAGGCGATAAATTCTCCGGTGCCTTCGATGCCAATAGCTATCTGCTGATTACTAAAATGCTCGACTACTTTGATCTGGCTCGCGAATACAACAATGATCCACAAGCGGCATTTAAGTGCGCGCGCTGTCAGTTTCAGGTGATTTCGTTCTCCAGTGACTGGCGCTTCGCCCCAGACCGCTCGCGAGAAATTGTCGATGCTCTGGTCGCTGCAGGCCGCGATGTCAGCTATTGCGAAATTGAATCAGACCAAGGCCACGATGCCTTCCTGCTTCCCAATGCGCGCTATCAAGCGGCACTCGGGGCCTATCTGGCGCGCGCAGCAGAGACCGTGGAACGGCGCCAATGAGAGACGATTTTGGTTTTATCACACGCTGGATAGCCCCCCATTCGCGCGTGCTCGATCTCGGATGCGGCGATGGCGCACTGCTTCACGAATTAGCTCAGAAACATGCGGTGCGCGGGTACGGCCTGGAAATTGATCCCGACTCGATACAGGCATGTATTGCCCGCGGCGTCAATGTCATTGAACAAGACCTCAATAACAGCTTAGATAACTTTGCTGACCAGAGCTTTGACACGGTGGTAATGACTCAGGCATTGCAAGCGATGCGTTACCCCCATTTAGTGCTCGATGAGATGTTGCGTATCGGACGCCAGTGCATTGTCACCTTTCCCAATTTTGGCCAGTGGCGAGCGCGCGCCTACCTCGCCTTGCAAGGTCGTATGCCGGTCACTAAACAGCTCAGCTACCAGTGGTACGACACCCCCAACATTCACTTTTTTACCTACCGCGATTTTGAACAACTCTGCTCAGAGCGAGGTATCGCTATTTTGCAGCGCAAACGTCTGGCGACAGCCTGGCCCGACCGCTGGCTGACCGGATTTATGCCTAACCTCTTTACCGAAACTGCGGTTTATCAACTTAGCCGCCGCTAATTAGTGAGCTCTTTTATGTCTCATTTACGCACACTTTTATGGGCACCTCTCTGTCTTTTAATCACCTCTTTTAGCTGTGCAGTCGAAGTACCTCTGGGCGATGGCTACCGGATTGTCTACAGCGCTTTCAACAGTACATTTTTGCAGCCAGAGGTCGCCGACAGTTACCAGCTGCGGCGCTCGCGCGATGCAGGTTTGGTTAACATTGCCGTCGTCGATAGCGACAACCGCACCCACCCCGCTGGGCTCAGCGGGCGCGCCAGCAATATTTTTCAACAGCAGCAGACTCTCGAGTTTCTCACCATTGATGAAGGTGATGCAATCTACTATCTGGCCCCGTTCAAGATTGATGGCGAATCCTTCCTCAGCTTTGATATCACCGTTACCGCGGCGCAACTGGCGCCGAGAACGTTCAACTTTAAGAAACGCTTTTATGAAGAGTGATAACAGTAGCAAACAGATTGTTTTGGCCAGCGGCAATCAGAAAAAAATAGATGAGCTGCAAACTCTCTTTCAACCGCGCGGCTGGCAGGTGGTACCGCAGGCGCATTTTAATGTCACCGAAGCTGAAGAGACCGCCTGTACATTTGTCGAAAACGCACTGCTCAAAGCCCGCAACGCGGCACTGCTGACCGGACTGCCGGCACTGGCTGACGACTCCGGATTAGCCGTCGATGCTCTCGCAGGCGCGCCGGGCATTTATTCGGCGCGCTATGCCGGCAAGGCGGCTAGCGACAGCGACAACTGCGATAAGTTACTGGCGGCACTTGAGGGTGTCGAAAGTGCTCAGCGCGCTGCGCAATACCATGCCGTACTGGTCTTTTTGCGTCACGCCGAAGACCCCACCCCGCTTATCTGCTACGGCAGCTGGAGCGGTGTGATAACCACCCAACCCCAAGGTGACGGAGGCTTTGGCTACGACCCACTGTTTTATCTGCCAGAGCTTGGTTGTACCGCCGCGCAGCTGCCCGCTGAACAGAAAAACCGCCTCAGCCACCGCGCAGCCGCCAGCGCCCAACTGATTGCCGCACTCGACAACTTTTTACCCGGGTGAGCTCCCCTGCGCTGCCACCACTGTCTCTCTATGTACACATTCCCTGGTGTATTAAAAAGTGCCCCTACTGTGACTTTAACTCGCATACCGCTCCACAAGCACTGCCTGAAATAGAATATGTGGCGGCGCTGCAGCGCGAACTGCGCAACGCAGTAGAACTCGCCGCAGGCCGGCCACTGCACTCAATATTTTTTGGCGGCGGCACCCCTTCACTATTCTCCGCCCGCGCCATTGAAGAGATCTTAATCACTGCCGAGCAGACGCTGGGTTTTACTGACAATATTGAAATCACTCTAGAAGCCAACCCCGGTGCAGCAGAACAGCGCCGCTTTCACGGTTACCGGGCCGCAGGCGTCAATCGGCTGAGTATCGGCGTGCAGAGTTTTAGTGCTGCGCAGCTCGATCAGCTCGGCCGAGTTCACAGCGCTGATGAGGCTCATCTGGCGATTGGCATGGCCCAAAAGGCGGGGTTTAAGCGCATCAATGTAGATCTGATGCACGGCTTACCCGGGCAGACCCCAAAGCTGGCAATGGAGGATTTACAACGCGCATTAGAGAGTGGTGCTGACCATCTATCTTGGTACCAGCTGACATTGGAACCCAATACCGCCTTTTACTCTAAGCCCCCAACACTGCCCGGCGAAGAGACGCTCGATGAGATTGCCTTGAGCGGCCATCAGCGGCTCCTCGAGGCCGGTTTTGAGCAGTATGAAGTGTCTGCCTACCAGAGTGCCGGCGGGGCTCGCCACAACCTCAACTATTGGGAATTTGGCGATTATCTTGCTGTGGGCGCCGGCGCACACGCCAAGATCACCACTATCAGCGACGGCAACTGGCAGGTAATACGCAGCCACAATAGCCGACGCCCGGAAGATTATCTGCAACGCAGCAACCCTTGTGCCGGCAGCAAAATTATCGGGCACAACGAGCTGCCTTTAGAATTTATGCTCAACGCGTTGCGTCTTCGCCATGGGGTCTCTGCACAATTGTTCGAGGCTCGCACAGGCCTACCGCTTGAGTCTATAGCCACGCCTCTGGCTCGCCTGCGCCGAGAGGGTCTGCTCGAACCCGGTGTTGAGCGGCTGCGAACGACCGCTTTGGGCTATCGTTTTCTCAACTCTGTTGTCGCCGCCTTCGACAGTGAATAACTGGCAGGCGAACTCTGTTGTAGCGCACAAATCTGTTAAACTGCCGCCATGACACAAACCGCTTCCAGCTCCTTAACAAACCGCGTCGAACCGGCGCAAGCTGCCAGATTAATGCGTGCGGCCACCTATGCTTCTACTGGCGTAGCGCTGGTGCTCATCGCATTGAAACTCTACGCCTGGTCGCGCTCAGACTCGATCAGCTTACTCGCCACCCTAGTCGACTCCTGCCTGGATGCGCTCGCGTCTGCGATCAACCTGCTGGCCGTACGCCATGCTTTGACGCCAGCCGATCACGAGCACCGCTTTGGCCACGGTAAAGCTGAGGCATTAGCAGGGCTTGGCCAAGCGGCCTTTATTACCGGTTCAGCGGGGTTTTTGTTGGTTGAAGCGGCGCAGCGCTTACTCAACCCGGTGCTGCCCAGCGCCACTGCTCTGGGGCAGTCGGTTATGGTGATCTCAATTGTGCTGACTTTGGGCCTGGTCCTCTTCCAGCGCTATGTGGTGGCTAAAACTGGCTCAACCGCTATCTCGGCCGATGCGCTTCACTATAAAAGCGACCTGCTCGTCAACGCTGCAGTTTTTGTCGCACTGTTCTTTGCCGCACGTGGGCAGTGGTTGGTAGATCCTCTATTGGCTCTCGCGGTGGGCTTTTTCATACTCTACAGCGCCTGGGAGATCGTCCGTGAAGCGGGCGACCATCTCATGGATAGAGAGCTCCCCGAAGAAGAGCGCGAGGCGCTTAAAGAGGTCTTGGCGGCGCAGCGCGATCTGCGCGGCTACCACGATTTGCGCACCCGCCGCGCAGGAACTGATACGTTTATCCAAGTGCATATTGAGCTCGATGATCACCTCAATTTACTCGAGGCACATGTGATTTCAGACCGCATAGAAGAGGCGCTGATGGCCGCTTATCCTGGCGCCGAGGTACTGATTCATATAGACCCAGTCTCAGTGGCAGCACAGGAGCCACCACCGCCCTACTTGGCAATCTAATCGTAGGACGAGGCCGGGGCAATCTGTTACCTCGCGCAGCGAAGTGGTATGATTGAATTTTTGAAAGCCGTGGCACTGTGCCGCAACATTAATGACTACTGCGAGGATTAAAGATGAGCGACAAGATTGTCCACGTCACTGACGGCAGCTTCGAAGCCGATGTACAGCAAGCCGATGTCCCTACACTGGTTGATTTCTGGGCACCCTGGTGTGGGCCTTGTAAAATGATTGCTCCGCTGCTGGATCAAGCTGCCGACGAATATGAGGGACGCGTCAAGATCTGCAAAATCAATGTTGACGAGAACCCTGAAGCCGCTGCCAAATTTAATGTGCGCGGTATTCCGACTATTCTCGCTTTCAAAGGTGGCTCTATTGAAGCCACTAAAGTGGGTGCACTCTCTAAGTCACAGTTGAACGACTTTATCGACGCACTGCTTTAATAAGTGCTCTCCCGCGGCCAATGGGTTGCGGGAGAGTGATTTTGCTGTTGCGCTTTGCCCTGACGGCGCTATACTCCTTACATCCAAGTGCAGAGCGGCACTCCTTGCCGACCTCCCTACGCACTACCCATACTATTTTACTGTCTGTTATCTAGCGCCTCTGCGCTCGCCTATTGCAGGCCGATTTTTTCTCAACCACTAAAAAGCCCGTATGAATCTATCTGAACTGAAAGAAAAACCCATTGCCGAACTGGTCGAAATGGCCGCAACTGTAGGCCTCGATAATCTAGCCCGCTCGCGCAAACAAGACATTATCTTCGCGATGCTCAAGCGGCACGCCAAAAGCGGCGAGGACATTTACGGAGACGGCGTACTCGAGATCCTCCCCGACGGCTTTGGATTTTTGCGCTCCGGCGGCTCTTCGTACTTAGCTGGCCCCGATGACATCTATGTCTCTCCCAGCCAAATTCGCCGTTTCAACTTGCGCACTGGTGACAGTATTTCCGGCAAAATTCGCCCCCCCAAAGATGGCGAACGCTATTTTGCACTGCTCAAGGTTGACCAGATCAACTTCGATGCGCCAGAAAACTCCAAGAACAAAATTCTTTTTGAAAACCTCACCCCGCTCTTTCCCGATGATGTTATTCGCCTAGAAGCCGGCAATGGCTCTAGCGAGGATCTTACCGGTCGCATCATCGATCTGGTCTCGCCGATCGGCAAAGGCCAGCGCGGTCTCATTGTCGCGCCGCCCAAAGCGGGCAAGACAATCATGATGCAGAACATCGCGCAATCGATTGTCCGCAATAGCCCCGATTGCTACATCATTGTTCTATTGATCGATGAGCGCCCTGAAGAGGTCACCGAAATGCAGCGCACTGTGCGCGGTGAAGTGATTGCCTCCACCTTTGATGAACCGCCCACTCGCCATGTGCAAGTTGCTGAGATGGTCATCGAAAAAGCCAAGCGCTTGGTTGAGCACAAAAAAGATGTCGTTATCTTGCTCGATTCAATTACCCGTTTGGCACGCGCCTATAACACCGTTGTGCCTTCATCAGGCAAGGTGCTGACCGGTGGTGTCGATGCCCACGCACTGGAAAAACCCAAGCGTTTCTTTGGTGCTGCTCGCAACATCGAGCACGGCGGCAGCCTTTCAATTATCGCCACAGCGCTGATCGACACCGGCTCTAAAATGGATGAAGTCATCTACGAAGAGTTTAAAGGTACCGGCAACATGGAGCTGCACCTGGATCGCAAGATTGCTGAAAAACGTGTCTACCCAGCGATTAATGTGCGCCGCTCTGGCACCCGCCGCGAAGATCTTCTGATGGACGAAGCAGAGCTGCAAAAGGTTTGGATCCTGCGCAAACTGCTCCACGATATGGAAGACCTGGCCGCGACTGAGTTCCTGGTTGAGAAACTCAAGGGGTTTAAAACCAACGATGAGTTCTTTGGGGCCATGCGCCGCAAATAAGGGGTGACAGTGAAGCTGCGAGATCTGCGCGACTTTATTCAACTGCTCGAGGAGCGCGGTGAGCTTCTGCGTATTCAAGAGCCCGTTGATCCCAATCTAGAGATGACAGAAATCAGTGATCGGATGCTGCGCGCCGGCGGCCCGGCGCTGCTCTTTGAAAACCCAGTCGGTCACACCACACCCGTTCTCACCAATCTGTTTGGCACTCCCGAGCGGGTCGCGCTGGGCATGGGCCAAGAGTCGGTGACAGCACTGCGCGAGGTCGGCAAACTGCTGGCGTTCCTCAAAGAACCGGAGCCACCCAAAGGGCTGCGCGATCTGTGGGAAAAGCGCCACGATTTTAAGCAAGTGCTCAACATGCCGGTCAAAGTCGCCTCGAAGCCACCCTGCCAAGAGGTGATGCTCGAGGGTGACGATGTCGATCTCGACAAACTGCCGATCCAAACCTGCTGGCCCGGCGATGTCGGTCCACTGGTGACATGGCCGCTAGTGATTACCCGCGGACCGGATAAAGAGCGGCAAAATCTCGGCATCTACCGGATGCAGAAAATCGCTAAAAACAAGCTTATTATGCGCTGGTTGGCGCACCGCGGTGGCGCACTGGACTTTCGTGAATTTCAGCGCCGCAACCCTGGTAAGCCCTACCCCGTAGCTGTCGCACTCGGTGCCGATCCAGCGACAATTTTGGGCGCCGTGACACCGGTACCCGATACACTCTCTGAATATGCCTTTGCCGGCTTGTTGCGCGGCGAAAAAACCGCTGTTGCCAACTGTTTGGGCAGCACGCTGCAGGTACCGGCCAGCGCTGAATACGTTTTAGAGGGCCACCTACTGCCCGGCGAGATGGCCGATGAAGGCCCGTTTGGCGACCACACCGGATACTACAACGAGGTGGAGAGCTTCCCGGTCTTTACTGTCGAGCGTATCACTCACCGCCGCGACCCCATCTACCACAGCACCTACACCGGCAGGCCGCCGGACGAGCCGGCCATTCTCGGCGTGGCACTCAACGAAGTATTTGTGCCGATTCTGCAAAAGCAGTTCCCCGAGATTGTCGATTTTTATCTGCCGCCCGAAGGATGTTCGTACAGAATGGCGGTAGTGAGCATGAACAAGCAGTACCCCGGCCATGCCAAGCGAGTAATGATGGGCGTCTGGTCTTTTTTGCGGCAGTTTATGTACACCAAATTTGTAGTGGTCACCGACGCCGATGTCGATGTGCGCAACTGGCAGGATGTTATTTGGGCGATGACTACCCGCATGGACCCCGCGCGCGACACCACAATAATAGAGAACACCCCGATCGACTATTTAGACTTTGCCTCGCCCGTGGCAGGGCTTGGCTCAAAAATCGGTTTTGATACCACTAATAAATTCGAGGGTGAGACCTGTCGCGAATGGGGTGAGCCGATCGCAATGAGCGACGAAGTAGTTAAGCGCGTCGATGCGCTGTGGGAAAAGCTCGGGCTTGAGTAAAAGGCGGCGGTTATAGCCGCCCTACTCTGTTTACGCTTTAATCAGCGACAAAAACTCACTGCGAGTAGCGAGATCATCGCGGAAACTGCCGAGCATGGCCGAAGTTTTCATCGACGAATTTTGCTTCTCGACACCGCGCATCATCATACACAAGTGCTTGGCCTCTACGATGACACCCACACCAGCGGCACCGGTCAGCTCTTCAACTGCCTGCGCGATCTGCACGGTGAGATCTTCTTGTATCTGCAAACGGCGGGCAAACATATCGACGATACGCGCCACTTTAGAGAGGCCAATCACTTTGCCTTGGGGAATATAGGCGACATGAGCACGGCCAATAAACGGCAGCAGGTGGTGCTCACACATCGAGTAAAGCTCAATATCGCGCACCACGATCATCTCGCTGCTCTCAGAGGGGAACAGCGCATTGTTAACTACCTCTTCAACCGATTGCTGATAGCCGCGGGTGAGGTACTGGAACGCCTTGGCTGCGCGCAATGGGGTATCCACTAAACCCGGGCGCTGCAGGTCGTCGACCTCACCTACGATTGAGCGATAGGCGGCTTCAAACTTTTCGACTGACATGGTGACTCTCCGTTCTGGCTGCTCGGAATTAGCAGCTAAAATTGATCAGCCTGACTTTTATAGAGTGCAGGTGACCGATGTGCTGGCTATGATAACATTGCTGGGCTAGTTGGCGAGCCCAACTCCCCCATTTTCTCTTTTTGGAGTCCACTGCGTGACGCTTTCGAACAAAATTCTTTTTGGCATGGTCGCCGGCGTGTTGCTCGGCTCTCTACTCAATGCGAGTTTTGGCAGTGAGCTGACTCCCATGCTGGCCTGGGTCATTGACTCGATTTTTGATTTGGTTGGCCAAGTCTTTATCGCCTCGCTCAAAGTGCTGGTGGTGCCTCTGGTATTTGTCTCTCTCGTGGTCGGCACTGCGACTATCAGCCCGGGCGTCAGCCTGGGAAAAATCGCCACTAAAACCATTGGTTTTTATCTAGTGACTACCGCACTGGCGATCACTGCCGCGGTGGTGTTTGCCAATATTACTGATCCGGGTATCGGGTTAGACCGCAGTTTTGAGGGCAGTTATTCAGCGCCTCTGCCGCCGACGATCAAAGAGGTCTTAATCGATATTTTTCCAACCAACCCTATCGCGGCGATGGCCGAGGGCAATATGTTGCAGATTATTGTTTTCGCCCTGCTAGTCGGTGTCGCGCTTGCCCAGGTCGGCGAGCCGGGTGCGGCAGCACTGCGGTTTTTCCAGAGCATCAACGATGTCAACATGCGCATGGTGACGATATTGATGCACCTAGCGCCCTGGGGAGTCTTTGCACTGTTGACCACACTTTTTAGTGCCGAAGGTTTTGGTGCGATTATTGCGCTGGGCAAATACTTTTTCACCGTAGTCGGGGTGCTGTTGTTCCACGGCGCTATCGTCTACCCACTATTGTTATTGGCTCTGACCCGGCTCAACCCAATCACTCTGTTTAAAAATGTCCGCCCAGCAGCGCTGTTCGGTTTTAGCACTGCCTCCTCCAACGCGACACTGCCAATCACCTTGGGTGTGGTGGAGAACCGCCTAGGAGTCAACCCTTCTGTCGGCTCTTTCACGGTCCCTCTGGGCGCCACCATCAACATGGATGGCTCGGCCATTCTTCAAGGTGTCGCTACGGTATTTATCGCTCAGGCCTACGGTATCGATATTGGCTTGAGCGGTTACTTAGCGGTGATAGCCACTGCCACTCTAGCCTCGATTGGCACCGCCGGCGTACCCGGCGCAGCGCTGATTATGCTGTCGATGGTGTTGCAGCAGGTTGGCTTGCCCGTCGAAGGTATTGCTCTGATTATCGGTGTCGATCGTTTGCTGGACATGATTCGTACGGCCGTCAATATTACCGGCGATTGCGTTGTCTCTACTGCCGTCGCACACAGCGAAGGTCTGCTCGACCGCGAGGTTTATGCCGATACCAGTGATCGCGACAGCTACTGATTTTATATCGACGCTGTCGCTGTCATCTTAATCGCATCTCAATCGTTATAATTTAGATCTGTGCCGCGCTCGACGGTACGCTATATAACTAAGGAAGCACAATGGCTAAGACCCGCACTGCCCAGCGCCAACGCAATTTAGTTGCTGCGATCACTCTGTTAATTGGAATAGCTGCTGTCATTGGCATCGTTGTGCTCAAGCCCAAACCCACGCCTCAACCGCGGCCGCAGCCACCGGCGCCTGAAGTCACTGTTATTACAGCCTCGCCTGGACCGGTTACTCTGAGCATTGCCGCTCAAGGGACTGTCGAGCCAAAGGTCGCTGTCGATCTAGTAGCCCGCGTCTCTGGGCAAATTGTCTCAGTCGCACCAGAGTTTGCCGCCGGCGGATTCTTCAATCCAGGCCAAACCCTTTTGAGTATTGAACCGGCTGACTATCAATTTGCCGTCGCCCGCGCCCGCTCACAGCTGGCTAAAGCCAATGAGGCTCTCGCTGTGGAACGCGGCCGAGCCCGCCAAGCCGAGCGCGAATGGCGCGACTTGGGTGATGACGTCGCCAACTCTCTGTTCTTGCGCGAGCCCCAGCTTGCCGCCGCTCAGTCGGCACAGATAGCTGCACAAGCAGACCTAGACAAAGCCCTTCTCGACTTAGAGCGCACCACGCTAGAGCTCCCTTTTAATGGCCGCGTAGAGCAGATAAACGTCAATGTCGGCCAATTTGTCACCGCAGGCAGTCGGCTGGGGCGTTTGTACGCCCGCGACAGCGTAGAGATTCGCTTGCCATTGACTTTGCGCCAAGCCGAGCTGATTGCAATTCCTCAAGCAGGTCAGCAACGGCCCTATCCGGCGGTGACCATAACCCTGAGCGACCTGCTCAATGAGCGCCAATGGCAGGGACAACTGGTGCGCAGCGAAGCGGCCTTGGATAGACGCAGTCGTATGCTAGTTGCCATCGCTGAGGTTGAAGGCAGAGCGGCTTCCCAGCTTCCCATCGGGGCATTTGTCGAGGCTCAAATCAGCGGCAAGAGTGTTGAAAACGCCTTGCAACTGCCGCGCTCTGCCCTCTACCGAGGCGATCAAATTCTCTTGCTGGATAGCGACAACCGGGTTCACTTCCATCAGGTTCAAGTCCTGCAAAATCAGGAAAATACCGTTGTCGTGAAAGGTGTTGAGGCGGCCGCCAAAGTGGTCACCAGCAAGCTCTCTCTGGCTATCGAAGGGATGCAGGTAACGCCACTAGAGAACGGAGCAGCGCTGAAGTGAAACGCTCAATAAACTGGTTTATCGACAATCCAATCGCCGCCAATCTGTTGATGGTGTTGATAGTTGTCGGCGGTTTGGTAGGGATTCGCGATATCGGCAAGGAGGTCTTCCCAACCGTACCGGTCAATTTTATCGAGGTGCGCATGCCCTATCCTGGGGCCGGCCCGCGCGAGGTCGAGGAGCAGATTGTTATCCGCATTGAGGAGGCGATCTACAACCTTGACGGTATTAAGCGGATCAGTTCTAGCGCACGCCAGAGCTCTGGCAGAGTCACCATCGAGCTCGATAGCGACGCAGAAATGAGCAAAATGCTCAATGATATCAAGGGAAAAATTGACGCAATTACCACTTTCCCGGTCGACGCCGAGCGACCTATTGTGCGCGAACTGCTCGAGCGCAACGAAGTGATACGCGTCGCTATCGCCGGCGATGTTGATGAGTTGGTATTGAAGCACTACGGTGAGCTGGTGCGCGATCAGCTCGCAGCGCTGCCGAGCATCGATACGGTTGATCTCTGGGGGGTGGCCGAACGACGCTTTTCCGTCGAGCTCTCCGAGGCGGCGATGCGCCGCTTCGGCCTGTCATTTGATCAGGTAGTAAGCGCTATTCGACGCAGCTCGCTCAATTTGCCGGCCGGCACCGTCCGCGCCGCAGCCGGAGATCTGCAAATCCAGACCCGCGGGCAAGCCTACTCTCCAGAAGAGTTCTATGAGATCCCTATCTATGCCTCAAATGATGGCACTGAGCTTAAGTTAGGCGATGTCGCCACCGTCTATGATACCTTCGCAGAGACCAGCCGGTTGACGCGCTTCAACGGTCAAAAAGCGGTCTTTCTCGGCGTCTATGTCGGCAAGCAACCGGATATCGTCGCCACTACAGATGCCGTAAAAGCCTATATCGCCAACGCCGGCAATGTCCTGCCCGACGGTTTAACCGCCGGCACCTGGCTGGACATGTCGGGCATGTATCAAGGACGCTTGCAGCTGCTCTCACGCAACGCTCTAGGCGGCCTCGTTTTAGTCTTTATTACGTTGATGTTGTTTCTGCGCCCACTGTTGGCGATGTGGGTTTCAGCGGGCATCGCTATCGCCTACATGGGGGCACTTTGGTTACTGCCCGGAGTCGGTCTCACACTCAATATGCTCTCGATGTTCTCGTTCCTCCTGATATTGGGAATCATCGTCGACGACGCTATTGTCGTCGGCGAAAGTATCTACAGCTATCAGCAGCGTGGCTTCAGCGGTATTGAGGCCGCACGTTTGGGGGCGCAGGCTGTAGCCAAACCGGTCATTCTGGCCGTGCTCAGCACTATGATTGTCTTTGCACCTATGCTTTTACTGCCCGGGGTATGGCCCAAAATAATCTGGGCCATACCCACGGTAACACTCGTTGCGTTGACCTTTTCGCTGATCGAAT
>JBELGO010000016.1:0-24697 GCA_042091915.1 SAR92 clade bacterium | reverse complement strand
CGGCGAGCTAGATAGATAGCACTGGCGAACAGCGAGACACCGACTACTTGGTGTGCTGCCGCTGCCGCAATTGGCACATGATAGATAATGGTGATTATACCCAAGGTAATTTGTGTGGCGAGCAGTAGAGTGAACAGGCCGGCCGCGACTCGCGCCAAGCGGTCCTGGCTGAGGCGGAAGACCGCCAACGCCAAGCCGCCGCCAAGCAGCGCTAGGAAGTAGGCAAACATACGGTGGTTGAACTGTATGGTGGTGATATCTTCAAATGCTGCCAGCCACGCAGGGGCAGTCGCATAGAGGCCTGGCGGAATAAAACTGTCACCCATCAATGGCCATGTCGACCATGCATAACCGGCGCGGCTGCCGGCCACTAACCCACCGGTGAGAATCATCAAGTAAATCAAAATAGCCACAGTGGCAGCCAAGCGACCGACCCAAATGGGAGCCGAACTCGCCGCGGGTTGTTGATGGCGACTATCGAGAAGTGAGCTGGTCAGCCAGACCATGAAACCGAAAATCAGCACAGCCAAACCTAGGTGAGCCGTGAGCCGGTAGTGGCTGACGCGCGGATCATCGACTAAGCCGCTTTTGACCATAAACCAGCCGAGCAGGCCCTGGCAGCCGCCGAGTACAAATAACAGAGCTAGTTTGACGCGATAGCCGTGGGGTATACGGCCTTTGATTAAGAAGAAGGCGTAGGGTACAAAAAATAAAATGCCTATGACGCGACCGAGTACACGGTGCAGATATTCATACATAAAGATATATTTAAACTCAGCGAGGCTCATGCCAGCGTTGACGATCTGGTACTCGGGAGAGGTTTTGTATTTGGCGAAAACATCCAGCCATTGTTCGTGGTTGAGTGGAGGAATAATACCCAAAAGGGGGCGCCACTCCACCATTGAGAGGCCGGAGTTAGTCAGGCGGGTTACACCGCCGAGAAGAATCATACCCAATATTGTCGCAGCGCAGATGGCCAGCCACAGGCCGACTTGGCGTCGATAAAGAAGAGCGTCACTCATGTGTTTTCTCGTTCAATACTGATGGACCTGACGGATGCGCGTCAGAGCTATTGAAAACGCCTGTAACTTATAGAAAATTGGCTCACTTGTCGAGGGCGTTGGCGACCTGTGAGTCAGCTCAGCTATGGGTAAAATCCCCGTTTAATCAAGCCAATTAAGTGTTAGCATTTGACTTATTGAATACGCCTATAAGGTCGATTGTGTCGTTTGTTGCTCCTACATCTCTGCGAGAGTCGCTACCCAGCCGCTGGCAAGATTTTTTGCAAAAATACCAGCAGCCGCTACCCTCTGATTCACTTTTGCTGCGTTTGGCGGAAAGTGAGCGAGTTGGAAGAGAAATCTACCCGCCCTGTGGGCAACGTTTTGCTGCTTTACAGCTCTGTGATCCACAACAGGTCAAAGTAGTCATCGTCGGCCAAGATCCCTACCACGGCCCCGGGCAGGCTCATGGGTTGAGTTTTTCGGTTCCGCCCGGCGTCAAAATACCGCCGTCACTGCGCAATATTTTTACCGAGCTAGAGGCAGATCTTGGACTGCAATCGCCCGACTGTGGCGACCTCACGGTCTGGGCTCAGCGCGGTGTGTTGTTGCTCAACAGCGTATTAACTGTAGAAAAAGGCGTCGCCAATAGCCACCAAGGTTGGGGTTGGGAGTCTTTTACCGATGGGATTTTAGAGGCTTTGAGTGCCGATAGCAGGCCGAAAGTATTTATTTTGTGGGGCAGTTTCGCTGCCGCAAAAAGAGTGCAAATTGATGAGCAGCGGCACACGGTTCTGACCAGTAGTCACCCATCACCACTCTCAGCGTATCGAGGTTTTTTGGGTTCTAAACCGTTCTCACAGGCTAACTGTGCACTACAGGCAGCAGGCAGAGAGCCAGTCGATTGGTCGCTGCCAGTGCAGCAGTCTTCACTTTTTTAGTTTCAGAGGGGGCGCCCCGCGCCGTCGGCGCAACCAGTTCAGGCTTTTTAGAACCGAAGGGAGACTGACAACATACTGCTCCAATTCAGCTTTTCCGGGGTAATCCATCAATACCAGAGCGACTAAAATAGTCAAAATACCTTGGCCAGGTAGCACTAACATCACAATCCCGCAAATCAGCAATAGCCACCCTGTCAGATTGCGCACCAAACTCAGCAGAGGATGATGTTTTTTTCTCGGCTGTCGAGTGTCACAAAAATAGTGCTCATCGATGGCGGCGGCCAGCCACGGCAGAGAGGCTAAGCTGGCGACAAATACTATCGCCGAAATAAACCCGATCGCAGTTAATAGATCGCTGTGGCCAGCCACCCAATCTAATGCCGCAGAGTAAAACTCACTCACTGGCAGGGGCAAGTGCAGTCAGCTCTGCAGTGAAGGCAGTGGAATCGACGGTAAAATCGTGCTGACTTGTCGCCGCCTCGGTTGCTGCAACCAGAAATTGGCGGTCGCCGACCGCCGCAACCGTACCCAGGGCGCGCCCCTCACTGTCGCGCAGTTCACTGCCAGGAACGAGCAGTGCAGGCAGTGGAGATTCTGTCACCCCGCGCGCCAAACGGCGTTTAACCGCGCCTCGATAGTGCGCCCTAGCGACAATCTCCTGGCCGGTGTAGCAGCCTTTTTTAAAGCTAATAAAGTTGCGGTGGTCAAAATTGAGCATCTGTGGAATGAACAATTCGGTAGTTGCAGCACTCACTTCGGCGACACCTGCAGCAATTAATTGATTGTTGAGCCAGCGGCCGTCAGCCGTCTCACGGCTAGGTGGGTTGAGCTCACAGTGCTTGCCGTCGGCTAGAGTTAGAGCAGTGATATCGCTGCTCAGCGGCTGAGCAATAATACCCTCTGGCAGTGTCTCTGGCGGGGTTCCAAACAGCAGCTGTTGTTGCCATTGTGTAGAGACGTCGGAGATCTTTACTTTAAAAAACACGGCGTATTTTTTCAGGCTGGCGATGGCCAGCTCAACCAGCTCGGGCGCTGTGATTAAAATCAAATCACGCATCTCCTCACTGCCGTAGTAAAAGGCACTGAAATCAAAGATCATGCGCCCCTTGGGGGTGCATTGTGCGCCACTGATCACACTGCCGTTGGGCTCGTCGGCCAAGGTAATGAGATCACAAGTGACTTGGCCTTGGAGAAACTTTGCCGCATCACTGCCGCGCAGCTGGATGGCGCCGCGTTTGCGTGCGATAAGCTGGCTGTTGCCGTCAATGTTGGTGAGCATGTGGTTCATGGTCGGTTCCTTAAATGTATTAAGCGGCTAGACTAGAGATTATTTTACCCAGTGATCAGCGCCACTAACTCACCTATAATAACGGCTTTACTGGGCTTGCGCCCAGTCCCTTGAGCGAGGAGCAGTAGAGTGGATAAGAACCGAGTTAAATGGGCGAGCCGCCGCGGTATGTTGGAGCTGGATCTAATCCTCAGTCCGTTTGTTGATGAAAACTACGATGATCTCAGCAAAGCGGACCAAGCCCGATTTTGGTCACTGCTGGAGTGTGAAGACCAAGACCTTTTTGGCTGGCTGATGAAGCGTATCGACCCCGAGGAGCCTGAACTACTGGCGATTGTTCAGCGTGTCCGCGACAGTCGCAACACGCCGGGCGCACGCCACTGATTTCAGCTGACACTCAACCCAGCAATCACTGGCAGACAGGTGATTCGCGCAGCTTGCGCTGTTGCCGAGTTAATCTGGCACTTCTGATTGGTGGCTCTGGTTCACTGCTCGCCGCGAGCGCGATTATGGCTCTTGCTTGGTGGTTTTGCGCAATCGCTATCGCGGTTTACGAGTGGCGGCGCCCGCAGCGAACTTACACATTGCAACTCACCAGCGACGGCTGGATTTACTCTTCGCCACCCAGCTGTGAAGCTCAGCTTGTTAGCTTAAGCCCTCAACAGTGGATCTACGGTCCGTTACTGCTGCTTTCGATTCGCCTACCAGGGCAGCGGCTGCCCAAGCAGCTGTGGATCTGCCGTGACGCCCTTCCCCCGGGTGAGTACTGCCGTCTGTGCCGAGCACTGATGCTCGGTCTCATTTAACGTCGGCTGATCACAAACTCTTGGTCGGCAAAATTGAGTGGCACCAAAATGGTATCTCGAGCCAGAGTGGAGAGTTCTGGATAATCTAATGTGTAGTGCAAGCCGCGGCTTTCGCGCCGCTGCAGGGCACAGCGAATAATCAGTTCTGCCACTGTCGCCAGATTGCGCAACTCGAGCAGATCGCGGCTCACCTTGTAGTTGCTGTAGTACTCCTGAATCTCTTGCTGGAGAAGTTTGATCCGGTGTTCGGCGCGCTCTAAGCGTTTGTTTGTGCGGACAATGCCGACATAATCCCACATGAAACGACGCAGCTCGTCCCAGTTGTGCGATATCACCACGTCTTCATCGGAGGATGTTACCTGCGATTCATCCCACGGCTTTACAAAGTCGGGTTGGTGTATTGAGGGCATTGCCGCGTTGATGGCGGCGGCTGCCGAGCGAGCGTAGACGAGGCACTCGAGCAATGAGTTGCTGGCCATGCGGTTGGCACCGTGCAAGCCGGTAAACGCCGTCTCTCCGACTGCGTAGAGGTTTTGCAGATCGGTGGCGCCACTTTCGTCGACGACAACTCCGCCACACGTGTAGTGCGCGGCGGGTACCACTGGAATCGGAGTTGCAGTGATGTCGATGCCGTATTCGAGACAGCTTTTGTAAACCGTAGGAAAGTGGCTGGTGATAAAATCACTGCCTTTGTGGCTGATATCGAGGTAAAGACAGTCAGCACCGAGTCGTTTCATCTCATGATCTATGGCGCGCGCTACGATATCGCGCGGAGCGAGTTCAGCGGCGGGGTGGAAGTTGGGCATAAAGCGGGTGCCATCAGGCAGCAGCAGTTTGGCACCTTCACCGCGCAACGCTTCTGTTATTAGCAGCGAATTAGCCCCCGGGTGGTAGAGGCAGGTGGGGTGAAACTGGTTAAATTCCATGTTCGCCACGCGACAGCCGCGCCGCCAAGCCATGGCAATACCGTCACCGCTGGCGCCATCGGCATTGCTGCTATAGAGGTAAGCTTTACTGGCGCCGCCGGTGGCTAAAACGACGGAGCGCGCCTGGAAAAGGGTGACGCTACCGTCGCCGCGATCCAAAATATAAGCACCGCTGCAGCGGATCTTGCGCGAATCGTGGTCGGCTTGAGTGACTAGGTCGACGGCGCAGTGGTCTTCAAAGATATCGATATTATCAGCTGCGCGAGTGCGCTCGATGAGTGTGCCGGTAATCTCGACGCCGGTGGCGTCAGCTGTGTGCAGGATGCGGCGGTGGCTGTGGCCACCCTCTTGGGTGAGGTGGTAGTCGCCATCATCTTCGCGACGGGTAAACTCAACACCCTGATCGATCAGCCAGCGCACTGCACTGGGCCCATTCTCAACCACAAAGCGAACAGCGGGCTCGTGGCAGAGACCGGCACCGGCAACCAAAGTATCGTCGATATGCGCTTGCAGTGAGTCGCCCTGGTCAAAGACTGCGGCGATACCACCCTGGGCCAGCCAAGATGAGCCGCCGATCAGAGGCCCTTTGCTGATAACAGCGACCTTCAAAGAGTGCTCTAGCTGCAAAGCTAGTGCCAAGCCGGCTACACCGCTGCCGACAATTAAAACATCGTATTGTGATTGACGAGTCATTGAGGCTCTCCGCCTGTGTTCGCAAGAGCGGCATGATAGACTATCCCAGTGAAGTTCGCTAAGTCTCTATGTTCAGTTGAGCGCTGAACTAATCTGCCTGTGCAGGGTCTGACAGCTTTCTGCCAGCTTCAACCGAAGTGCGCTGGGCCAAAAAATCGCGGTTAACTAAACAGTAGCTGTGTTTACAACGATAAAATAAGTAGTGAGTGGATGGTCGACAAAAATAGTAGCGCCAAGGACAGCAGCAGTGATGCACAACTGGTTGAACGGGTGCAGCGCGGCGATAAACGCGCTTTTGATCTTTTGGTGCTCAAGTATCAGGGCCGTGTACAGGCCATAGTGGGCCGTTTTGTGCGCGATCGCGACGAAGTTTCCGATGTCAGCCAAGAGGCGTTTATTAAAGCCTACCGAGCACTGCCCAAATTTCGAGGCGACAGCCAATTTTATACCTGGCTCTACCGCATAGCGGTGAACTGTGCAAAAAATTACCTGGTATCGCGCAGCCGTCGCCCGCAGAGTGGCGATTTGGAGTTAGAAGATGCCGAACAACTCGGTGCCAGTGCCCATCTCACCGAATTGGAAAATCCTGAGAATTCTTTGGCTCGAGACCAACTGGCAGCAGCTCTGCAAAGCGCTGTCGATGAGTTGCCCGAGGAGCTGCGCAGTGCTGTAACGCTGCGAGAATACGATGGCTTAAGCTATGAAGAGATTGCCGAAGTTATGTCGTGCCCAATAGGGACTGTGCGTTCGCGGATTTTCCGCGCTCGCGAGGCGATAGAGCGAGAAATAGCCCGAGTGCGCAGTGATCTTGGCTAAAAAAGTGGAGTCTTGGCCAATTTTGGCGGCGCAGCTAAAATAGTTTTGTAGGTAGTGGAACTTCTTTGCGGCAGCCGAGTCATACTCGGCAACTGAAAGACAATGTGTTAGCCAGGGCAGTGTTTTTGGCTTGAATACGAAGACAATGAGATAACTCTATGAGCGAATACCAACAGCGCGTCAACGAATCCCTCTCCGCTCTAGCAGATGGTGAAATCAGTGAGCTAGAGCTGCAGCGATTGCTGCGCGAGTTGGACGGTGATGAGGGCAGCGCTCTGCGACAACGTTGGAGTGGCTACCACCAGCAGCGCTCAATTTTGCGCGGTGAGCAGTTTGAAGGTCTCGATATCTCCTCGGCTGTTGCCGCAGCGATTGCCGACGAGCCTGAGCATGCGCGCAGTCGCTGGAGTTCTCTGGGGAGCAACCTCAGCCGCTTGGCTGTGGCAGCCTCAGTGGCGGTATTTGCCTTGGTTGGGGTTCAGCAGTTGCAAACCAGTTCTAACCAACAGCCAGCTCTAGAATTTGCCCAAGAGAGTTTGGCCACAGAAACCTACAGCGGCCCTGCACTGCAATTTCCTGCGGGCTTTCGCCCCGCTCTAAACGCGCAAACAGTGAGTGCCCAAGGCTCACTTAACTCTGCCGGTAATAATAGAGCTAAAGTGCCGTCGACCAACGGCATGAGTGAGGCCGATTATCTGCACAGTCGCAACTACCTGCTCAACCTACTGCAGCGCCATCAAGCGCAGTCAGCCAGTGTGGCAAACCCAGCGCTGCTTCCGGTGATGCTGCCAGCGACACTGCCAGACGGGCGACAAGTTCGTTAAAATTGTCTGAGTTGCGAGCTTAAGGTTGAAATTAAACTCGCCGGCACCACCTTTTGATTACTGCCACTGTGCGCCTAGCGGGCATGCCATTGCGTGGCTGACAAATACGGACCTGTTATGAAAAAGAGAGCTGCGCGATTTGATCTGCGTTCATTAGTTGTCGCACTGAGTGTGTCTCTAGCCGTTCCTTTCGGCGTGGCGCAAACTTCTGAGCCATCCTCCCAATTGCCTGCCAACACAGATCCGCTGGCATTGTTGGCAGGGCTTACCGATGCCGCACGCAGTCACGCCTACCGCGGCACTATTGTACAAATACAGGGGGGTGCACCCGTCTCAATCGCTGTCGAGCACACCCTGGTGGGTGAGGGGAGCGAACTTCGCTATGTCGCTCTCGATGGCGCACCCTATGGCATGCAGTTGCACTACGCCGATCGCGACTGCCAGGTGTTCGCCGATCCGGTGGCCTCCCTCACCCAGCTGGCCACAGAACTGAATGCGCCCAATATTGAGCGTGTGCCCCTGGAAGATTACTACCAGCTGCAATTCGCTGGGGTTCAGCGTGTAGCCGACCGCTTGGCCTATACAATTATTGCAGTGGCTCGCGACGAACTGCGCTACCCGCGAAGACTCTTTATTGACGCCAAAACAGGCATTTTATTGCGCTCTGAATATTTGACAGTCGATGGCCAGCTACTCGCCTCAAGCCAATTTGTTGCTTTTAACGACCTCTCAGAAGATACGCCGGCCGGCGAACGAGCCAGCCAGCCGCCCAGCAGTGATATTGTCCATTGTGAAAGTGCCGATCAACAACGGCTGCGCGTAGCCGCAGCTGAGCAGTCGCCGTGGCGGTTGGAGTGGTGGCCGATTGGATTTGCATTGAGCGACTACCGGCGTGAGTCGGCCGGCCTTGAAAGTTTTATGTTTAGCGATGGTTTAGCTCAATTCACCTTATTTATTGACCCTTCAAACCGGCTCGCGGTGGAATCTATCGGCGGATCGCGCGGTGCCACCAGTGCAGTCATTCGCCAGTTGCAAGGTCAGCAAGATCCACGTTTGGGTATCGCCGTCAGTGTGGTGGGCGAGCTGCCGCGGGCAACTGCAGAAAAAATATTGAGTTCAGTGGTTTTTGCCGCATCTAAAGTCAGCGTTGAGCAACCAAAATGATTGTCGAGAAGGGTTGGGTGACAGCCGTTGAGACTGATGCTGTGTGGGTTGAAACCATTCAGCGCTCAACCTGTGATAGCTGCTCGGCAAAAAAAGGGTGTGGGCAGCGTGTGTTGGCGCAACTCGCCGGTCACACCGCGCAACTGCGCGTCAGTCTACCGCCACAACAGCAGCGTATTTTCAGCTGCGGCGATGCCGTCGAAATCGGCATCGCGGAGCACGCGGTGGTAGCTACATCGATGTTGGCGTATCTGTTACCTCTGGTAGTGGCCCTGTTGTGCGGCGCAAGTGCTGAATTAGTGCTTTCAGATTCGCCCTGGCAGACCCCTTTGGTGGTGTTGGCGGCGCTGTTTGGGCTGTTCGGTGCGGCAGTGGTAGTGCGGGCTCAAACGCGACGCTGGGCCAGTGATTGCCGTTTCGTCCCGGTATTGCTCGGCCCTGCAGCAGAACTTTAACGGGTTTTAATTTATCTCAGCTAAGGAGATCTTCGTGTTGAAATTTTCACTTCTCGCAGCGCTGAACAAGCGTTTTATTGGAGCTAACGCCCTCTGTTTTGCGCTGCTTTTTGCTGCGTTGTCCGCAAATGCAGGGCTGCCTGACTTTGCCGATCTGATTGAAGAGGTCTCCCCTGCTGTAGTAAAAATTAATACCGTGCAAAAGAGTGAGCCTGCCCGCGCTAGCCGCTCTCCGTTTGGCAGCGATCAGTTGCCGGAAATGTTCCGCGAGTTCTTCGAGCGCGCCCAGCCCCAGCAGCGCTCGCGCCCTGCAGTTTCGTTGGGCTCTGGGTTCGTTATTAGCAGCGACGGTTATATTCTTACCAACCACCATGTGGTCGAAGGCGCAGAAGAGATCGTCGTCCGCTTTGCCGACCGCGATGAATACAGTGCCAGTGTGGTAGGTAGTGACAGACGGTCAGATTTGGCGCTGCTTAAAATTGATGCACAAGGTTTGCCGACGCTGAAATTTGCCGACTCGGAGGCGTTGCGTGTCGGTGAATGGGTGGTGGCTATTGGCTCGCCATTTGGCCTGGATTATTCCGCTACCGCCGGCATTGTCAGTGCCAAAGGCCGCAGTTTGCCCACCGAGCGCGGTGAGAACTATGTGCCCTTTATTCAAACTGATGTGGCGATCAATCCGGGCAACTCCGGTGGCCCACTGTTCAACCTCGATGGTGAGGTGGTCGGAATAAACTCACAAATATACTCTCGCAGCGGTGGCTCTATCGGCCTCTCTTTTTCTATCCCTGCTCAAGTGGCGCAAGAAGTCGTTGCACAGCTTAAAGAGGACGGCACCGTTGAGCGCGGTTGGCTCGGTGTAGTTATGCAAGATATCGACAGCGATCTTGCTCAATCGCTGGGATTGGATAAACCGCGCGGAGCATTGATCAATGCAGTCGAGCCAGATGGCCCTGCCGATCGCGGCGGTATTCAGCCCGGAGATGTTATTGTCGAATTCGCTGGCAAGCCGATAGTTGAATCAGGTGATCTGCCACATGTTGTGGGGCTAACTAGACCGGGCAAAGAGGTCGATGTTGAGCTCTACCGCCAGGGCAAGAAGCGCTCACTCTCTGTCGAAGTGGGCTCGCTGGACAGCGATGATCAACGCGCGGCTCGCCGCGATGGCACCGATCGCTTGGGATTGTTGGTGAACGATCTCGAACCGCGGCAGTTGCGCGCGCTGCAGTTGCGCGGTGGTGTGGTGATCGCCGAGGTGGCAGAAAACTCGCCGGCTCAGACAGCCGGGCTGCGCCCTGGCGATATCATTGTGCGGCTCGGTTACAGCCAGCTGTTGGATGTTGAAGAGTATGATCTGGCCGTCGCTGAGGCGCCAGAGCAGAGCCCAGTCTATCTGGTCTTCTATCGCCAGGGGCGAGCTATCTCAAGGACCATAGTCATCGATTGATCCGTCGCGTCAAATTTGGGCTGAGCCAGTGTGCTGACGCCGGAGCGAATGACCGCTCAGGCGTCAGCAATAGTGTGCGTTAAGCGGTTAAATAAGCTAGAATTCGCCACCCCATTTTTAGAGCACTAAAGCGCCGTGTCTGACCTCTCACATATCCGTAATTTTTCAATTATTGCCCACATCGATCACGGTAAATCGACGATAGCCGATCGCTTTATCCAGCATTGTGGTGGCCTCAGTGAACGCGAAATGGCTGCCCAGGTGCTCGACTCTATGGATATTGAGCGCGAGCGTGGGATTACTATTAAAGCTCAGAGTGTCACGCTCCCTTATACCGCGGCCGACGGCAAGACTTACCAGTTAAACTTTATTGATACTCCCGGCCACGTCGACTTCTCCTACGAGGTGTCGCGCTCGCTGGCGGCTTGCGAGGGTGCTCTGCTGGTGGTCGATGCCGCTCAGGGTGTCGAGGCACAGTCTGTGGCCAACTGCTATACCGCGATCGCCCAGGGTTTGGAGGTATTGCCAGTACTCAATAAAATGGATCTGCCCCAAGCCGAACCGGATAGGGTCGCAGAGGAGATCGAAGAGATTATCGGTATCGACGCCAGCGAAGCGGTACCCTGCAGCGCTAAAACAGGTGTTGGTATTGTCGATATTTTAGAGCAGCTGGTAGCCAAGGTGCCGCCTCCGCAGGGTGAAATTGATGCCCCGCTGCGCGCGCTGATTATCGATTCTTGGTTTGACAATTATTTGGGTGTGGTTTCGCTGGTGCGTGTGATGCAGGGCGAACTTAAGACCAAAGACAAAGTCGTCGCAAAAACCTTAGGCAAAGCCCACGTTGTCGACAAAGTTGGAGTATTTACCCCCAAGCCGGTCGACACCGGTGTATTGCGTGCCGGTGAAGTAGGTTTTGTGGTCGCCGGTATCAAAGACATCAAAGGTGCGCCTGTGGGCGATACCTTTACCCACGCCAAAACTCCGGAAGTAGATTCTCTGCCGGGCTTTCAGCGAGTCAAACCGCAAGTTTACGCCGGTATGTTCCCAGTTGATTCTGACGACTTTGAAGATTTCCGCGAGGCTTTGGGCAAGCTGGCAGTGAATGATGCATCGCTGTTTTATGAACCCGAAAGTTCAGATGCGCTCGGCTTTGGTTTTCGCTGTGGCTTCTTGGGTATGCTTCACATGGAGATTATCCAAGAGCGTTTGGAACGCGAGTACGATTTAGATCTAATCACCACTGCGCCCACCGTGGTCTACGAGATTTTAAAAACCGATGGCGAGCTGCTGCATATCTCTAATCCGTCCAGCCTGCCAGATCCCGCTTATGTCGAACAAATGCGCGAGCCAATCTGCGAAGCGAATATTTTGGTGCCCAAGGACTATATCGGCAATGTGATCTCACTCTGTGTTGAAAAACGCGGCGTGCAAAAAGATATGCAGTACGCCGGCAGCCAGGTCTCGTTAACTTACGAGCTGCCGATGAGCGAAGTAGTGATGGACTTCTTTGATCGGCTCAAGTCGGTCAGTCGCGGTTTCGCTTCTCTCGACTACAACTTTGTGCGCTTTGAAGCGGCCTCACTGGTTAAGTTGGATGTGCTGATTAACGGCGATAAAGTCGATGCGCTGGCCGCGATTATCCACCGCGATAATTCGCAGGGCCGCGGTCGGCTGCTGACCGAAAAAATGAAGGATCTGATACCTCGCCAAATGTTCGATGTGGCGATTCAAGCGGCTATAGGTGGCCATGTGATTGCCCGTACAACTGTCAAGGCGCTGCGCAAAAATGTTACCGCTAAATGTTACGGTGGTGATGTGTCGCGCAAACGCAAACTGTTAGAAAAGCAAAAAGCCGGTAAAAAACGTATGAAACAGGTGGGCTCGGTGGAAATTCCACAAGAGGCTTTCTTGGCGGTGTTGAAAACTGATTAATGGCGGCAGTCTCAGTGCCGAGTCAAACAGGGAGCTAAATGCACGTGGATATTAACTTTGAACTGATACTGACGCTGCTTTTTTTGCTCGCCGCCAGCTTCTGGTTGCTCAATCGGTTTTGGATTCGCACCGATCGCGGCGCAATCGAATATACCGCCTCTCTAGCCCCGGTGCTCGGCATTGTGCTGGTGTTGCGCTCCTTTATTATTGAACCCTTTCAAATTCCCTCCTCGTCGATGGTGCCAACCCTGCAGCGCGGTGATTTCATCGTCGTTAATAAGTGGGTTTACGGTCTGCGGCTACCGGTGCTGCGCAACTTAGTGGTCCCTATTAGTGAGCCGCAGCGCGGTGATGTCATGGTTTTTTTCCCACCCCACGAAGAGCGCTACTTTATTAAACGAGTGATCGGTTTACCGGGAGATAAAGTCAGCGTGGTCAACGGTCAATTATTTATCAATGGCGAGCGCATGGAGCAGAGCGATGCGCAGCCGGTTGCCGGCGACTTGCGCAGTGGCCGCTTTAGCGAGGATTTAAACGGTTATCAGCACCCCATACAGCGTCGCTTGCAGCCGGGCCGATTGAGCCAGAATTTCCATGATATTGTTCCTGCCGGCCACTACTTTATGATGGGCGATAACCGCGATAACTCGAGTGATAGCCGCGTCTGGGGCCCCGTGCCGGCCGAGCGGATTGTCGGTAAAGCTTTTGCCCGCTGGATGTTCTGGGACGAGCGCAACACGCTGCCGAGTTTTTCGCGCGCCGGCGCTATCCGCTGAGATGGCTCTATGAATCGAATCCAACAATTGGAGAAGCGCGCGCAGTTAATGCGCCGCCTCGGCTATCAGTTTGAAGACACAGCACTGCTGGAGTTGGCTCTGTCGCACCGCAGCGTCGGTGAGCCTAACAACGAGCGTTTGGAATTTCTCGGCGATGCAGTGCTCGGTACTACCATCAGCAAACTCTTGTTTAACCAGTTTCCGCAAGCCAGCGAGGGTGATCTTAGCCGCATGCGTTCAGCTATTGTGCGCGCTGAATCGTTGGCCACCATTGCTCGCGAGTTAGATCTCGGCGAGCATCTCCATCTCGGTCCGGGTGAGTTAAAAAGCGGCGGTTTTAGTCGCGACTCAATTTTAGGAGACAGTGTCGAGGCGTTGATTGGAGCCATTTATATCGACAGTGACGGCAGCGCTTGTGAGTCGGTAATCAGTAACTGGTTTGCCCAAGCTCTTGCCGCTGCAGATTACCGCGCGCCGGCAAAAGATCCAAAGACGGCGCTGCAGGAGTGGTTGCAACAGCGCGGCAAACCGCTGCCCGAATATACTTTGCTCGAAGAGTGCGGTGAGCCACACCAGAGAACCTTTGTGGTCAGCTGCAAAATCGCACTGCGCAATAAACCCGCGCAAGCGCAAGCGCGCAGTCGCCGCAAGGCAGAACAAGCTGCAGCCGCAGAGCTGTTGGCTTACCTAGAGGCACAATGATGAATACCGAAACACCCCAGGCAGAGAGTGAAAATAGCCGTTGTGGCTATGTCGCCATTGTTGGTCGGCCCAATGTCGGCAAATCGACACTGCTCAACCATCTGCTCGGGCAAAAGCTCAGCATTACCTCGCGCAAACCGCAAACCACTCGCCATACGCTACTGGGCATAAAAACTGAAGCCCACTACCAGCTGATATTTGTCGATACTCCGGGTATCCACACCAACCAAGAGAAGGCAATTAATCGGGTTATGAACCGCAGTGCGATGAGTGCTATGGCGGATGTCGATGCGGTGGTCTTTGTTGTCGACCGCCTCGAGTGGAGCAGCGCTGACGAGTATGTTGCGCGTCAGGTAAAAAATGCTGGCGCCCCTGTGATTGTGGCGGTCAATAAAGTTGATCTGGTAGAGGATAAAGAAGAGCTTCTGCCGCATCTGCAATTTGTCAGCGATCAGGTCGGAGCCCGCGAGGTGATCCCCCTGTCGGCTTTGCGTCAAACCAATCTGGCACTGCTGGAAGAGCAGTTAGTTGCGCTGATGCCGAGCAACGACCACTTTTTCCCGGAAGACCAGATTACCGATCGCACAGAGCGGTTTTTGGCGGCAGAACTCGTGCGTGAAAAGATTACACGTCAACTTGGCGCCGAACTCCCCTACCAAGTCACTGTAGAAATCGAGAGCTTTAGTCGCGATGAACGGATTATTCACATCGATGCGCTGATCTTGGTGGAGCGCGAGGGTCAAAAGAAGATCATCATCGGCGAGAAGGGTGAGCGGATAAAAAAAATAGGCCAACAAGCGCGCCAAGATATGGAACTGCTGTTTGATCAAAAAGTGATGTTGAAAACCTGGGTTAAAGTGCGCAGTGGTTGGAGTGACGACGAACGTGCACTGCGCAGTTTGGGTTATCTCGACTAATGGAAGACCGCGTCGAGGGTGAGGCGGGCTATCTGCTCCACTCGCGGCCCTACCGCGAGAGCAGCCAGCTGCTCGATCTGTTTACCCTCAACCACGGCCGCATACGCACCGTAGCCAAAGCCACTCGTCAACGCAGTAAGCGCGGTGCCAACAAGGGTTTGATGCCGTTTGGTTGTTATACATTGAGCTGGCGAGGGCGGGGCGATTTAAAGAGTTTAATTAGTGCCGAGCCTGCCGAACCCGGCCGTTTTCTGCGCGATGAAGCACTGTTTTCGGGGCTCTATTTAAACGAGCTGGTGTATAGATTGCTCCACGAGCATGATCCACACCCCTATCTCTACCAGAGTTATCAGCAACTGCTCAGCGAGCTGGCGCAAATTTCCTCGGCGAAGCCGATTGATGAATGTCTGTTGCGCGAGTTTGAGATGGTGTTGCTTGAGGAACTCGGCTACGGTTTGGTTCTGGATTGCGAAGCGGTCAGTGGCGAACCGCTGCTGCCTGCCGGGCGCTATGATTATCGCGCCGATCTCGGTGTGGTGGCCGGGCGCAGCTTTAGCGGTGAAGAGCTGCTGGCCATTGCCAGCGGTGATTTTCACAGTAGCGGCCCGCGCACTGCGGCCAAGCGCCTGTTGCGCTCGGTGATAGACTTTCATCTTGATGGCAAGCGACTCAACAGCCGTATGCTCTATCGGCAGTATCTCGACAGTGCCGCCCTTGTACCAGACGCTAACCAGACCATTGCAGAGTAAAAAGTATGAAAGGAATCGGTACTGACATTGTTGCCATTAATCGTTTTGCCGCTATTTTAGAGCGCCAGGGCGAAAAATTTGTTAGCCGCGTACTCACTGCTGCCGAGCGCGACACTTACCGTCTGCGCGGCCAGCCGATCAGCTTCCTGGCTAAACGTTTTGCCGGCAAAGAGGCGATAGCCAAAGCATTGGGGACCGGTATAGGGCGTGGCGTCAGCTTTCAACATATTGAGATCAGCAATAACTCTGAGGGCGCTCCACAGGTCGTGTTGAGTGCCGGTGCACTGTCAGCAGCTCAGGCTTTGGGGGGTGAGACTGTACTCCTGTCACTCTCCGATGAGGCCGATTACGCCGTCGCTTACGCCGCCCTGGTCTAAACTGTTGTGTATAAGTTATAACCGCATCAATGCACCGCTGACTTTCGGCATCAGGCACAATAAACTGCTGACAACACACCGCTAATATTGAGTAATCCGACATGAATACCCCCTCGTCACAGCCTTTCGGCAGCCACTACCCCTCTATAGATGCGACTGTCGGAGAGACACGCCTGGTGCGTTTGCAGCGTATTGGCGCCGACACTGGCAATGTGATTTTAGCCAAACTCGAGGGTGACAATCCGGCTGGCTCGGTGAAAGATCGGCCGGCTCTCAATCTTATTGTTCAAGCTGAGTTGCGCGGGGATATTCATCCGGGTGACCGCTTGATCGAAGCAACCAGTGGCAACACCGGCATTGCATTGGCCATGGCCGCAGCGATGAAGGGTTACAAAATGACCCTAATTATGCCGGCCAATGCGACTGCGGAGCGCAAAGCGGCGATGACAGCTTACGGCGCCGAATTGATTGAGGTGAGTGGCGAAGAGGGTATGGAGGGTGCGCGTGATTTGGCTCTCGCAATGCAGTCTCGCGGCGAGGGCAGGGTGCTCGATCAATTTAACAATGCGGATAACTCCGCGGCACACTACAGCGGCACAGGGCCAGAAATTTGGCGGCAGACCGACGGCTGTGTGACGCACTTTATCAGCTCTATGGGTACTACAGGTACGATTACGGGCACCGGTCGTTATCTCAAAGAGCGCAACAGTGAGGTGCAGATTATTGGTCTGCAACCGCAACCTGACGCTTCAATACCGGGTATACGACGCTGGCCACAAGAGTACCTGCCGGGTATTTATGACCCCGATGTAGTTGATCGTGTGGTCGATATTGGTCAAGCCGACGCAGAGCAGATGATGCTGCGATTGGCTCGCGAGGAAGGTATTTTTTCTGGCGTCTCTTCGGGTGGATCTGTTTACGCTGCCGCCCAGTTGGCTGCACAGATCCCCAATGCCGGTGCCACCATCGTGGCAATCATTTGTGATCGCGGCGACCGCTATCTCTCTTCCGGTCTCTTTGCTTAGTGGCTGAGCGGCTCCTATGGTAACTGTACGCGATCGTCTACTTGAGACCGATATCGATACTATCGATATCAGGCAGTGGAGTGAGGACCTGGCGCTGCGCTGGGACCTGGCTCTCGACGAACTGCCGCCCTCACTGACAGCCGCGGGTGAGGTGGCACGCCAAGCTCAACTGGCTACCCCGGCGTTGAATAGAGTTTGGGCGCGCGAGGTGAGTTGTCTGCACAGCGGGCTGGAGATGGTCGAGATATTGGCTGAATTTCAGCTGGACACTACAGCCTTGCAAGCTGGTCTACTCTATCGCGCAGTGCGTGAGGGGCGTTTGGCGCTCTCACAGATTGAGCAGCAGTTTGGCGCAGAAGTCTCTGGTTTAATCGAACAAGTGCAGCGTATGGCGGTGGTTAGCACGCTGCGCAACGACAGTAGCGCCGAGGTATTTGGTGATCAAGGCAGTCGCCAAGCGGGCAAAATCCGGCAGATGCTGGTCTCGCTGATAGATGATGTGCGGGTACCTCTAATCAAGCTCGCCGAGCGCACCTGTGCCATCCGCGCAGTCAAAAGTGCCGATACCAATAAGCAGCTGCGCGTGGCCCGCGAAATCTTTGATATCTATGCGCCACTGGCGGATCGGTTGGGTATTGGTCATCTTAAGTGGGAGCTGGAAGATTTAGCTTTTCGCTACCTTGAGCCAGACGACTACAAAGCTATCGCAAAGCTACTGGCGGAGAAACGCTCGCAGCGCCAAGACTATATCGATGAGGTGGTAGCAACACTTAAAGAGCAACTAGCAGCTGCGGATATTGCCGGTGAAATTAGCGGTCGGGCCAAACACATTTACTCAATCTGGCGCAAAATGCAGCGCAAAGAGGTGGGGTTTTCGCAAGTTTATGATATCCGCGCGGTGCGCGTTCTAGTGCCGAGTGTAGCGGACTGTTACACGCTGCTAAGTTGGGTGCACGCCAACTGGCGCGCAATACCCAAAGAATTTGATGACTACATTGCCCACCCCAAAGAGAATGGTTATCGCTCTTTGCACACCGCAGTGGTTGGCCCAGACAACAAAGTGGTAGAAATCCAGATACGTACATTTGATATGCACCGTGAATCTGAATTGGGTGTGTGTGCGCACTGGCGTTATAAGAGTGGTGACGGCGATCCTGCCGCGCGTGATTACGAGAGTAAAATCGAGTGGCTGCGCCAGGTATTGAGTTGGCAGCAGCAGCTAGAAAGCCAAGCTGGCGGACCAATGGCAGCCGGGGTTAATGATCAGAGAGTGTATGTCTTTACCCCTGAGGGCCATGTTGTCGATCTGCCCAGAGGGTCTACTCCGCTCGATTTTGCCTACCACATTCATACCGATATCGGCCATCGCTGCCGCGGCGCTAAGGTCAATGGTCGTCTGGTTGCTCTAACCACTGAGCTTGCTACAGCCGATCGCGTTGAAATCATTACCGCAGAACAAGGTGCGCCATCGCGCGATTGGCTGCGCTCCACCATGGGCTATTTAGCCAGTAGCCGTGCTCGCGAAAAAATTAGTCAGTGGTTTCGCCGCCAGCGCCATACTCAGGCTTTAGAAGAGGGTGAAAAACTCTGGCAACGAGCCTGGAAAGAGGCGGGCCGACCGAGGATAGACTTAGATGAATTAGCGCCATCGTTCAATAAAGTAAGTGAGCGAGGGCTGCTAATTGCGCTGGGCAGCGGTGAGTTACACGCGGCGCAATTACTGCGTCATGCGCAAGGGCCCAAACAGTTGCCAGCTTCTAAAGCGCGAGCCAAGCTTGCTTATGCGCCTGCGGCACTGCCACTGGTCGGCCTCGAAGGAATGCTTCACCGCTTGGCCGGATGCTGTGCGCCGCAGCCGGGCTGCGCAGTGGGTGGGTTTATTACCCAAGGGCGAGGTGTTTCGGTTCACCGCGCTGAGTGCAAAAACTTTAAGCAACTTTGCAGTGTTGAGCCCGAACGGGTTTTGGCGATTAGTTGGGCGCAAACTGAACAGGTTGGAGAGATTCCGCGCCAGCTTGGCGCCTCTGTGCGTCTCGATTTAGCCTACGTTGATCGCACCGGTTTGCTGTTGGCGGTGACGGCTCTGCTCAATGAGAATGGTGTCAACATCATCGATGTAGAGACTGTTGCTGAGGCCGCAGGCCGACGAACTCTGCGCATGTGGGTAGAACTTCCCAGCGATACTCTGGCCACTGAGGCGCTGTATGCTGCGCTGCGTCAGATTGAGGGTGTTACCAGCCTTTGTGTGACCACTAATGGCGACTGAGAAGAGAGTAAAAATGGCAGAGCAGCATTACAGTTTGAACGATCTACTGCATTTGATGAGTCGGCTGCGCGCCCCACAGGGTGGCTGTCCGTGGGACTTAGAGCAAAATTTCCACTCGATTGTGCCGAGCACGATTGAGGAGCTCTACGAAGTAGTGGAACTGATTGAAGCAGAGCGTTTTGATGAGCTCCCCGACGAGCTTGGCGATCTACTTTTTCAGATTGTCTTCTATGCGCAGCTGGGCCGTGAACAAGGTCTGTTCAATTTTGATGATGTGATCGATGCGATCACTCGCAAATTGTTGCGTCGCCACCCCCATGTATTTGTTGACGGTGACCTCTACGGCGCAGTGCGCCAGGGTCCGGCGCCAGAAAAATCTGTTCTGGGTGAACAGTGGCAGCAGATCAAGGCGGCTGAAAAAGCACAGCGCAGTGAGCAACCCAATCCTCCAGTAGCGCCTCTGTGGGGCGATCTTCCCGCTGGATTGCCCGCTCTCGCTGCGGCGCAAAAAATTTCGGCACAAGCTGCTCGGCTCGGATTTGATTGGCCGACAGTGGCGGGCCCGGTAGCTAAAGTCAGCGAAGAACTCAACGAACTGAAGGCGGAGATTGACCTCGCTAGCCGCCCTGCTATTGAGGAAGAGTACGGCGATCTGCTGTTGGCGGTAGTTAATTTAGGTCGCCATATAAACATTGATGCAGAGCAAGCACTGCGCACTGCCAACAATAAGTTCCGGCGACGCTTTGGTGCCATGCTGGATCTCCACTCAGAGCCTTTCAATGCCCTCTCTGGCGATGATTGGGATTTGCTCTGGGAGCAGGTAAAGGCTGCAGAGTAATCGCCTGCAGATGGCGCTATAGCAATTAGTAGGGTTGTGCTGGTATCGCAGTTCAGTGTATCTTTGCCGCCCGCTCGCGCTAGCAGACACCCCAAGGGTGCGTTAACACCTCTCATAAAGAGGCCGAAATAGCCCGCTGAGCCGACCAAATTTTAAACCTAAAGACTAAAAAGCCATCTCGGCGAGGAGAGTATGATGCGAATTATTTTATTGGGCCCACCGGGTGCCGGCAAAGGGACTCAAGCTCAATTTATCACTGAGCATTACGGTATTCCTCAGATCTCTACGGGTGACATGTTGCGCGCTGCAGTTAAAGCCGGCAGCGAGCTGGGCTTAAAAGTAAAAGATATTATGGCCAGCGGCGGTTTGGTCTCCGATGAGATCATTATCGCTTTGGTTAAAGAGCGAATTACCGCAGCCGATTGCGCCAACGGTTTTTTGTTTGATGGCTTCCCGCGCACTATTGTTCAGGCAGAGGCGATGCGCGATGCCAATGTTGCTGTCGACGCTGTGGTTGAAATCGCAGTTGACGATGAAGAGATCATTGCCCGTTTGAGTGGTCGCCGTGTTCATGAAGCCTCTGGGCGCGTCTACCACGTCAGCCACAACCCGCCAGCGGTTGAGGGTGTCGACGATGAAACGGGTGAGCCACTGATTCAACGCCCCGATGACAGTGAAGAGACCGTGCGCAACCGCTTGGGTATCTATCACGATCAAACTAAGCCGCTGATCGAATTTTATACTGCCGTGGCCGGTGCAGATAGCCGTGTGAAATTTGCCACAGTGAACGGCTCGGGAGCCCTGGCGGAAGTACAGCAGCGTATTGTTAGCGCCCTCGCATAAGAGCTTTGCTGGCGCAGGCTAACAAGGCTGGAGCACAGCGACAAAGCGGTTTAAAATCCTCGTTTAGCTATTGTTAAACGGGGATTTTTTATTCCCCATCAATACACTTCAAAACAGGCACTGCATGCCCGCTATTCTCGCTATTGAAACTTCTACGGCTGCCTGCTCGGTAGCGCTGCGCCACATCAGCGACACGGGTGAAGTGCGCGACTGGTGGCTGCAAAGTGATCAGCCGCGCACACACAGTGCCACTTTGTTGCAACTCATCGAGCAACTCCTCGAGCAGGCGCAGCTCGCGCGCACGCAGCTCAGTGCGGTGGCTATCAGCACAGGCCCGGGCTCATTTACCGGTTTGCGCATCGGGCTGGCGGTAGCTCAGGGGCTGGCGGTCGGTTTGGCTCTGCCGCTGCTGCCGATAGATTCTCTGGAGGTGTTGGCCTCGACGGCCCAACAACAGCGCTCGCTGCCCGCCGGAGAGACGCTGGTAGCAGTCACCGATGCGCGTATGCAGCAGTTTAATTTTGGCCACTTCACACTCGCACAGGCTCAGCAGCGGCCGATTCGCAACGCACCCTTACAGCTGTGTGGGGTCGACCAGGTTGTGGAGCAGAGCCGTGCTGCACACACGTTAGCTGGCGAAATCTCTAGCTTACAATGTGGCGATCTCGACCCAGTGAACTGTCTCGAGATACTGCCGCGCGCCGATGCGATGCTGGCTGCTGCACAGCAGCTGTTCACTGCCGGCGGCTGGCTGGCAGCTTCTAAAGTCGAGCTTATCTATCTGCGTGGCAGTGAGGCTTGGCAGAAACATCAGCCTATTATGTCGTCCAGCAGCAGTTCGCAAACGTAACGATGGAGAGTTTTCAGCTATTTTTCCTGGCGTTGCTACAGGGGCTCACAGAGTTTCTGCCCATCTCTAGCTCTGCTCATCTTATATTGCCCAGCCAATTGCTGGGCTGGCAGGATCAAGGATTGGCCTTTGATGTCGCCGTGCATGTTGGCTCCCTGGCCGCGGTAGTGATCTACTTTCGGCAGCGTTTGGCGCAGTTGGCAGTGGCTTGGGGGCGACAGCTGGCCGGCAGTGCACGCAGTTCAGAGAGCGACTTGGCCTGGCTGTTGATGATAGCCACTGTCCCGGTCGGTTTGGCGGGTCTTCTGGGTAGTGATTTTATCGCCACCCATCTGCGCAGTGACTGGGTTATAGCGACCTCAACCGTCGTCTTTGGCCTGCTGTTGGGTCTAGCCGATCGATTTGGCGCCAAACAGCTGGTCGCTATCAGTTGGCGCGCCGCGCTGATTGTCGGGCTGGCTCAAGTTTTAGCGCTCATTCCGGGCACCTCGCGCTCTGGCATCACGATTACCGCTGCACTACTGCTCGGTTATCGTCGCGCCGCTGCCGCTGAGTTCTCGTTCTTGCTCTCTGTTCCGGTTATTGCCCTCAGTGGTCTCTATCTCGCTCTCGGGCTACTCACCCAAGGGGGAGTGCAGTGGGCAGTATTGCTGATCGGCGCCGTGGTCTCAGGACTTGCGGCACATATCTGCATCGCGCTGTTTATGCGCTGGGTAGAGCGCATGGGTATGTGGCCTTTTGTAATTTACCGGTTGCTGCTGGGTGCGCTGTTATTTATCTTAATCGCTCATTAGTGGCGATAGTTTTTGGAGAGACCGGCAATGCAGTCAAACCCAGAGTTACCCACCGTCGCTTTTATTGGTTTAGGGGTGATGGGTTTTCCCATGGCGGGCCATCTCGCTAAGGCCGGTTATCAGGTTCAGGTTTACAACCGCAGTAGCGATAAAGCTCAGCGCTGGGCCGAGCAATATTCCGGTACGGTTTGCGCGACTCCGCGCGCTGCAGCGCAAGGTGCTCAGTGTGTGTTTACTTGTGTCGGCAACGACGACGACTTGCGCGCAGTACTTCTGGGTGAGCAGGGCGCCCTCGCTGGGCTTGAAGAGGGCGCAGTGGTGGTCGATCACAGCACAGTCTCTGTAGAGGTCTGTGAAGAGCTCGCCGAACTCTGCCAACAGCGGCAAGCCAGCTTCGTAGATGCGCCGATCTCGGGTGGTCAACAGGGGGCCGAAAACGGCGTGCTGACAGTCATGTGTGGCGGCAGTCAGGCAGCGCTCGCCAAAGTCACTGCGGCCATCGACTGTTACGCGCGCGCAGTCACCCATTTGGGCCCAGTCGGCAGTGGCCAACGTTGTAAGATGGTCAATCAGATCTGTATTGCAGGCCTGCTCCAAGGCTTGGCTGAGGGGCTCAATTTTGCTCAGCGCTCGGGGCTCGATCCAGCTCAAGTCGTCGATGTGATAAGCCGCGGTGCGGCGCAATCTTGGCAGATGGAAAATCGCGCTGCGACTATGTTGGCCGACCACTACGAGCACGGTTTTGCGGTCGATTGGATGGTCAAGGATCTGGGTATTGCCCAAGCTGAGGCGGCGCGCAACGGCAGCCCGCTACCGGTGGCGGCGACTGTGGCAAACTACTACCAAGAACTGCAAAAACGTGGCGGCGGGCGCTGGGATACCTCAAGTTTGCTGCGCCTACTGCAGACAGAACAATAACTAACAGAGAGTCCAAGGAGAACAGTATGGCCGATAGCGGTCTGTTGAATGGTCAATTAATGGCTTTTTTGGATGCTTCGCCAACCCCCTTTCACGCTGTTGAGAGTATGCAAGGGCTGCTCAACGAGGCAGGTTTTAGCCGTCTGGATGAGAGCCAAGAGTGGCAGCTCGAAGCGGGGGGGCGCTATTATTTAACCCGCAACGGCAGCTCGATTATTGCGTTTGTTCACGGCAGTGAAGATGCCGCAACAGGTGGTCTGCGTATGATCGGCGCCCATACCGACAGCCCCTGCCTGATGGTAAAGCCCAACGCAGATATCTTTGCCCACGGCTATCACCAACTCAGTGTCGAGGTTTACGGTGGTGCACTGTTAAACCCCTGGTTTGATCGCGATTTGAGTATTGCTGGACGCCTGGTGTTCAGCGACGAGCAGGGCCTGTTGCGCTCGCGCACGGTCGACTTTAAACGGCCAATGGCGGTTATTCCCAGTCTGGCCATCCATCTCGACCGCGAGGCCAACAGCCGCCGCACCATCAATCCGCAAACCGATATAAAACCGATCTTGCTGCAAGGTGGCGAGAGCTCTTTCAACGACATAGTCAGCGCGGAATTTCTCCGCGCAGGCGAGCAATTAGTTGACTATGAGTTGGCACTTTACGACTGCAGTCGCGCTGCATTCAGTGGTGTTAACAGTGAATTTATTAGCAGTGCCCGCTTGGATAACTTGCTCAGTTGCTTTGCCGGGCTTCAAGCATTGTTAAACGCAGATGGCCGTCACACCGCTGTGCTGGTCTGCAACGACCACGAAGAGGTTGGCTCTGTCTCTGCGGTAGGTGCTGACGGGCCGTTTTTACAGACCCTATTAGCTCGCCTGTGCGGCCGGCAGCTCGATACAGTATTGGCCGCCTCGCTGCTGCTCTCATGTGACAACGCCCACGCTCTTCACCCCAATTTCCCCGCAGTGCACGACGCAGAACATCTGCCAGCGCTCAATGGTGGCCCGGTGATTAAAACCAATGTTAAGCAGCGCTATGCCAGCAATGCATTGGGCAGTGCTCTGGTTAAGCAGCTCGGACAGCAGTGCGGCGTACCACTGCAGAGTTTTGCCGCGCGCAATGATATGGGTTGTGGCAGTACCATTGGCCCGATAAGTGCTGCAAAGCTTGGCGTTAATACTCTGGATATCGGCATTGCTCAGTTGGCTATGCACTCGTGCAGAGAGCTGACCGGTGCTCGCGATCCTGCGCGCCTGGTTGAATTGCTCGCCGCTTTCATTAATAGTGGCGCCCCTCTTACCGTGGTGGCCGAATAATTAACCACCTTAGCTAACAACGAGAAATCACTATGA